>QYQA01000049.1 GCA_007280285.1 Methylococcus sp. | reverse complement strand
TGATTGGTCCAGTAAATGGCCATCGATGGCGCATGAACCTTCATACTCCAGTTCCGAGTGGGTCACCCGGGCGCGATGGAGTTTAGCTTTCAGCATCGTTGTCAGCATGAGTGAGCGCCTGTTAGCAAAGACCAAGAGCGGGATTATCTATAAAATTAGCGTCGCTCGCAATCATATTAGGCCTTAACGTGCGTTCTGAGGCGCACCGACTCACCCTGAAGGCGTTCGCTACAGGGTGAATGCTGAGGAGGCGCTGTTTATTTTGCTAAGATAACGCATTAAAACCAAGGGAGATGCAACATGGGAATTGGTATCTGGGAACTGCTGTTGCTGTTCATGATTGTCTTGCTGCTGTTTGGAACCAAACGCCTCAGAAATATCGGCGGTGACCTTGGTTCTGCTATCAAGAGTTTCAGATCGGCGGTAAACGATCAGGATTCTGGCGAAAAGCCTCAGCCACCGACCCCTGAAATCTCTCAAGAAGACGATAAAACGAGCGCTAAGGACGCTTAGGCGACATGTTTGATGTTGGGTTTAGTGAGTTGCTGCTCATTGGTATAGTGGGTCTTCTGGTCTTTGGGCCTGAAAGATTGCCTCGTTTGGTTCGAGAGGTCTCTGGCTGGATCCACAAAATTCGCACCGTTGTTCATTCTGCAAAGTCTGAAATTGACCGAGAGTTCCAGCTGATTGAGCTGCGGGAGGCGATGGAGGCCAAGCGTCTCAAGTTCCAAGAAGAGGTGGAATCCATGACAATCGCACCTCCAGCACAAGGCGCTGTCCCTCCGTTATCTTTGGAGCCACCGTCAAAAGAGCCTGAGAAGCCCAATGCTGAGACGTAAGGACGCGCTGAGGGAGGATGGGGAACAACCTTTTATAACGCATCTCGTTGAGCTTCGTGATCGTCTGATTCGTTCTATTGTGGTGGTTGCTCTTCTTTTTGCAGGGCTTTCATTCTGGGCAAATGACCTCTATGCCCTTTTGGCGGGCCCGTTGACTCGCCACCTGCCGCCCGGTGCTCAAATGATTGCCATCGGGGTCGCGTCGCCATTTATGGCCCCTTTGAAGTTGACCCTTTTTGTTGCTGTGGTCCTCGGCGTTCCCTATCTCCTCTACCAGGCCTGGGCCTTCATTGCGCCGGGTCTTTACCAGCACGAAAAGAGAATGGCTCTGCCGCTCCTGGTGGCCAGTATTCTGCTTTTTTATGGCGGTATGGCATTTGCCTATTTTTTGGTATTTCCCTTGATCTTTAAGTTCATGGTCACGACGGCCCCAAAGGGGGTGGCCGTCATGACCGACATCAATCAGTACATGGATTTTGTGCTGACGCTGTTTATCGCTTTTGGGGTCTCCTTTCAGGTTCCGATTGCAACGATCCTGCTCGTGGTCTCGGGGCTTGTGACGCGGGAGTCCATTGCAGATAAGCGGCCCTACGCGATTGTTTTTGCCTTTGTCATAGGGGCGGTGCTGACGCCGCCAGACGTGGTTTCGCAAACCTTGATGGCCGTTCCTATCTGGATTCTTTTTGAGCTTGGGCTCATCTTCTCTCGTTTCTTCGTCAAAGAGACCGTGCCTTCAGCTTGATTTTTGACCGTAAAAAAGCCCCGATTTACGGGGCTTTTTTGAGGTCACCAAACGGCGTTGTTATTTGATTTTCGTCAGCTCCTTGCCTTCGCTGTCGAAATGGCAGATGCCGGCGACGAAATAACCACACTCTGGTGATTGTTCCACCTTAGCGCCATCATTGCTCAGGTGTACTTTGAGTGCACAATGCTTCGTTTCGCCTTCAATTTGCTTTTTGATGGTGATCTCGTTCTCTCCGGTTTTTTTAGCATCGCCCGAGACTTCAGCCGCACAAGGCTTGCGGTCTGCTTCTGTGGTGCCATTCGGCTCAAAATTGACATCCATGCTGCCACTCAGGTCATCGCCGACCTGGGTAATTTTGAGATGTTGGACGTGGTTGCCATCCTTTCGGATGTAATGCTCGGTGCTGGCTATGGCCGAGGTTGAGACCATGAAGGCAATCAGGGCAAGGAGGATATTGTTCATAACGATTCTCTTAAAGTGTGATCAAAATTAAGTCTTAGTCGCGAAGCAGTTCGTTGATGCCGACCTTGCTCCTCGTCTTCTCGTCGACGTGCTTGATAATGACGGCGCAGTAGAGGCTGTGACTGCCGTCAGCCGCGGGGAGGTTTCCAGAAACCACCACGGAGCCTTTTGGGATCCTGCCATAACTGATCTCCCCCGTCATCCGGTTATAGATCTTGGTGCTCTGGCCGATATAGACCCCCATGGAGATGACCGAACCCTCTTCAACAATCACCCCTTCCACCACTTCAGAACGGGCACCAATGAAGCAGTTATCTTCAATGATGGTCGGTCCCGCTTGCAGAGGCTCAAGGACCCCGCCAATACCTACGCCGCCCGACAAGTGAACATTCTTGCCGATTTGAGCGCAGGAGCCAACTGTAGCCCAAGTATCGACCATCGTTCCGGAATCAACATAGGCTCCGATATTGACAAAAGAAGGCATCAAAATCACGCCAGAGGCGATATGAGCGCCGCGCCGAACGGCGGCGGGAGGGACGATACGAACCCCCCTTGCTGCAAAATCTTCCGGGGAATAACTGCTGAACTTCGGCTCGACCTTGTCGAAATACTTGGTTTCAGCGCCTTCCATGACGCGATTGTTCGTGACTCTAAAGGACAGCAGGACAGCCTTCTTGAGCCACTGGTTGACGGTCCATTCACCCTTGATTTTTTCTGCGACGCGGGCTTTACCCTGATCGAGGAGGTCGAGGGATTCTTGGATGGCGGCGCGCACTTCTTGGCTGACCGTGGTGGGGCTGATGTGGGCGCGGTCTTCAAAGGCCGCGTTAATGATGGTTTCTAGTGACATGTTGATGTTTGAAAGGAAGGGTTGGAAAGGACAAAACGGGTGATCCGGTGCGCGGCCTCTAGGCATTGATCGAGGGGGGCGACCAGGGCCAGTCGAACATGACTATGCCCTGGATTACGGCCTTGCGCTTCCCTTGAAAGGAAGCTCCCTGGGAGGATAGTGACATGCTCTTGGGCAAAAAGGTCTCTTGCAAAGCGTTGATCGTCCCCACCGATATCAGGCCAGAGATAAAAACCGGCCGGGGGGAGCTTGATCGTCATGACGTGGCCAAGAATCTCGGCGACATGCTTGAACTTCTCTCGGTAGAGGGCCCGGTTCGCGATGACGTGTTGTTCATCGCCCCACGCCGCCATGCTCGCATATTGCACCGGAATCGATAAGGCGGCGCCGTGGTAGGTTCGGTAGCGAAGAAACGGGGACATGAGTGCTTTATCACCGGCGATAAAGCCTGAACGAAGGCCAGGGGCGTTAGAGCGCTTGGAGAGGCTATGAAAAACGATACAACGCTTAAAATCGGTATTGCCCATGCTGTGGGCGACCTCCAGGAGGCCTTGTGGCGGATTGTTTTCATCCATGTAGAGTTCAGAGTAACACTCATCAGAAGCCACCACGAAATCAAACTTCTCAGCGAGGTTCATGAGCTTAGCCATACCCCTGGCGGGCAGGATGGCTCCAGTTGGATTGCCTGGGGAGCAGAGGTAGACCAGCTGGCATTCGTTCCACAGTGCATCTGGAACAGCATCGAAGTCTGGCAGATAGTCGGTTTCTCGGGTTGTTTGAAGGAAGGTCGGCGTGCCACCCGCCAGGAGGGCCGCGCCTTCATAGATCTGATAGAAAGGATTGGGCATGACCACTCTCGCCGCCCGGGTAGGATCGATCAGCGCCTGCGCAAGGGCGAAGAGGGCTTCACGGGTTCCGCTGCAGGGGAGGATCTGGTGTTCTGGGTCGATGGCCTCCGCCGGAAGCTTGAACCGGCGTGTGAGCCACTTTGCAATCACACAACGAAGCTCCAAAAGGCCTTTGGTGGCCGGGTACTGGGTCAAACTGGCCAGATGGTTGGCCAAGGCGTCCTTGATCAAGTCGGGTGTTGGATGCTGTGGTTCGCCCATAGAGAGGGCGATGTGATCGAGGTGCGCCGGTGGCGTCAGTCCCGCCTTCAGTCGGGCCAGCCGCTCAAACGGGTAGGGCTGGAGACGGTCCAGAAGGGGGTTCATCGATGCAACGGGGGGAAGGGGTAAACTTTGAAGGATCTGATTTTTGAGGAATTATAGGCTAAACCTTTGGGTGTCACCACATCCTCTAGGACCCCCAGGCGAAGCATCGGGGCCCCAGCGGTGAGGGTCATTCCTCAGGCCCTTCGGGTTAAAAGGAAGGGGACCACTTCATCGATCGCCATCTCGATGGCCTCCGACTCCTTCCGTCCCTTGTACTCGGCTCTTCCGGTGTCAAGTAGTCGATCGCTGATGACAATCCTATGGGGGATCCCGACCAATTCCATGTCGGCAAACATGACGCCAGGCCGTGCCTTCCGATCATCAAAGAGGACCTCGAGTCCCGCCTGTTTCATCGCCTCGTAAAGGCGCGTGGCGGCTGCTTCAAGGGTCTTTGAGGTGGCCATGTTAATAGGCGTCAAAGCGACCTCGAAAGGCGCTAGGGCGGCGGGCCAGATGATCCCCCTGTCATCGTGATTCTGTTCGATCGCAGCCGCTACGACGCGGGAGACCCCAATGCCGTAGCAGCCCATGGTCAGTACCTGATTCTTCCCCTCTTCATTAAGGACGGTCGCACTCATGGCTTCTGAATATTTGGTGCCGAGTTGGAAGATATGACCCACCTCAATGCCTCGAGCGATTCTTAAAGACCCGAGGCCATCAGGGCTGGCGTCCCCTTCGGTGACCAGGCGCAGGTCCTTCATTTCAGGCAGCGGCAAATCGCGGCCGAAATTGACGCCTTGAAAGTGGCGGCCATTCTGATTGGCGCCACAGGTGAAATTAGTCAGTGAGCCCACGCTAAGATCGGCAATGATCGGTATCTCAAGACCGCAGGGTCCTAGGGACCCTGGGGCACATCCGGCTGCTTTTAGCACTTCGGCTTCGCTGGCAAATTCGAAGGGGTTGGCGACGGCCTCGATTTTTGAGGCTTTAACGGGATTCAACGCGTGATCGCCGCGTAAAAGGAGGGCAACCACGCCGCCGCCGGAACCTTTAACGAGGAGGGTTTTGACGATTTTTTCAGGGGACACTGACAGGAAACTGCTGACCTGCTCGATGCTGTGTTGGCCGGGAGTGTCCACGGTGCTGAGGGCAATGGCCGGGCTCTGAGCCATCATGAGGGCCTTGGCTTCCGCCATTTCGACGTTGGCGGCGTAATCACTTTGCTCGGAAAAGGCAATGGCATCTTCGCCGGAATCAGCAAGAACGTGAAATTCGTGGGAAAGGCTGCCGCCAATCGCGCCGGTATCGGCTAATACGGCCCTAAATTCAAGCCCGAGACGCTCGAAAATACGGGAATAAGCCGCATACATGGTCTCGTAGGTCTCGTTCAGGGACTCTTGGGTCATGTGGAAGGAGTAGGCATCCTTCATAAGAAATTCCCGGGCCCGCATGACCCCGAATCGAGGGCGGATTTCATCGCGGAATTTACTCTGAATTTGGTAGTAGGTGAGGGGAATTTGTTTATAGCTTTTGATTTCGTTCCGCACCAAATCGGTAATGATTTCCTCATGAGTTGGCCCGAGACAGAAATTGCGCTGATGACGATCCTTGAAGCGGCAGAGCTCGGGACCGAAAATATCCCAGCGGCCGGAATCCTGCCAAAGCTCCGCGGGTTGCACCGAGGGCATCAACACTTCAAGCGCGCCGGCACGCTCCATTTCCTCGCGGACGACCTGCTCGACTTTTCGAAGGACTCTAAGCCCGAGGGGCAACCAGCTATAGAGTCCGGCGGCCAATTTACGAATCAATCCGGCCCGTATCATGAGCTGGTGGCTGATGATCTCGGCGTCGGCAGGGGTTTCCTTGACGGTGTTAAGAGGGAATTGGCTGGTGCGCATGGGAGTGATCTGAGTCGTGTCGAATGAGGGACTAAAGCCCACTATTGTAGCGGGTTTGAGTCTTAAAAGACCGTCGGTGTATCATGCCGTATGTGGTTCCAGAAAGAGATTGTCCTCAAACCAAGACCCCGTGGTTTTCATTGGGTGACCGCCGAGGTTTTGGCTCAGCTCCCCGAGATCCAAGGCCTCTCGGTGGGTCTTGCCCATTTCTTTCTTCAGCACACCTCCGCCTCCCTGACCCTCAACGAGAACGCCGACCCTGATGTTCGGCGCGATCTTGAGGCCCATCTTAACCATCTCGTCCCTGATGGTGCCCCGCATTTCATCCATGTTCTTGAAGGCGATGACGACATGCCCGCGCATGTGAAAAGTAGTCTCCTTGGGGTGAGTCTTCTGATCCCGGTTCAAGACGGGCGCCTAGCCCTTGGAGTCTGGCAGGGGATTACCTTGGGTGAACATCGGGATCATGGGGGGCTTCGGCGTCTTATGGTGACCCTTCAAGGCGCTTGAGGACTCCTCTTTAGAGGTGGACCTTGGCCTCAATGCCAAGACCCCGTGCAGCGTCTCCATAGGCCTCAAGGACGTCCGTGGTCACCGGGCTGATGTCTTCTGCGCCAGGCTGAAGGGGCTTTCTGGCTAGGCCATAAATCAAGACGCCAGCTAATTCAATCCCTTCATCAAGCGCTCTTTCAAGGAACGCCCGGTAGGCCGCTTGTTCTTCGGCTGAGGGCGCCTCGCCTTTCATCGCCACCACACAGGTCTGAATGAAGGTGGGGCAAAGTCTCGCCGAAGCCTTGAGGTTTTCAAGAACGGTATCTGGGGTCATTTGAATCTGGTTGATTGCGGCCATTCCTTCGGTGGTGGCACGATCTAGCTTGAACCAGACTTCCCCGCCGAGTTCTCCCCAGTGGGCGAGGGCCTGCTGGACGCTGTCGCGCCGCATCAAGCTGCCATTGCTGATCAGGACGAGCTTGATATGGCCAAGGAGATTCTGTTCGGCGACGATGCCGCCGATCAGCCCAACAACCTCCCGCAGCGCTGGGGAACTGGTGGGTTCGCCGTTGCCAGAAAGGGCAATATCCCGAATCGATCGCTGGTCCGCAGGGAGTTCATGGCGATCGAAGAAATCACCGCTGGCGGCGTCTTCGAGCAGTGAACGAAGTTCTGTTTCAAGTCGCTCAAGATCGATCGGAGGCCCTGAGCCTCGCTGAAGATCGGGGACCTGACAGTACCTGCAGGCCCAGTTGCAGGCATTGTTGGGGTTGAGATTGATGCCGATCGATAGTCCGCCTGAGCGCCTAGAAAGGACGGGATAGACATAGAGAAGTCCAGCGCTATCGCGGCAATGATCTGAGACGGTCAAGGGGGGCATCAAGAGCTCCTAGGGTTTTATTCGGAGGCAAGGGATCGTTGCAATCGATGGGGACCTAGGGCTTTTCTAGGAGGGCCTCTCTAGGTTAGTCTAAGGACCTATTTTAGCCTGATGAGTCCCTTCAACGTTGACGAGGTTCAGTTCTTCATGACGTCGATTAAAGATCCAAAAAACATCCTCGTGGTCGGTGGTTGCGGCTATATTGGATCACATATGGTGAAGCATTTGATGGCCATGGGTCATCGGGTGGTGGTTGCTGATAATCTTTCGACCGGGAACCGTGATGCCGTTCCTGAAGAGGTCTTGGTCGAGGTTGATATCGCTGATGAGCCAGCTCTCGATCGACTTTTTGCCCGTGAGGGAATCGATGCTGTTTTGCACTTTGCCTCCTTCATCCAGGTTGGGGAATCGGTCACGGCGCCCGCTAAGTACTATGAGAATAATGTCTCGGCGACGCTGACCCTTTTAAAAGCCATGGTTCGGGCAGGTGTCTTCCGTTTTATCTTCTCATCGACGGCCGCGGTTTACGGAACACCGGTTCGGGTTCCGATCGATGAGGATCACCCCAAGGCGCCCATTAATCCTTACGGCCACTCAAAATGGATGGTTGAGCAGATACTTCGGGATTTTGATCGGGCGTATGGCCTCCGCTCGGTCTCTCTTCGCTATTTTAATGCGGCAGGCGCGGATCCTAAAGGCGCGCTGGGCGAACGCCATGAGCCTGAGACCCATCTGATTCCCTTGATTTTGCAAGCCGCCTCGGGTCGACGACCTTCCATCACCGTCTACGGCGAGGATTACGACACCCCGGATGGGACGTGCATCAGGGATTACATCCACGTAGAGGATTTAGCGAAGGCGCATGTCTGTGCGCTTGATTATCTCTTAGCGGGCAGGCCCACCGCGGCCTTTAATCTCGGTAATGGCCATGGCTTCTCCGTCCGTGAGGTCATCAAGGCGGCCGAAGAGGTTTGTGGGCACGCGATCCCCGTCGCCTATGGCGAGCGACGAGAAGGGGATCCCGCCCGCTTAGTCGCTGATTCATGTCTCGCTTACAAGGTTCTCGGCTGGACACCTGAACGTGGGGATCTTCAAACGATTGTGGCGGATGCCTGGCGGTGGGAGCAGCAGTGGCCTTGGCGAAAAGAGATCGAGCCCTAAAACATTATTGGCCGTATTCAAAAGGTTTTTTCATGATGTTGAGCCCAAACCCGAGGCCATGGCGTGATTTTTTGATCATGGGTCTGGCCATGGGGGCTTTATTCGGAGGGTGTGCGCCGCTCAATCAGGACATCGAAGAGGATTTAAGCACCGACCCTAAAACCTGCCTGCATGGCCATCGCTATCTGCCCTTTACGAATGGGACTGATGAGGCCTTTACCTCGGAAGGGAAGGAGATTCCCTGTAAAGACCCTTCCTCTCAGAGTCCCCCTTAGGGGGTTTAAGGAACTTCATGTGACTGCCACAAAAGCGTGATAGATTTGGGCCTAACGATGAGGACGGTTCATGCCCTCCTTCGCGTGGGCCTCGTGAAACCCCCGTTTGTTTCAAAGCGATCCTGAGGTGTGATGCATCTAAGTCGCCGTGTTATTGATGAATGGAGCCTATACCGGGTGGATGATCCGGTTTATCGGCTGCCACCTAAAGAGACCCTCTCTGGATCTTCTCTCCCTAAACCCGACCCTCAGTGGCTGATATTAAGACCTTTGGCCCACCCTTTATTCGAAGGGCGTTTTAAAGAGGCGTCCCTTTGTTTGAAGTCCAATAAATGCCCCCCGTGAAAGACCCTCATAACGGCTTTCGGCGCCGCATCGTGCTCGCTTCTCGGGTCCTTTTCGGGAAGGCGGGTCTCCCTTTATCTGGTGCTGAAGGGCGTCTGGCCGATCGTCTCAGGGAAGAGGCGTTCCTCGAGCGTCTTCAATCAAAGTTCATGGATGATGATGATGCAGAGCTTGAGATGGAGCTTCAGGATCAACCACAGATTGAGGCAAGGGAATTTTCGGTCCTTTCAGGGGAAGAGGCTGCCTTCAGGCGGCAATATTTTTATGAACTTTTCAGGCTTCAGGGGGAGTTGGTTAAGCTTCAGGACTGGATTGCAGCAACCGGCCAGAAGGCGGTCATCCTCTTTGAGGGCCGAGATGCAGCCGGTAAGGGCGGCGTTATTAAGCGGATTGTTCAGCGCCTTGATCCCAGGGTCTGTAGGACAGTGGCCTTGCCGGCACCGAGTGATCGTGAACGAACGCAGTGGTACTTTCAGCGTTACGTGCCGCATTTGCCGGCGGCCGGTGAGATCGTCCTGTTTGATCGCAGTTGGTACAACCGGGCTGGCGTCGAGCGGGTCATGGGATTCTGCAACGATGCGGAATACGAAGAATTCTTTCGTTCCGTTCCTGAATTCGAGCGGATGCTCGTTCGATCCGGTATCAAGGTTATCAAGTACTGGTTCTCGATCACGGATGAAGAGCAGCGGCTTCGCTTTTTTAGCAGGATTCATGATCCCTTGAAGCAATGGAAGCTGAGTCCCATGGACCTCTTCGCGCGAAGCCGTTGGGAGCAATACACCGAGGCTAAGGAGGTGATGATGGAAAGAACCCATATTTCGGAGGCGCCTTGGTGGGTGGTGCAGGCGGTCGATAAAAAGAAGGCGCGGCTTAACTGCATTCATCATCTCTTGAACCAGTTTCCCTATCAGGAGATCGAGCGGTCACCGATCGTCTTGCCGGAACGCGAGCATCATCCCGACTATCAGCGGCATCCGGTAATACCAGACATGATGGTTCCGGAGATTTATTAAACCCATGCCCGCCAGCAGAGTCACGCATCGGGTGTCTGTGGTCATGGATCCCTTCATCCTGACACCGGGAGGTCAAAAGGTTCGTCGCTTTTTTTAACGGTTGCCATCATAAGGACGGCAGCTTCTCATTGGCCCTATCTTATTCACATCCTCATGAATCGATCCTCCGACCGGAAGCTTTTTGTGCTCGATACCAATGTGCTTATGCATGACCCGGCGTCTTTGTTCCGCTTTCAAGAACATGATTTGTTTATTCCGATGATTGTTCTCGAGGAACTGGATCAGTGTAAGAAAGGCATTTCAGACATTGCCAGAAATGCGCGCCAAACGAGCCGCTTTCTGGATGAGTTGATCGGCCGGACCATGCTGTCGGAGATCAGGGATGGCATTCCCTTGAGTCGACTTGACGTCGCCAAACAGCAAAATGAAGGATGTTCTGGGCGTCTATTTTTTCAAACAAATCGATTAGAGTCGGTACTTCCGGATGATATGCCGGGGAATCTTCCAGACAATTCAATCCTTGCCAGTACGCTGGCTTTAGTTCGAGATGACACGGAGCGACAGGTTGTCCTCGTCTCGAAGGATATTAATCTCAGAATCAAGGCCTCGATTCTGGGTTTGATCGCCGAGGATTATCACAATGACCAGGTTCTTGATGACATCAGTCATCTCTACAGCGGTGCCCAGCTGTTGCCGAATGATTTCTGGGAGACCCATGGTCACTCGATGGAGTCCTGGAAGGATCCAACAGGTCGGACCTTTTATCGGGTTTCGGGTCCTTTGGTAAAGTCCTGGTACGTCAACCAGTTTGTGTATCTCGACAATGAATCGGAATTCGAGGCCATCGTTCGGTCGAAAGATAATGGTTCAGCCGTCCTTGAGTTGGCTAAGGACTACCGGAGCGCCCAGCATGCGGTTTGGGGGATTCAGGCGCGCAATCGCGAGCAAAACTTTGCACTGAATGTCCTGATGGATCCTTCCATTGATTTTGTGACCCTCTTGGGGACGGCGGGGACTGGGAAGACGCTGCTGACCCTTGCGAGTGGGCTCATGATGACGCTCGAAGGGAAGGGCTATCGGGAGATCATTATGACCCGAGAGACCGTGCCTCTGGGTGAGGACATCGGCTTCTTGCCGGGGACGGAGGAAGAAAAGATGTCGCCTTGGATGGGCGCTCTCCACGATAATCTCGAACTCTTAAGCGGCGCCGATCCGCTTAATAACACACAATGGGAACGGGGGGCCACGCAACAGCTCCTCATGAGCAAGATTACGGTCCGTTCTCTCAATTTTATGCGGGGCCGTACCTTCCTCAACCGCTTTCTGATCCTCGATGAGGCGCAAAATCTCACCTCAAAACAGATCAAGACCTTGATCACGCGGGCGGGCCCTGGAACCAAGATTGTCTGCCTGGGTGACATTGCCCAGATTGATACGCCCTATCTGACCGGGACCACCTCTGGACTGACCTATGCGGTGGATCGTTTCAAGAATTGGCCGCATGCTGCCCATATCAGCATGCGGAGAGGAGAACGGTCGCGTCTCGCTGATTTTGCGGCTGAAGTCCTTTAGGGTCCAAAAAAAGGGGGGCGACCACAGGGGTGCCCCCTTTCCCCGGGTGGCCTAAAGAGAAGGGCCTTAGCCGAAGCGGCCGGTGATGTATTCTTCAGTCAGCTGATGCTGAGGATTGGTAAAGACTTGAGCGGTTTCTCCCACCTCGATGAGGTGGCCCAGATGGAAGAAGGCGGTTCTCTGTGAAACGCGGGCCGCCTGCTGCATTGAATGGGTCACGATGACGATGGTGTAAAGGGCCCGGAGTTCATCAATCAGCTGTTCGATTTTGGCGGTTGCAATCGGATCAAGCGCTGAGCAGGGTTCATCCATCAGGATGACTTCAGGGTTGACCGCAATGGTCCTTGCAATACAGAGGCGTTGTTGCTGTCCCCCGGAAAGGCCGGTACCGGGCTGCGGCAGGCGGTCCTTGACCTCGTCCCAAAGGCCAGCGCGGCGAAGCGAGTTCTCGACGATCTCCTCAAGGTCACTGGGGTTGCTGGCTAGGCCATGGATCCTTGGGCCATAAGCGACATTCTCAAAGATACTTTTGGGAAAGGGATTAGGCTTTTGAAAGACCATGCCGACCTGGGCCCTTAGGGGAACGACGTCAACCTCAGGGCCGTTGATGGCGATGCCATCCATGCTGATATCGCCGGTCACCCGACAATCAGGAATGGTGTCATTCATTCGATTGAGGCACCGAAGAAAAGTTGATTTGCCGCAGCCTGATGGGCCAATCAGGGCGATCACCTGATGTCGGCCGACGTCGATATTAATATTTTGAACGGCGTGTTTCTCGCCGTAATAGACATCGACCGACCGACAGACAATCCGAGGGTTGTCTGAGGTAAAGGTCCCAACGGTACTCCGATGTTCCCGGTGGAACGGTCTTTCCATGGTGCTGTTTTCGAGTTTAGTCATGGGGTTATCCCTTCATGGGAGCTTGGGTTGGGGGTGCAATTGAAACCGGATACCTGGGTTTACCAGCGACGCTCATAGCGCCTTCTGACGTAAACAGCGAAACCATTCATGATCATCAGAAAGGCCAGAAGGACCATGATCGCGGCCGAGGTGCGTTCGTTGAAGGCACGCTCGGGGCTGTCGGCCCAAAGATAAATCTGGACCGGTAGGACAGTGGCGGCGCTGGTAAATGTTTTGGGAATGTCGACAATGAAGGCCACCATTCCGATCATCAGGAGTGGCGCGCTTTCACCAAGAGCTCTTGCCGTGCCAATGATCGCCCCGGTCATTATGCCCGGTACGGCCAATGGTAGCACGTGATCGAAGACCATCTGGACGGGTGAGGCGCCAATGCCGAGGGCGGCCTCACGCACCGATGGTGGCACTGATTTGAGGGCTGAGCGGGCGGCAATGATGATCACCGGAAGCGTCATCAAGGTGAGAACCAGGCCACCCACCAAGGGGGAGGATCGGGGCAGGCCGAAGAAATTAATGAAAACGGCCAAACCCAGCAGACCGAATACGATGGAAGGGACCGCGGCAAGATTGTTGATATTGACTTCAATCAAGTCGGTCCAGCGATTCCTTGGGGCAAACTCCTCAAGGTAAATAGCGGCCGCGATCCCGATCGGGAGCGAGAGGCCAATGGTGATCAGGAGGGTCAGGGCGGAGCCGGTGACGGCGCCCCAGATCCCAGCGGCCTCAGGCTCTCTGGAATCGCCGTTGGTGAAGAACTCACGGTTGAATGATGAGCGGATCCGGTTCTGATCTTGAAGCGTCTTGATCCAGGCTTGGTCAAGAAGATGGCGCTCGTTGAGCTCCTCTTCCTTGCCCAACTTACCCTTGATCAGCATGTCGATGGTGTCATCCACCGGCAGCCAAACGGTCTTTGTGGTCCCGATCAGGCTAGGATCTCCGATCACCATGTCCTTGAGGCGCTTGTCGGCTGAGAAACCCATGAAGGCATTGAGAGCCCTTTTTTGTTGACGCCCCGTCACGTCCGGGAAAAGTTTCTCCAAGGAGGCCTTCCATAAGGTGTCGTAGTCGGCAGCAGCGAGCGTCCCGGGATTGCGGTGGCCTTCAGGGTCAATGACGGCTTGATCAAAGGTAATGTCGAGTGCGACATTGGCGTAAGTGAAGGCCGAGTAACCGTTGCCGATAATGCTGACAAAGAGGACGAGAAGAAAGATAAGACCCGCCACAATGGAGGCCAGTCCAAAAAGCCGAAACCGTTTCTCGGCGCTGCGACGCTTGGCGAGTCCGGCCATGACAATGTCGTGGGTATGACCCCTCGAGAGGGGTTGATGGCTTGAATCACTCATATTGTTCACGGTATTTGCGGACAATGCGCAGAGCCAAGATATTGAGGCACAGCGTTAGGATGAAGAGTATCAGGCCAAGCGCAAAGGCGGCCAGAGTCTTCGGGCTATCGAATTCTTGATCACCGACGAGCAGCGTGACGATTTGTGTGGTGACCGTGGTCACTGCGGCCAAGGGGTTCAGGGTCAAGTTGGCGCTGAGGCCAGCGGCCATCACCACAATCATGGTTTCTCCAATGGCTCTGGAAGCCGCGAGCAGAATCCCACCGACAATCCCAGGGAGCGCGGCAGGGATGACCACCTGCCGGATCGTTTCCGACTGGGTGGCGCCTAAGGCGTAGGCACCGTCCCTGAGTGACTGTGGGACGGCATTGATGAAGTCATCTGACAGTGATGACACGAAGGGAATGATCATGATGCCCATCACCAACCCTGCTGCCAGGGCGCTTTCGGATGAAATTTCAAGCCCGATCTCGGCCCCCATATTTCTTAGGAATGGGGCTACCACGAGCGCCGCAAAGAAGCCGTAAACCACGGTTGGGATGCCTGCAAGAATCTCGATCAGCGGCTTAGCGATCGCTCTGAAATTTGGCGTTGCATATTCTGAGAGATAAATCGCTGAGAGAAGTCCAATAGGAACCGCGACCACGAGCGCGACCGTTGAGATAAGGAGGGTACCCAGCAAGAGGGGGATCACCCCAAAGGCCCCTGAGGATCCGGCCTGATCGGCTCGCATCGCAATCTGTGGGCTCCATTTGAGGCCAAACAGAAAGTCGGTGATGGGCACCATGTTGAAAAAACGTAACGATTCAATCAGGACGGATAGGACGATGCCTACGGTGGTAAAGATGGCGGTTAAGGCGCAGCCGATCAGAACAACACGAACGACCGTTTCAACGTGGTTTCTTGCCCTAAAGTCCGGGTTGATTCGGGTTTGAGCAAATAAAAGGCCACTGAGACTGGCGGTGATCGATAGCACCGTCAAAAGGATTCGGCTCCATTGCGTGAGCTCCGAAAATCGATCGGCTGCCATCTGGATGGCGGGATCAATTTGGCCTTCGAAGCTGCCTTGGGCAATGCTCTTGATGTCGTTGACCAATAACTGGATCTTCTCGGGTGCGGCGCCATCAAGAAAGCTTTCGGGGAGTCTAGCGAGGGCGCCCGCCGTGAGGAGGCTACCTTCTCCTAAAAGCCACAGGAGCAGAAGGAGAAGTCCCGGGAGGGCGCACCAAAGGGCGGTGTAATAACCATAGAACCCTGGAAGAGAATGGAGCTTTCGTCCGGAAGTTTCTGCGAGGGTCCTTGCACGCCAAGTAGTCCTCATGTAAGCGATAGTGCTGCCAAGGAGTATCAGCAGGAATAAGGTCGATTTTTCCACCGATGGACGCTCCTATCGCAGAAACCACAGTTATGGTGAGTGATCCCACTATAGGGGGCCTAGTTTACATTGTGATGACATCAGGCCCATTTTGAGGGCGGCTGGACTCGAAAGGTTATGACCAATGGCGTGGGTTCTTTCGCGGGACTGACATCAATTTGAAATCTTTGCGTGGCAGGCTTCGCACACTTTTTTATGCCCTTTTGAGGAAGGATGGTGTCATGTTGGGTGGTGATGATTTGATGGATGGTGGATGCGATGCCGATTTCTTAGAAGATGACGGCGTTTTGGGTGACGAGGCTGATGATACGCCCTTGATCCTTCATGGGGCTGAGAGTGATGCGCCCTCCTCCAAGGGGACCGTCTCCCTCCTGATGGGGTCCGTCTTTGCCTGGTCCCGTCAGCGTTAATAAGGCTTTGAGGCCGTCCTAGCGCTCGCGGTTATGAGAATGGGACAAGGATCACGGGTCAATTGTAACAAATCGATCTTAGAATCTTCTCCATCCCTCAAACGAGGTGCTTGGCCTCTGGTGACATCAGGGGGCTTCCTGGGCTTATTTTCCTCGTACCCTTAATGCATGGCGCAACGCACTCTTGGTCCACCGCTCTTTTCGGGTGCTGAAGTTGCCCAGAAAATCTTGAGGGGAGGCCCCGAGCAAGATCCTTTTGCCTCCGATCAGCTGGCCCCCTCGGTCGGCGAATGGCGTTCACCGAAACCTCGGGTCCGTTGTGAAGATCTTCGGGTGCGTTTTGCCGGGCGAGAAGTCCTCAAGGGGGTCACTCTTGATATTGGTCGTAATGAAGTGATTTCTGTCATCGGTCCTTCGGGTGCCGGGAAATCGACGTTCCTTCGATGCCTTAATCGGATGGTCGAAGCGAGCGAACATTGTGAGGTTCAGGGGCGTGTCTTCCTGGATGGCGAGGATATTTATGCCCCCGGTGTTGATGCGGTCAGTTTTAGGGGGCGAATCGGTATGGTCTTTCCAAAGCCGAACCCCTATCCCAAATCGATTTATGAGAACGTGGCCTATGGTCTTAGGATCCATGGGCTGGTCTCTTGTAAGAGTGAAGAAAGCTCCTTGGTTGAACTGGTGTTTCGTCAGGCGGGGCTTTGGCGAGAGTTCAGTCGCCGCCTGTTTGCGCCGGCGTTGTCATTAACTGCGGGGGAACAGCAACGGCTTTGCATTGCAAGGGCGCTCGCGGTGAATCCTGAAGTGATTTTAATGGATGAGCCTTGCTCGAGTCTTGATCTCGGCTCGGGTGCCAAGATCGAACAGATGATTGATGAGTTGCGTCAGGCCTATACCATCGTGCTCGTCTCTCATTCTCTAAAGTCCGCTGCCCGGGTGTCGCAGCGAACGGCCTTTATTCGTCAGGGGAGACTGGTGGAGGTAGGCCCTACCGACAGGATGTTCACGACGCCGAGTCATCCCTTGACCGATCGGTTTATCAGTGGGTGCAGCGAATAATCCCTTTTTGGAGCTTTTAACGATGAATGATCGCGGCGAAGGCCATACTTTCAAACGATTTGATGGACAGTTATCGAATCTCCATCTGATGGTGACGAAGATGGGGCAGTCGGTCCATCAGCAGGTTCAAGATGCGCTGACGGCCTTCAGGACCCAGGATATCGCGTTGGCCCAGAAGGTTTTAGCGCGCCACAGCGACATTGATCGGATGGAACTCGCTGCCGATGCCGAGATCGTCGAGGTGATCGCTCGGAATTCACCGCTTGCCTCAGACCTTCGTCTGGTGGTGGCGGTCTCAAAAAGTGTTGGGGATCTTCAAAAAATAGGTGAAGAAGCGACGCGTATGGCCCTCCTGCTTGAGGAAATCCGACTGGAGTCTTCAACACCCTTGATCGAGAGCTTGATGGATGGGGTGGATCGAATGGGTGTTTTGGTGTTATCCCATCTTGATACGGCGGTTGGTCTCTTTGATCAGTGGGATGAACAGAAAGCGCTCTATGTCATCGCCGGGCACCAACGGATGGATGGCGACTTTCAGGCAGAACTCCATCGCGTGATGACCTGTCTTCTTGAGGAGAGCCTTGACGTCAAGGCGGCAGTCCGTCTGGTTCTCCTTGCAAAATCTCTCGACCGTATTATTCATCATGCGCTTAATCTTGCTGAATATGCGATGTTCGAAATCTATGGGGGTTTCGATCTATCTTCCGAGGCTTAAAGGGCGAAGGTCGCAGTAAGTCATCTGATCAATCAGGTATCTTCGTCCATTAATTCGATTTCTTCGCGGTCGAGGAGATCTTCCTTTTCCTTTTTGCACAGGCTCGTATCGCCATTGTTTTTCTTCTTGCAGGCTTCATAGGCCAGGCGTTCAGGGCTCCGCTTGATGTTCGGGTTCGGTTTGTTCATGTTGGTGCAGCCAGCCATCAAGACGACGATGAGAAGGGGGAGGATGATCTTGAACATGGGTTTTCTCGCTGAATCGGTTTGGTTCTTAAGTCTTTGGTCTCAAAAAGCGATAGGGCTTCACGACAGGGCTCTGTCGGGAGCCTTGGGGCCGCGTCTTTTTCCGCGATCATCCAAAGGCTCGTTTTACACCCCTTGAGGTGTTCTTAGAAGTCGATACGAACCGCCGTTTCCCAGACATTTGGGCTAAGGCCGTTAAAACATCCAATGCTGGCGCTGGCTCCTTGTGCTGGGAAATTGCACTTGCTGCCCGATGCCTTTAAGGCCTGAGAGGTGTTAGTGGCAAAGACATGAACCCAGTTGGTCATGAACCGAATTCTCGGCGTCATGTACCAGTTGAGGGCTAAGGTTCCGATATCGATGGCGCCACCATTGATGTGCTTGGTGTTCATATCCATCAGATCGTAACGGGTCGCGACTTCCCAGGCGCCCCAGCCATCACCCGAAAGGAAGTTGGACCGCGGAATCAGACGGTTCCAGGTCCCTTTCTTTTCATCATAGGGTCGCGTCTCACCGGTGATGAACCAGCCACCTGACACATAGAAGCCTTGCAGGAGATCGGCGCTGCTGTAGTTGTAACCATTCACCTGTGCCATCATGAATTCAGACGTGGTGTGGAAAGGGCCGTAGGCGCCCGCAAGTTCCGCACCGAACATATTGACACTGTTGGCCTGATGCTGGACGACGTTGTGGCCGCCCGCACAAACACCGGTTGCGCTGTTATAGGTTCCGCCTACGCACTTGGTGTTGGTGAGGTTGCCGGTGTTGATCCAGTTGGTCCGATCGACGTCGGTATCCGGTTGTGATTGGTAGGACCAACCCCCCGTTCTGAGACTGCCGTTCTGGTTATAATTATGGTTCAGAACGCGGCCTGAGCCCCATAAGCCGGTATGGAGGAGGTTGCCTTCCTCGTCCTTGAAGGGAACCAGAACCCCACGCCCAACCAGCTGATAGCTGGTGTTGCCGCTGAAGCCGTTGCGGTTGGCGTTAGTGGCTGTGCCGTTGGTGCCGCCGGTATTATTAATGCCTCCGACGGTGTTGTCTGAACTATTGCCAGGCCCTGGAGCACCCAGTGATTCCGTGGTGATGCCGCCTCGAAGGAAGTAGGGCAAGTCGAAGACTTCTTCGAAGGTTTCTGCGGTGAGGCCCAATTGATATTTACTGTTGGAGCCCTGTTCAATAAAGGCATTATTCGGCAGCGACCGTTCGATGAAGGTGAGGTAGTTGTTCGACATGTAAGAGTCAAGCGACTTCCCTTCATTTTGCTGACCGATGGTGATCGCAATCGGTTTGAAATGAATGTACTTCACGAAGGCATCGGTGATGCCCTGCGTACCCCCATTGTTTCTCACAAAGTCGTATTCAAAACGATATTCGTAGTCACCAAAAAAGAGGCCCTCACTGAACAGACGGGCGCGGCGCAGGCCTACGCCGTTGGAGAGATCGGTGCCGGGGGGGGCATTCTTGTCATTCCAGTTGACCTGGGAGTCGACCTGCACACGGCCACCTATCTTGGCCTTGAAGTTGCCATCCTGAGAACCGAATTCGAGGCCCTTTTCATTCAGGTGAACATAGCCCTCATCTTTCTTGGTATCGGCATTGACCATTTTAACGCCGCCCACCTTACTGCTGTCGGCACTGGCTGTGGAGCTGCCAAGATTTTTGGCCTGATCCTTGGTGATCGCGCCGTTCTTAGCGAGGATGTCAATCAGCTCATTGCTGCCGAGCTGGCCGCTGGCTTTACTGAGGGATGCGAACTGTTCTTGGTTGATGACGCCATTTTTTAAAAGGGTCTCCAACAGAGCGCTATCCTGCGAACCGGTTGAGGCCAGGCTCAAAGGGCTGGTAAAACCTAATAAAAAAAATCCAGCCATGAGGCCGGGGCGCTTAAGGTTTAGAAAATACATCATAAGACGGTCTCTTGGCGTTGGGAATAGGCGGGGGCGACCACAAAATAGAATCATGTCACGAAGATGACAATCCCGTGATTCTATGGCGGATTGGCGATGGCCGTTCACCATGGCGGGAGAGTTTCATGTTTGAAAAGCGCATTAAAAGCCGCTGAAAAAAAAGATCAAAGCATCTGCCGAAGGGGGCGACAGAGAGGGCCTTTTAGGGGGTCCAGCCAAGCACGTTACGGAGGATCGACCAACGGGGTGTTTGAGGACGTAGATCCTTACCGCTCATCCAATAATCAGCGAGCCGTTCTATATGACCCTTCATCTTTTCAAGGGTGATCCAGGTGTTCAAGGTGTCAGCGAGGACCCTGTCATAGCCAGCGACAGCGATGCTAATCGGTAACCTGATCGGGTGATTAAAAGGATTGACGATGCTGTAGGAGGGGTAAAGGAGCGTCCAACTAGCCCCACTTTCAGCCTGAATCACGAGGGCATCCATCGGGGATGGTGGGGTTTCGAAGAATTCACGGGTTGAATCAAGAGGAATAATGGTGGCGTTTGGGAAATATTCATCAACGCTTTCGGCAAGCAGTCCGTCGACCGCCACGCCGAGACGAGGACTTTTCATGCGAGCGATCGACGCCTCTTGTTCAAAATCCCGCCTCAGATGATCCTTCACCACAAGGCAGAAGCTCGCGACAAAGTAAGGCTCCGTCATGAGCATTTTGGTGGCGCGCTCGAACGTGATCGAGAGGCCCGAAACAGCGATATCAAAATGATCTTTGGCCAGCTGTTCGTCAAGGCTCACTGGCTCATAAGGCACTAATTCCAGGGACACATGAAGGTCGTTGGCGAGCCGGGTTAGGAGGTCAACATCAAAACCCACCACATCGCCAGCTTGGTTACGGTAGGAATAGGGGAGGTTATCGACGAGGATTCCTGCGCGAAGGACACCTCGACGGTGGATTCGCTCCAGGCGGTTTTCATTGGGGGCGAGAGCCACGGGATTGGGTTCTTTTGAAACTAAATGAGCTAAAAGGTGATCAGGGCGGATGGTGCTGTTCCGCGTCAGTAGCTTCTGTTCGCTGGCACTTTGATCTTCCAAACGGTCCAAGACGGTCTGAATCCCAAAGCTTGACGCCATAAGCAATAGAACGACCCATGAAAGATGGACGGGGAGCCTTATCCACTGAATCGAAAGCTCGCCCCGCATAGCACACGTGGCTAGGATGGTGAAGACGATAAAGTGCATCGCGCCCACCATATCCCCAAAACGACCGGCAAAAACTCCCCCGGTGATAAAGAGTTCAAACATATCTTCAGGCAGCTGAAAATGGTTCAGCAAAAAAGGGATGGCCACAAAGATTTTGCCGAACAACAAAAAAAAGCCTAGACCGAGGAGGAGGCCCTCTTCATGGAGGTCTAGGGGTTCTCCAATAAACCAGGCGGCAAAGGGAATGAACAATAAGGCGCCGATGTTGCCGGCGTTGGGGAAAGGGTAGGCGAGGGGGAGAATAAATTCAGCAACACTTTTTTGGCTTCGATCCTGCGCCTTTTGTCTGAAGAGGCCATTGAGGCCGTCGATCATCAGCGGAATGACCGAAAGAATACTGCCCGTTGCAAAGACGGTCAGGCAGCCGTTCCACGCGGCGGTCATCACATGTCTATAGCTATAGGTCGTCAGGCTCGTCACCAGGAGGGGGAGAATGCAAAACGCCATGATCAAGCTGTAGACCCCAAAAACAAGGTAATAACCTTCGAGGCGTTCGAATTCTTCAAGGCTCATGGTGCCGGCGGTATGGGCGGCAATGGCCATGACGCCTATAGGGGTCAGCCGAATCACCATGCCATTGACGCGGTGAAGGTTTTTGGCGATGAGACTCATGTGATCCAAAAGGCGGTCGGCCTCTTTGAGACCACTCATGCTGACGCCAAATAAGAGGCAGAAGATGACCACGGCAGGGACATGATTCTCTGCCATGGCCTTCAAAGGGTTAGCCGGTACAAATAGATCGTACCAGCCAAGGTTCGGAGCTGGCTCCACCATGCTGGCACTAAAGAATCTTGAGGCCGGGATATCGGGAAAGGATTCCGCTAAAACGAGGGCAACCGTTCCGCTGGCGATGAGGATCAAGGCGTACATCAATAGGCCTGAACCCGTCAGGAGACGCAGTTCCCGAGACGAGAGGCGGCCAATGTTGCCGATCAGTGAGAAGACGATGTAGGGGACGATCGTCATTTGCATGAGGCCAATATAGATTTGGCCGATCGTCTCAAAAGGCTTAGCCCATTCCCCCAAAAAAAGACCCAAGGCAATGCCGCTGATGAGCCCTAGGGTGATTTTACCGCTGAGGCTCATGATCCTTAAGGCTCCGTTATGGATTACTGATTCTCAGAAAACCGGTAGCCGAAACCCCTGACGGTCTGAATGAGGTTTTCCTTGCTGAAGTGAGATAACAGCTTTCGGAGTCTTCGGATGTGGACATCCACGGTCCGCTCCTCGATCGAGCTGTGCCTTCCCCACACCTGATCAAGGAGCTGAGAGCGGCTAAAGAGGCGGTCTTGGTTGCTCAGAAAGAATTCCAATAGGCGATATTCGGTGGGGCTGATGGTGATGGGGTGACCGAGGATCAGGACGCGATGTTCATCCGAGATCAGTGTGATACCGCCCGCTTCTATCCTTTTGAGCTTATCTAATTTGCCGCAACGCCTGAGGACGGCCCGAATCCGCGCAAGCAGTTCTCGACTCGAGAAAGGCTTGCTGATATGGTCATCCACCCCTGAATCGAGGCTTTTGATCTTGTCCTCTTCTTCAGTCCGGGCGGTGAGCATGATGATGGGGATAGAGGCAAAGCGCTCATCCTTTTTAAGTCGCCGAGACCATTCGATCCCACTTTGGCTTGGCAGCATCCAGTCAAGGAGTATAAGGTCCGGAAGTTGGCGCTGAATGGAGGCCAGCGCCTTTTGGGTATCGCCCGCGAGCTCCACTGAAAAATCGGCTTCTTCCAGCATGTCTTTCAACATGTCTCTGATGCCTTTATCGTCTTCCACCACCAGTATGTTTAGCATGTCTGATCCCGAGTGTATGATGCCGCGCCAGTTTACGGAATAAATTTGATTAAGGGGTTACAGCGTTTTCCTGACCGAACAGCATCTTAGACGCCGCCATCCATCGCATTCCACTCCTGCTCGGTGAGCAACCGCTGCTTGATCTCGCTGCAATCAACCCCTTCCTTGGCGGATTGCTTGAGGCATTCGGCATAGTCGTGTTTCAGTTTGTATTCGGCATTCAGTTCGCCGTCCGATGACATGTCGGCCAAAAAGCCAGCACATCCGGTAACAAACATAAAAGAAAGGACCATCAGCAAGGGGCGTGTCATGGGGTTCGTGGACGCTTGATGAGGTGAATCAGCCATTTTTTTTTGGAACATTCTTCCCTCTATCCTAGCTCGGCTTTAAGGTCCGGTCGATTGGCAGAGGCGCACCAGCATGAAGCGCCCCCCTATCATCGAGCGATCACCACCCGAACCCATCGCCTTAAATAAGGCGATTCAACCGATCAAAAGGGCAGATTGGGCCACATAATCAAGCCCCAGGTAAGCCCTGCAAGGGCGAGGGACGAGAGCACCGCCGCAGAACCGACATCCTTAGCGCGCCCAGAGAGTTCGTGGCGTTCAAAGCTGATGCGGTCGACCACGATTTCAATGCCGGTATTAAGGAGTTCTACAATCATCACCAGGATGATGCTCCCGGTCAGGAGAGTCTTCTCGATGGGAGTTTCCCCGAGCCAGAGACCTAAAGGTCCCGCAATAACGAAGAGATAGACCTCCTGCCGGAAAGCTTCCTCATGCATCCAGGTGGCCTTGAAGCCTCTGACGGAGTGGAAGAAGGCTGCATAAATTCGGGCGAAACCCTTGAGATTCTGTCCTGCCATGGCTTAAGTAATGGTTATGGTAAGGGGGTGGGAGGTTGATGATGGGGGAATTAGTTGATGTGTTCGCAGCGCGCCCAGACCTCTTTAATCCAGGAGGGGTGCACCGCCAAATCGCCCCGCATCAGCCATTCGACGACCAAGCCGGCGACGTCTGGATAGCGAACGGTGTGCGAGTGATCCTGTTCAAGCCAAGTTGCAATCGCCTCAGGATCGAGATCGTGCATGACATCCCCAAGGCTCAGGGTCTTGAGGGCCATCGCATTCGAGAGTTGTTCCATTTGGCCATGAAGGGGCTTCACCAGTAATTTCTTGCCGAAATGAAGGGATTCGCTGGGTAATTCGAAACCTGCATTACAGATGACGCCGCTGCATTCTGCAAAGTCGGCCTGAAAGCCCTCCCGAGACAGGCCCTTGACCGAGACATGGGCGGGGCTTTCATTTTCCGAGATCGCCCCGCCGGGATTGTAGAGATGAAATTCGTGGGTATTGAAAGGCCGAAGCAACTCAATGACCTCATAAACGTCCTCAAAGGGGAGGTAGACAATAATCTTTCCCGTCTTTTTGGGCACTTTAGGCAGGGTCGTTTCGATCATCGGCGGCAGAATTGGGCCATTAAAATGGTCCCAATGGATCCCAAGGCCCACATGCGCCGGCGCAAAATATTTCAGCACCTGAATGCCCATAAAGTCAGCGCCATCCATGGGAATATCGTGGCCGAACGCGTACTGATGGCCAATACCGACCGTTTTAATGCCTTGAAGTTTTGCAGCCCAAGCTGTCACCGGCTCGAAATCAGTGACCACGAGGTCATAAGCTGAAAGATCCAGCGTTCTAATGTCGTTGATGAACTGAAGGATGTTGTTTTTCAGTGCCGTTTTTAGATATTGAACATGACCCTGCTTGGTTTCAAAGGTCAGCCCCGTCCGCCACAGATAATCACCAAAGATTCCCATGTCGAAAAAACTACTCGTGGGCCGGCCAGTAAAAAGCCAGGTCACATCAGCGCCCGCTTCCTTCAGTTTGGGAGCGATGGCGCGCGCCCGTGTGATGTGACCATTGCCAGTTCCCTGGACGCCATAAAAGATTTTCACTTGAGCAAGATCTCCATGCTTTCAATCGCCAAGAGGCTCCCCATGAGGGCGCCGATCAGAGTGTCCGTCGGGAAATGAACCCCGAGAACGACACGAGCCATACCCACCAACGTGGCCCAGGTCAGAAGGAAGGGTGTCAGATCGGGATGAAAGGCACTGACTAGGTTGGCCACCAAGAAGGCCGCCGAAGTATGGCCCGATGGAAAGCTGAAACGGTCGGAGGGGATCACAAAGCTTGGAATATTGAGTGCGGCTTCCGGCCGGTTTCTTCTGAAGAGATTTTTAAGAATCAGATAAAGCGGTCTTTCAAGGGCGAAGCCGAGCAGAAGACAGTAAAAAAGAGCCATCTGCTGTGGCTGATTTCCGGCAACAAGAAAGGCCCCTAACACCAGGTAAAGGGGACCATCTGCCGTTTTAGAGGTCATGCGGGCCAAGCGGACCAGCGTTTTTTTGGCTTTGCGTTCAGCCACCCAAAGGAAGACGCTGACATCGAATTGGTGAATGGTATCGATGACTTTCATGACGATGACCTCTCGTTAGGTTGAATACTGAATGGGCGCCAAATGGCTCTCAAAGAGGCGGGCGCACTCGTCCCAACTGTACTTGAGGGCATACTCCCGGCAATCGTCTCGGTTTAATAGGACTGCCCTTTCGACCGCCTTTTTGAGGTCCTCATCGAGGATTCCAGCGCGCTCACTCAAGATGACGTCCTTGGGACCTTGAACGGGATAGGCTGCAACAGGCACCCCGCAGGCGAGCGCTTCCAGCATAACAAGACCAAAGGTATCGGTCCTACTAGGGAAGACAAAGACACCAGCCCCTGCAATATGGGTCGCAAGATCCTCGCCGTGCTTGTAGCCGAGAAAGACCGCATCGGGGTATTTCTTTTCAAGGCTCGCTCTTTGAGGGCCATCACCGATGATCCATTTGGTTCCCGGGGTCTTTAGAGAGAGAAAGGCCTCGATATTTTTTTCGACAGCAACCCGGCCGACATAAAGAAGGTGTGGGCCTTCCCCCTTAAGGAGCGCCCCTTGCCGAGGCTTAAAGAGGTCGGTGTCAACGCCCCTCGACCAGAGAACGGGGTTCTTGATGCAGCGCTGACGGAGCTGTTCGACGAGGCCAGGTGTTGCTGCCATGGCGCGCTCACCGGCGTTGTGAAACCACGACAGGAAGCGGTAACCTACCCCCAAAGGAATGCCGGTTCTGACATTCACATACTCTGCAAAAAGGGTATGAAAAGAAGTCGTAAAGGGTTGCTTGTGCTTCAGACAGTAACTTCTAGCGGCAAACCCCAAAGGCCCTTCGGTGGCAATATGGATGGCATCGGGGCGGAAGGCTTGAAGGCGCTGGATCAGTTTTCCTTTCGCGCCTAGGGCAAGGCGAATTTCGGGATAGGTGGGGCAGGGCCAATTTCTGAACTGATCCGGGGTAACAGTCTCGACCTCGTGGCCGAACGTTCTGAGTCGTTCAGTGATGGTTCTGAGGGTCGTCACGACGCCATTGATTTGAGGCTGCCAAGCATCGGTAATGAGGGCGATTTTCACAATGTGTTTCCTTAGAGCCTCGGCAATAGATCAGATCCGCGTCATCGCATGGAAGAGGTGACCCCCCTTGATTAGGCCGGAATCACGCCTCGGATTCGGGGTGGGACTCTGTCATGATCCAAGCGTCCTCGAACGTGACCAATTTATTATGGGAGTATTAAGCCTGCGTGAAGGTCGTGTGACGTTTGTGTAACAGTCCCTTCGGCTGAGGGCGCGGGCTTTGGGCGGGACAGAGTGTTTCGAGGATCTGTTCGCGCGTTTTCTTGCTGATCTCCCGATAGCTCAGTCCGCCTTGAATGCTGTCGCAATAGGTGAGATGGAGATCAATATAAGGAAGGCGCAGGATGCGGAGGAGGTGGGGGAGGAATTCGTCATCATCAACAAAGGGCGCCTCGGTCTTTGCACGGTGTCTGTAGGACAGCGATAAGGCTTGAACCTTTATGCCAGCGAGCTCCGCCGGCCAGAAGAGTTTGCTGTGGAAGCGAAGAACACCCTCGCCCCGGCTGGTGGTTCCTTCTGGAAAAATGGCCAAGCGATAGCCCCGTTTGAGGAGCCAGGCCATGGTTTCGGTGACGCTAGAAGACTGCTGGGCGTCACCTCGGCGAATGAAGAGGGTTCCGATTCCTTTCGCGATAATACCGACGATGGGCCAGTGAGCGACATCCTCCTTCGAGACGAACTGGCAGGGAATTTTTGATCCAATCGCAATGATATCGAGCCAAGACACATGATTGCTGACGATCAGTCCGGCCTCTGGATCCTGGTGGCCACTGATCGTAATGCGAAGCTTTAGGATCTCACAAACGATCCGGCTCCAGTTGACGACAAGGGTGTCGCGCCATCGTTTCGAGCCTCTCCCGAGCAGTAGTTGGCCTCCGGGGATCAGGATGACCGCCGAGAGGAGGCCGGCCACAAACATGCCGGCAACCAAAGAGCCTTTAAACCAGACCCGAAAAGACGGCACGATCGGTTTCTGGTTGGGTGGCGACAAAGCGTCTTTCGTAGCGTTCCTGAAGGCGCGAAAGATCGAGCAGAATGAAAACGTCCATGACATTAAAGTCGGCATCGAGGCAGGGTTCCCCGAGGATCCAGCAGCCAAGGCGAAGATAGGCCGATAGTAGGGGAGGAATGCCGCTCTCATCACGGACGCAGCGCAGAGTATCCGGCACAGGGGTTTTCGGTCTGACATGAAGCTCACTCGGACCAAACTGCTCAGGCTTGATTTGGCGGTACACCGCATCCACCGCAAATCCACTGGGACCTGGGGAGATGCTCGCGCAGCCCATCAAGTAGTCAAAGCGCCTGGAGCAGGCGTAAGCCGCAAGACCGTTCCAGAGCGCACTTAGGACGACGCTACCCCGATAGTCGGGATCCACGCAGGTCCGGCCAATTTCGAGAAAACGCCCGGGAAGAGCCAGAACCTTTTCGATATGGAATTCGCCCTCGGAATAGAAATGGCCGAGTCTTGCAGCGCCTGTATCAGGGAGTAGCCGGGTTGAGGCAACGATCCTTCCTGTCGTCAAATCCTTCACTAAGAGATGATCGCAGTAATCGTCCACCTCATCGTAATCAAGACCTTCAATGAGGGTATGAAGGTGAGCCCCCATTTCCCCTGAGAAGACTCGGTAACGAAGGGCCTGCGCCTCCCGAATATCATCCAGAGAGTCCGCGACTTCAGCGACAAAACGGCGAGGTTTAACGGCGATCGGATCGGTCGGGGATGATTTCATTAAGGGTCCGCGATGGGTCAGGGTGACGGGGCACGATACCGAGGCTTCATGATGGAATGATTGCAAAAGGGTTAAGGTTTTGTGACGGCCTTTTGGGTCACCTTGCTGTAACATCGTGCTGAAATAATCGCGGCTGGCCATCGCTCAGGGACAGCTGGCCCCTAAAGTTTGGAGCAAGGGGTCTGCTTCCGTGAATTCCCTTCGACTCGGTCTATGTTGCACCTTTGATTATGATCACCAGACGCTACAAAACGATCTTCATTTCGGACCTCCACATTGGATCAACCCAATGTCAGGCGGACACCCTGTTGGATTTTCTGAAGCATAACGAGAGTGAAAAGCTCTATCTTGTCGGTGACATTATCGACTTCTGGGCGCTCTCAAAAAGGGTCTATTGGCCGCGGGACCATAACACCATCATCCAGAAGATTCTCAGAAAGGCGCGTCATGACACCAAGGTCATCTATGTCCCAGGGAATCATGATGAAAATGTGCGGGAATACGACGAGCATGTCTTTGGGGATATCGAAGTCCGTAATTCGATCGTCCATACCACGGTCGATGGCAAGCGCTTTCTGGTCGTGCACGGTGATGAATACGACACGATTGCGAAATACCATCAATGGATCGCTAAGTTGGGCAGCAAGGGCTATGACTTCCTCCTAGAGGTCAATCGGGCGGTTCGGGCGGTTCGTCGGGTGATGGGCATCCAGTCTCATTTCTCCCTGGCCGCCTATATCAAATTCAAGGTCAAGAATGCCGTCCAGTTTATTTCAGATTATGAGGAGAGCATTGTGATGACCCTCAAAGATGAAGGCCTTGATGGGGTCATTTGTGGGCATATTCACCATCCTGAGATCAAGGAAATGGACGGCTTTCTTTACGTCAATACCGGTGATTTCGTGGAGAGCTGCACTGCGATCGTCGAGCATGATTGTGGGCGTCTAGAGCTGATCCGCTGGGATCCTTCTTTGATTAGCAAAGGTGGGGACCTGGTCGAGGACATGACGGAGGAACAGGATGTGCCGTCAGGAGTGACTGACGTCGGTGCTGGCGTCTGACAGCTTCAGAGGGGCTGAAGCTTTCATCAAGCCGTCATCCTAGATTGATATATTTTTTAAGATAACGAAGACCTAAAGGGATATCTCTGGTGGCGAGCGAAAAAAGCAAGGTACTGCACTATTTGGCCGAATGGGGGGTGACCATGACGGCCATCGTCACAGTGCTTGCCCTTTTTTTGATGGGGTGGATTGGAGAGAAGGGTCCCTTAGGCTTCTGTGGGGTCGCTGAGAGCCTATGGAGCCCGCTTTCGTCTCTTTGCGGGGCCAGTTAAGTTATCACTATGGTTGGAGGCTTTTGAGGGCGCCCACTCTGAAGAGCCGCAAGTTGGGGGACCCAGGCAGCGTTTCACGTTTGACTGGCTATCATCCCGCCTCATCTGGGGCGGGATTTTTTTTATCGCTAGAATGGCCATTGGCCCTTAATCTTGTCAGTATGGACGATATCTCCCTCCTTCATTGAAGCCCTCCTATGAATGCTCCCGAGTCTGACCCAAAGAATAAAAGCCTCAAAGTCTCCCGCGAACAGCGTCATCAAGAGCATCTTGACGCGCTCAAAGCGATCGAGCATTTGCCTCGGGATGTGGGCTGGTTACTTCTGGTGACGGGGCTTTTAAGCGAGGTGGGCATGCCGGGGGTGCCACCTTACTGGATTTTTGGGATTCTGATTCTTTGGCCAGAAATGGGCGTCAAAGTCACCCGTCCTATTCACCGGCGTTTTCCTAAGGCCTTTGATGGCGCCCTTCAGCTAGTCAACCGCTTTGCAGGAGATCTCGATGCCCGCTATCCCCCTCGGACTGCGCCTTTGTCGAACCCGCAACCGGCCCAAGCCCTGACCACGGTCAAGATCCCTAAGGACGTCGGTTAAGGTCTCGCTACTTCGCGATCGTCAGGCTTGGAATGCCCGCGCGGGGGAGTTCTGTGACGGTCATCTGGAACATTTGGTGGAGAAGAGTAAAGGCCTCCCGGTTCCACTGGTATCCATGTTCAGGCCCAACGGCATAGTAGAGACCATTAAGCTTGATGGCGATATCGGTGTCGTCAGGATAGTCCTCGCTTTCTATGATCTCGAGGGTTTTGGTGGGGTTTTCGGTCGTTTTTGGGGTTCTTGCATCCGGCGCCACCTGAAACTCAGGTTCTTCAGTCATGCTTTTTCCAATAAAATCAATGACGTTGGCGAGGCTTCGAAGATGGAAGTTCCCTTCGATGGGGAAGTCTCCTCCCGTGTATTCCTTTCGGATATCAACAATGAGTTCGTTGTCAGGGCTGACCTCTGCCCACTCATTTAAGCGCATCTTTTCATTATTGGAGAGCGTTTTGGGATCGTAATTGGACATCACCACGCGACCGCTCACAATTTTTGACAGTCGGTAGTGTCGGCCATCTGGCGTCAGCACTACATCGTAGTCCTTTCCAACGGTGGCGAGCGTTTCCGGGGTGAACTGGGTCAAGGGAAAATCCCAATGCTGCTCAAAACGAAGGGGTTCGATGTAGAGTGCATTGCGATCCTGGATCGATGACAGGTGAAGAACGATGCGCCTGAAATAGGCGTAGTCCTTCGGGTCATTGGGCCTGTTGTGATAGACCACCTCATGCGAGCCCTTTTGTTTTGGGCTTCTAAATTCCCCGGCAATGAGCCGAAGCACGAGATCAACATCGGCGCCCTGTTCAATTAAGAGCGTCAGCATGCTTTCCTTAATGGGGGTGAGGAGCCGCTTGGTGAACTCTTCCCCCTCGATCGGGACAATGGTGATCGTTGGATTTTCAGCGACGCTGCCACCAATGGTCGGAACCAGCATCCCGCCTGAACTTCCGGTCATCGCAGGTCCCGCGCCTGCGTTAAACCGAAAATCAAAGGTGGCCGCGATATTTGAAACGGCCGTGAAGTGGATGGGCTGGTGATGCCTTGCCCGGGCAATATTAAGAAGCAGTTGCTGGGAGAGGAGATCGCTGGTCACTCGGTCATAGCTCATGACCGAGAGGTCCAATGCCGGTGGCGAAAAGCAGCCGCTTGAAGCGCCGGTCAACAAAAGAACTAGGAAAGATCGTTTAAATCGGTTGCCCCAATACTGCGTCAATCTGAAGTCCTCTTGAATAAATGATGGGGCGGGCTAAAAAGGGTTTGACCTTGATGCTGTTAGTGCCTTTTGTACAGGATACGTCATCAAAAGAAAAATGGCATGGCTCGGTCCATCGCTTCATCAGTGCGTGATGTGGTCGCAGCAGTGGGGATGGCCGCTATGAGTTGACTCTTCTGCTTGGAAAATTCATAGACATTTCATCTTTGAGAAACATTACCGTAACAATCTGACTATATGGTTCCACAGTGAAATATTGAGAAGCCGGCGCCCTTTAATGGTCGCCCCATAAAGTCTGAAATAGCTTACGGAGCGAATGTATGAATACAAATCTGAAGCAGGGAATGGTGGTGATGGCCGCCTCCTTGTTAGCGACCCTGAGTCTCGGTGCAATCGCTGCACCGACACCGGATTCCTTTACCCCCCCAATGTCAAGTGCAACCTCCTGGTTTGATGCCGGTAAGCTGGCAGTTGCCGATGCCAAGAAACTGCAGAAAAATATCCGTAGAGCGAAGAATGTCATCTTCTTCGTCGGTGACGGGATGGGCGTTTCTACGGTCACGGCCGCCCGTATTCTTCAAGGTCAGCAGCCCGGTATCATCGGAACAGGCAATGGCGCCACCGCATCTAGTGGTGAAGAAAATTTCCTGAGCTTCGAAAGCTTCCCCTATTTGGCTCATTCAAAGACCTATAGCGTCAACCAGCAGACCCCTGATTCTGCGCCAACCATGACCGCCATGGTCACGGGTATCAAGACCAACGGTGATGAGCTCTCGGTTAACCAGACCATGACCCATGGCACTACGGTGGCTGATTGTAATCGGCCGGATCTTGCAGCCAATTCCCTCCCGACGATTCTTGAGCGTGCAGAAGATGCAGGTCTTTCAACCGGTGTTGTCAGTACCGCGCGGATCACCCACGCAACGCCTGCAGCCAACTATGCGCATACGACCAATCGTGACTGGGAAGCAGATTCCAATCAGCCAGCAGCAGGCTGCGTGATTCCAGACATCGCTCGCCAGTTGATTGAATTTAAGCATGGCGATGGCATTGACGTCGTCTTTGGTGGCGGCCGTACCTATTTCCTCCCAAACACCGTCAAGGATCCAGAGTATACAACGGTCTTAGGGAAACGTAAGGACGGTCGTAATTTGACCGAAGATTGGGTTAAAGCGCACACAGGGGCCTCATTCATTACCGATACGGCGGGCTTCAACCAAATCAATCCTGCATCAGCCAGTCATGTCTTGGGTCTTTTTGAGCCATCTCACATGCAGTATGAAGCGGATCGGAATACGACCTCAGCGGGTGAGCCGAGCCTTGCTGCTCTGACCGACAAGTCGATCCGTATCCTCAAGAACAACAAGAAAGGTTTTTACCTTCATGTTGAAGCGGGCCGTATCGATCATGGTCACCACGCCGGTAATGCTTACCGCGCTCTGACCGACGCGATCGCTCTGTCTGATGCAGTCAAGCAAGCGCAAGCGACCCTTGCCGAGCTGAAGCTTGATAAGGACACCTTGATTGTGGTCTCCGCGGACCACAGCCATGTCTTCACGATCGCTGGTTACCCACAGCGTGGTAACAATATCCTCGGGAAGGTCGTCGGGTTTGATAACCCTCAAGCAGGGTATGTGCAGGCGGTTGACAAGGCACCCTACACCACGCTGAGCTATGCGAATGGTGGCGGCTACAATGTGGGTGCTGACGGGGATGCGGCTTATCCAACCAACACGGGGCGTACGGTTAATATGACGGACGTTGACACCACGGCTAAGAACTTTCATCAGCAAGCCTTGGTTCCAACGGGTACCGGTGGTAGTGAAACTCATGCCGGTGAAGACGTTGCGATCTATGCCACGGGCCCTTATGCGTGGCTCTTCCATGGTACCCAAGAAAATCTCGTGATCTATCACGTGATGGCGGCGGCGCTTGGATTTAAATAAATCCAATTCGTCAGACTGAACGACAGGGGCTTTTTAAGCCCCTGTTTTTATTTGTCCAGTGATCTCTATGACGATGTTCTCTCTTAATAAAAAAAGATTGTTGTTGGCAGCTTTACCTACACTGTTTCTGGGTTGTGCATCCCTGTCTGGGAAAGATTCAAGGCCTTTGAGTGCTGAAATGCTCCATGGTCTTAAGGACATGGATCCCATGACCTGTGAGTATCAAAAGACCTGGGTGAAGGATCAAAAGACGTTCCATGCGAATTGGTATTTTATGCGGCAACCCAATCGCACGGAAACGCGCGATCTTGCGACCGACCAGGGTGAAATCTGGGAGCGTGACAATCAGGATCGACTGTTTAAGATCCGGCTCTTCAATCAAGATCGGGTTGCACTCGAATACACCGATGGGGATCTTAAGGCGTCCAATCGTTTAGTCCCTTGGTCAACGATCTGGTCGATTGTCGATACCCGTCAGTTGGGTAAGGATCTTAAGTTGGCGGCTAAAGAGACCTCTTATGGCGTGATCCTCGAGACCTATCAGGGGAAGCTGGATGGGGTCGATGTCAAGATGGAGTGGCTCCCATCACTCAAGCTGCCGAAATCAATCTCAAGGCATGGGCCGGCGATAGATGAGGATTTAGACTTAGTTTCTTGCAAGTCACCATCGACAGCCTCGATCAAACCGATGACGACCGCCAAGCTCAATGATTACCGCCATATCGATTTCACCGATCTCGGGGATATGGAGCAAGACCCCGCGGTTCAGAAAATCATGCGGTTGAGTGGCGAGCACACCCATGATCATGGCGATCATCACGAATAGTGAGCATGCAGAGTTGCTACCACGACTTTGAAACAAAACCGTAACAAGGCATACATAGAATGGTCATGCCATGAAGGTAACCAAGTAATGAGGTTCCTAAGGTGACTCACGGTAAGAAAGCTTCAAAATTTTAGAGCCAAAGGCTCATCCTTCACGAGACAACGATATGAAAAAAATGAATATTTCATCCATGCTGTTGGTGGCATTGATGGCGACGGGATCGCAGGCGTTCGCCCGCGATAACTATGCGGATAACTATGGTTCAACCAAGCCATTTTCCATGGCGGTCTTTGGTGACTGGCCTTATAACGCACTGCTTTTGAATAACGCCAAACTGCTGATCGATTCGATCAATAATGATCCAAGCAAGATCACTCGCGTCTTGCATGTGGGTGACATCCACTCAGGCAGCATGCCTTGCACGAGCGCTGGGATTCTGCCTCCGATTGCAACCTCTGACCCAGGCTGGAACCAGGGCGTTTTTGGTAAGTTCCAACAATTCAAAGCACCTTTGGTTTATACCCCAGGCGATAATGAGTGGACAGACTGTCAGAAGACCAAGCAGAAAAGTGCCGGTGCTCCTCTCAATGAATTAACCGCTGTTCGTCAGCTGTTTTTCTCAGTACCTGGCCGTACCCTCGGTATCAATGATCAACCTGTAACGACGCAGGCGAGCGACTTTGATCCTGCTTTCCCTAAGGATGCGCAGTACGTTGAAAACGTGATGTGGGAAACCAACCGCATTGTTTTTGTGACCGTCAACATGCCAGGTTCTAATAATGACACCCTGCCATGGGCGGCTCCTTTTGTGAATGTAGCCGCTCAGGCTGATGAAGTCGCAACGCGAACCGCTGCTGATATTCGTTGGCTCCAGAAGGCATTTGACCTTGCTAAGAAGCGTCATGCAAAGGGTGTGGTCATTGGTATTCAGGCTGACATGTGGGATCCTGCTGCCTTGCCACCCGCTGGTGATGGTCTTGCAGGCTATACTCCCTTCGTGAAGGCATTGGCTAATGCATCAGTGGATTTTGGTAATCCGGTTCTCCTTTTTAATGGTGATTCTCATCTTTATGGGAAGGACCAGCCACTGGCAGATCCCAACAGCGCTTCAGGTAAGATCCACAACACCCAGGCGGTGACGAATCTCATCCGCGTGATCGTCCAAGGTTCAACCAACGCACCAGCTGAATGGGTTCGCTTGACGGTTAATCCACGCAGCAAAGATCTTTTCACTGTTGAAAACGTTCCATACTGTAAGGATCCTTTGACGACCTGCAACTTTTGATAACGGGTAACTAAAGCCCCGTTCCTTAGGGAACAAAAAAAACCCGGCCAATGGCCGGGTTTTTTATGCCTCTTTTCATGAGACCAAAGGATTTTATCGGCTTATGGCCAGGGTCCATCAAGCTTTAAGTTGGCGTTCCCTTTGACGGACACTTTCTTAATCACCGTGCCATCTTCTTCGTCGATATCTTCAGGGGCAAAGGCAAACTTATAGATTTCCTCATCGCGCCCTTTCCACTCGACCTTGGCCATCACAAAATATTCGCCGTCAGCGACATTTTTAAAGGCGAAGTTGCCGCTATCATCACACGAGGTTTTTATGGTTTGGGCCATGAAGGCTTCATAGCCAATGAATTTCTGGTCGCGGGCACGGTGGGTCAACTTGTAGGCCAAATCGGTCACCGGCTTGCCGTAGTATTTCGTGGCCCATTCGCGGGCATAGTCGGTGTAAGGAATCAGGGTGACTTCGTTGCCCTCACAGCTCACTACGGTGTTGGGGTATGCGAAGACATGGCCACGATCCGGTTCAAAATGAATTTTGCCGCTAATCTGGTTGTTGCCTTTAGCCAACATGGTTTTGGCTTCCTTCGCGTCAAATGGAACGGCTAATTGGATGGGCCCCGATGCACACCCCATGAGGGAGGCGAGGAGGGTGGCCGACAATGGAAGAGAAAACGTGTTCTTGTTCATGAGTAAGCTATCCAGGATTTAATCGTTCCAGAAAGTATGGGTGTTAAAAGGAGATGTCGATGAGGCCGCCGTGGGTTCGGGCTATACCCGTTCGGAGAATCGGTAACCGAAGCCTCGAACCGTTTGGATTAGTTCACCTTTATGGTGAACGTCCAGAATGTTTCGAAGGCGTCTGATGTGAACATCGACGGTGCGCTCTTCAATGAACACCGACTGGCCCCAGACCTTATCAAGCAATTGCCTTCGGCTAAAGACTTTCTCGGCGTTTCGCATGAAGAATTCGAGGAGCCTAAACTCCATGGGTCGGAGCAAGGCTTCCTTCCCTTCAATGATGATGCGGTGTTCATCGAGATACATTTCAATGCCGCCTAGTTCGAGATGCCCAGACGAAATGCGATGAGATCGCTTTCTTAGAACCGCCTTGATGCGGGTGATCAGTTCATGAGGGTCAAGCGGCTTATAAATGGTGTCATCAGCCCCAGATTCAGGGCCCCGAAATCCCTGACCATTGTGGCGATGGGCAACGATAATCGCGGGAATATCCTCAAAGTCTTTATGTTGCCGAAGTTCGGCCATGAGTTCTGAGCCAATAAGATGGGGGTCATGATCGGGGACGTCGAAGACGATCAGGTTGGGAGGCGAGGCTTCAATGGTTGACAGCGCCTTTTTGGCGTCACTGGCGAACATCACCCTCATTCCGGAATTTTCCAGGGTTTCACGCAAGATCGTATGCCGCTCATTTATACCTTCGATGATGAGAACCGCAGTCAATTGGTCGCTCCAAGCAAAATCAAAACGAAAAATTTACCCCATAAATGTGACAAAGGTGTTACCTCGCGCAAAATACGATGAAGAGATGGGTGAGAGGATGACTGGTTGCTATGGGCCTACAAACCGTAGAGTTCACGTAAATGTCACATAATCGTGATTATTTAGTAACAATTGACCACTAGGCTACAGCGGAGTTTGGAGGAAGGTGCCCTTTGGGGCGCCCTGATCGGTGCGCTCTGATCGCAGCATGAAGAGATTTGATGGATGTTTTCATTCATAAATGAATGGGCAGGCCCCTCGGATTGATGTCATTTGCCGTTACGTTTGCAAGGTCTTCCACCAAAAATTACCACTCTCTCAACTGAAATGAGACCGAATATGAAAAAGACAAATGTTCTGTTGCTGGCGGGCCTTTTGGCCGCAGCGAATCAGGCTGGTGCCACCATCAGCGCTTCTACCTCTGGACCCAGCGAACTCTTCTTGGTGGTCTATGACAGCACCTCTAAGAAAACCTATTACAAGGATCTCGGAATCACGGCGACTGACTTTGTTGCTGGAGCCGCCACGTCATGTGTCGATGGCAATATTGCAGGCGATGCTAATTTCGCCAGCTTCCTGTCTTCAGCCACCACGGTGTTCAACGTTGCTGCCTTTAACCCCTATGTTAAAGCTAACGACAACGATTGGGGCTACATGCTAACGTCAGCGACGGATGGCACGATCTTCCCAACGGCCTCTAGCCTCGTTGATCAAACCACCCAGAATGTCCAGGGTTATGCGGTTGAACTGAACGGCACCAATATTGGTAACCCTTCAGCTAACCTTTCAGGTGTTTACGATTCAACCGGCGACCCCCTGGCGGGCTACCTTGGCGGCGCCTGGGGCGCTCAGATCAATCTGAGCGTCAAGGGCAGCACCGAGGGTAGCAAGACCTTGAACCCTGGCTTCTTCTTTGTCAGCGGCAAGTCAAATACAGCGACCAAGCTCGGCACCTTCTCACTGGCTTCAGGTGTTCTCTCGTTCACCTCTGCAAGTGGTGCGGGTACGACTAAGATCTGTAACTACACCCCAACGCCGACTCCAACGCCGACTCCAATCCCGACTCCAGTCCCAGCTGCTGATGTGAAAGTAACGGCTCCTTCGACCGGTAAGGTTGGAAAGGCTGTGTCGGTCAGCTTCACCAAGTCAGCCGCTTATGCTAATGAAAAGGTCGTTGCAAGGATTAACCAACGGTCATTGGGTCTTAAAGCTGCAAAAGTGACCAGTTTCACCTTTAGGCCGACTCTTAAAGATATCGGTACTGACACCATTTCAGTTTGCACGCAGAAGACGCTCAAGTGTGGCACTGCAAAGATTACGATCAGTAAGTAATCGCCTCGCAACTCATTAAAAGTGATAGATCGGAGTTTGATCATGAAAAAAATTAGTTTTGTACTTGCTGCGAATGTCGCGGCATTACTGGGTTCTGGAAGCGCCCTGGCGGCCCAGGACGCTCTCAGCAAAGTACCTCAATATATTGTCTACTTATCTGGTTCATCTGCACAGAAATTGAATCTTGATAACGCCATCCTGAACGGGGTGTGTCAGACTGGAACCTATGAGAAATATACGAATGCCCTGGGTGGTGATCGTTATATTACCTATTACTGCTTGTCACAGGATATCAGCGGTATCAGTAATGGCACGCCAATTATGGTTCGGTACTCAGGCTATACCACCGTGATTGGAGCCACTACTTTTGCCCCAGGCACTAGTGCGGGTGGGTCGATTCTCGGAGCTAACCCTGTCATTAATGGGTCAAAGATTCAATTCATGGCGGTTTCACCTAGCACAGCGGCGCTTTGTGATGCGAAGAATGTTTGCGACGACTCAAAACCGGGTCTCGTGGATGTATTCGTTCCACAGCTCGGGCTGACGGATCTTCATCCAAAATGGTTCGTACTTCAGAACGCGCCGGTTGAAGCTGGGGCTACTCAGGCTACTGGTTTGAGTAAGATGAAAATTACGTCAGGGATTGTGACACCATTCAACACGCCAGTGTCTCTAAATCTAAGAGATGCATTGCAAGATAGCCAAATTAAATCAGGTGCTTTGGCCGCTACGTGTTCTTCGACCCGTGAATTGGGTGTCTGTACACCCAGCTTGACGGCAAGCCAGTTAGCCGACATCTGGACTGGTGCTGTCACCTCTTGGGATAAGGTGGATCCGAACCTTCAAGCAAAGCCTATAACGTTAGCGCGAAGAGAAATCGGATCTGGTACCCAAGCTTCCCTGATGGTCGCTGTGCCAAGCAAGCTCTATTCTGATATGAGTAAGGCTTATCCTTGCACCACCGGCGCTCAACCTACCGCCCTTTACGGTAAAAATATAAGTACGTCTGGAACAACTGGTGAAGTTGAAACCGCACTGGTTAACGCTAATCTGAACGGTGATTACGCGATTGGTTTGGTGTCAGCACCCAGAAATGGAACAGGTGCCGATGCAGCTCAGACCAAGAATTACCGCATCATTAAGATTGATGGGAAATCACCGACGCTGACTGAAATAGCTTCTGGGGGTTATAAATTTGTGACCCAGGGGACTTTCCAGCGCCAACAGACGGGGGCCGGAACGGCTGCTGAGGTTGCGATTATGGATGCGATCGTCCAGAAAATGGTCGATCCTTCGATTATCGCTAAGGGAAATGCGACTGCTGGCTATAAGCTGAACTTTGGTGATTCAGGCTATATGGCCGTAACGGATGGTGCTTCTTGTAACACCACCAACACGTGTGCAACGAATCCGGTGACTAATGTTCGGTTTGCTAAGAATGCAGCTGATTTCCCCAACAATTGTGTTGCGCCGACCTCTTCTTGGTAATGCACTCGGGGAGTTTCCTGATAGCACCATGATCTGGTGCTGATGGATAGATTGAAGCCGATGAGACTTTTGTCTCATCGGCTTCCTTTGTTATGAAAGAAGTGGTTTTTTAGCAAGTTGTCATGGGCTGAAAATTGGTTTAGTCCACCTTTGATTGCGATACTTACTCTCAATTATGTTCAAAACAATGCTTTTGGTCTTTGTTCGATGGGTGCTCATCACTCTGTGGTTCATGGCGATCACTCCTGTTGTTGAAGCCAATATGACAAAGGCGCCAGCTGATGAGTCATCGCATCCCTTTGATGTCTGGGAATTCCGTATCGAAGGCAACACCATTCTTGATAACCAAATTGTCGAGAAGACGGTGTACCCATTTTTAGGTAACAATAAAAACATTGCTACCGTCGAAGAGGCCCGAGGGGCCCTCGAAAAGGCCTACCATGATGCAGGCTATCAAGCCGCTTTGGTCGACATCCCTGAGCAGGATGTGAGGGAAGGGGTCGTTATCCTCAAGGTCACTGAAGGCAGCGTGGATCGCCTTCGAGTGACGGGTTCACGCTACTTTTCTCCGGGTCACATCAAAGAAAAAGTACCGGCATTGGCTGAAGGCAAGCCTTTAAATCTTCCTCAGGCTCAGAAGGAGCTCTCTAAGCTCTCTGCTGAAAGCCCTGATCGTCAAGTGACCCCTGTGATGCGGGCCGGTACTACGCCCGGAACCATTGATATTGACCTTGAAGTCAAGGATGAGCTTCCCATTCATGGTTCTGTCGAATTGAATGCACGTAACAGCATCAATACGACCCGTCTTCGTTTGCCGGTGATGCTCCGTTATGACAACCTTTGGCAGTTAAATCATAGCGCTTCTCTTCAGTATCAGGTCTCCCCCGAGGACACTCAGAACGTTCAGGTGTGGTCTGGAACCTATGTGATGCCCATTGACGTGATTGGGTCTCGGCTTGCGATGTACGGGATTGGTCTTGACTCATCAAGTGATGTCACAACAGCCGGTTCTCTCAATGTCGTGGGTAACGGCAACATCTTTGGACTTCGCCTTAATAAGCCCCTAGAAGAAAATAAAGATATCATTCAAACCTTGAGCTTTGGTTGGGATTACAAAGATTTTGGGCAAAGCATCAATCCAATTGGGGATACCTCACAGCCAGGTCAAAGTTCACCGGTGCAGTATTCTCCCTTTCAATTAGGTTACAGCGCGTCGCTCTACCAAGAGGGTGGTTCACTGACGCAGTTGAATACAGAGCTCAATTTCAATTTTGCTGGTATGGGTAGTAGCTATGAACAGTTTGCCAAAAGGCGTTATGGCGCAACACCCAATTATTTTTATCTCGCTGGTGAAGTGAAGCATAAGCAGGCACTCCCCGAAGATTTAGCCCTGCAGGTACGATTGAGTGGCCAGGTTGCTAATGAACCTTTGATCAGCAACGAGCAGATGGGTGCCGGCGGGATGCTCACCGTTCGTGGCTACCACGAAGTCGAGCGATTGGGCGATAATGGTGTGGTGGGCTCGATGGAATTCTGGAGCCCCGACTTTGGGGATATGGGTCTTGATGGGCTCGAGTATCTGAATGATTTTCGAATGTTAGCCTTTACCGATGCTGCACAGCTTTGGTTGATTGATCCCTTACCAGGGACGGATACTGGCTATGATCTTTTTAGTAGTGGCGCTGGTTTTCGCTTGAGAGCCTTTAGGGGCCTCGTGAGCGAACTCTATTGGGAATACCCCTTTGTCGGGACGCAGTATGTGCAACCCGGCCAACAGCGCATCGATTTCAGGGTGGCGTATGAGTTCTAAGACAGACTTCAAAGAAAACAAGCGGATGTGTGGTATGACCCCAACTTCGTTTAATCTCCCGCGATACACCCTGAAGTTGTCTGTCAAGGGGGTTCTGTTCGGAATTCTGGTCGATGGGATTTCGATTGCAGCGGCGGGTGAATTGCCGATTCCTGCAGCTGCTCTTGCCACCTTGGGCCGTGCGGACCAAGTCACCACCGGCAGCAAGATGATCATTAACCAGTACACGGATCAAGCGGTCCTTAACTGGAAAAGTTTCAATATTGGCGCCGACAGTTCTGTGCAGTTCAAGCAGCCAAACGCATCATCGGTTGCCTTGAATCGGATCTTCCAAAGTGATCCCAGTAAGATTTTTGGAAAGCTGAGTGCCAATGGCCAGGTCTATTTGGTCAACCAAAACGGTTTCGTTTTTGAGAAGGGCGCCCAGGTTGACGTCAATACTCTATTGACCAGTACCCTTGATATCAGTGACGACACCTTTCAGCGTGGGATTACCAAGGTCATTAACCAAGATGGCCGAGTAGCCCTGGTCGGTTCCGGAGAGATCTATCGAAAAGATGCTCAGGGCAATTTCGTCCTTGATGCCCAAGGCAATAAGCAAAAGATTTCAATTCAGATCTTGGAGGGCGCCAAGATCACTTCGGGCAAGAATGGTCGAATTATTGCTGCTGCTCCCTCCGTCCAAAATGCAGGGACTTTAACAGCACCGGATGGCCAGATTCTTCTGGTGGCTGCTAAAGATAAGGTTTATCTCCAGGAAGCGAGTGGCGATCCCTCTCTCCGTGGGCTGGTTGTCGAAGTTCAGACCGGAGGTGATGTCACGAATGCAGGGCAGCTCATTACGGATCGTGGCAACACCACCATGATGGGTTTCGCGGTCAATCAGCAGGGAAGAATTACGGCGAACACCTCGGTTTCAGCCAATGGCTCCATTCGCCTTCTTGCAAGGGAAGGGGCAACCGTTCAAAAGACCAGTAGCGGCTATTTGCTGCAACCTGGAACGACCAAACGCGATCAAGATCAAGGGGATGGTCTAGGGCTTGATGCAACCGTTAATTTGGCCAATGGGAGCCAAACGATTGCAACGCCGAATCTCAAGGATAAAACCACGGCGGTGGATGGCCAGACCCAATATCAGTCCAAGATCGAAATTCAGGGACAGAAGGTTAATATTCGTGACAAGGCATTTGTCCAGTCAAAATCTGGTCAGGTTGACATCACGGCCACCGATAGTCCCACCCAGCCTTTAGCGGTAGGTGTTAAGAATAAGAGTCAAATTAATATTGAATCCGGTGCAGTGATTGATGTTTCAGGTGTAAAGGACGTCAAACTTCCGGTTTCAAGGAACGTCGTCACGGTGGAGCTTCGCAGCAACGAATTGAGAGATTCACCGTTGCAGCGCAAGGGTCCTCTCTATGCGGAGAAGGTTCAAGTCGACATCAGAAAAGGCACCCCCTTTGCAGATATTAGTGGTGCCATTGATCGTATCTCAAGAACCGTCGCTGAGCGGAGTACGCTCGGCGGGAGCTTGAACCTCAACGCTGAAGGCGCGGTATCGGTTGGTGCCGGTTCAAAGGTTGATTTTTCGGGTGGATCCCTCTTTTATAAGTCAGGCTACGTCAATACTTCTCGCCTGGTGACGGCGGACGGTAAAACCGTTGATATCAGTAATGCGGATCCCAATCAGCAGTTTGTTGGGATCGCTGGCAAGGTGACTCAATTCTTCAAGGACTTTAATAAGAAGATTGTCTATGACCGGGCGGGGCCTCAAGGAACGGGGCGTTATGAAGAGAGTTATGTTGAAGGAAAGTCAGCGGGATCTCTCAACATCAAGGCGGCGGTTCTTGATCTTCAGGGTGAGATGGATGCAACGGCCGTCAATGGACGTTTGCAGCGAACGCCTCTACAAATGGCAAAGGGCGGTTCTCTGAATATTGATCTTGCTAGGACGCTTGATAATAACCAATCGGTCTCATTTGCCAATGCCCCAGGCCTTACGGCTCCAACCCTCGAGAACCCTTCTCCTCTAGTGTTTGCCGGCGATACGCTTCGCCAGTCCGGTATCCTTTCAACCACGATCAAGACCAACAGCACGATCAGTCTTGAGAAGGACACCGAACTGAAACTCTTGGATGGCAGTGCGATCGCTCTGACGGGTGGTGATGTGAATATCGAAGGGCACATCATCGATCATGCAGGCTCCGTGGACCTTCGCTCTGTTTTTACCGGCTCCGGATCGACTAAAGGTGAGATCACCCTCAGTGAAACAAGTCGGATCGATTTGACCGGCAACTGGAATAACGATCATCCGCCATTGACCTCGCGGGGTCAGAGGCTTGATTCGTCGCCTCTATGGACGAATGGCGGAAAACTCTCTGTGGTTGCTCAGGGTGATGTGAGTGTGAAGGCCGGGAGTGATATCGATGTCAGTGGCGGTGCTCAAAGAACGGCAAAAGGCGCGATCAAGGCGGGTAATGCAGGGGCCATTACTCTCAATGCACAGGGAATTGAAGGATCAGATCTCAACTTTGAGGGCAAGGTTTCAGGTTATGCGGTAACGGGCGGCAAGGGAGGAACGCTCTCACTCGCTTCAGATCAGGTTGTGGTGGGTGCCTTTGATTCTCAGCTGGCTTCAGGATCTTTAGTCAATCCCTCAGTCATTGATCCTTCGCTATTCAAAGCGGGTGGATTCCAGACGTATAACATCCAATCCAATAAGTCAGGCTTGTTGATCAGTGACAACACCGATGTGAAGGTCGAGGTCGAAAGCCGAGTGATTGATCCCATTGCTGCAAAAAGCTTTACCGGCACGAACATCAAGGATTTGAGTCATGTGGAGCTATTGCCGGAGTTGTCGCGCCCTTCGGGTGAATTGAACCTGAAATTGGGTCTTAACGCTGTTCTGCCTGCAGCTAACGCGACACTCACAGTCGGTAGCGGTGCAAAGATCAGAACGGATGCAGGCGGCAAAATCAATCTAAGTTCTGATACCAGTATTATTTTGAATGGAGAATTGAGTTCTCGTGCTGGGAGTATTGGCCTCCAGGTCACCCCACCGACTGATCAAGGTGAAAAGGGATTCCTGGCGAATCAAGGGATTTGGCTTGGAGAAAACAGCAAGATCGATGCCAGTGGCATCGCACTGACCTACCATGATGGTCGTGGCAAGACCCTTGGTAAGGTATTGGATGGAGGGGCGGTTAGCCTCGTTGCTGACCGAGGATTCATTGAGGTCGATCCAACCGCTTCGATTGATGTATCTGGAAGTTCAACAGTCATTGACCAACCCTACAAAGGATCTAATGGGAGCATTGCTTATGCGCCAACGGTCGTTGGCTCTGATGGCGGAACGATTAGCCTTGTTGCGGCTGAAGGGATGCAGCTGTTGGGTAATCTTAATGCTCAGAAAGGTCAAGGTGAAGGTACCTCAGGGGGAACACTTAATGTCGAACTCAGTATTCTCAACCGACGAGATCCTATCTTTATTGGTGCCGGTCAGCGTTATTTCCCTAATACTACAAAGATCGTCAATGTTATTCAGTCTCAGGATCCAGAAACTATCGCTAATAAGCGTGAGGTGGGTGTCGGCACCTCCCAATTTGGTCTAGTCGATATTGCCGCTGACCAAGTGAGCGGGGGTGGCTTTTCGAATCTTTCACTTAAAACGCTCGACAAGCTTCAGTTTACGGGTGATGTCGCGCTATCAACGAATCGTTCCATCGCATTGAATGCTCCTGTCGTATCCTATAAGGCTGATGCCTCAGGTTCTCCGGGGGCTGTTAATGTTAATGCTGCCTATGTGGCATTAGGGTCTGATGTGATCAGGCCGGGTGTGGCCTCATCCAAGGGTGGTTCTGCTGATCTGGCTATTAACGCTGATCTCATTGACGTCCGGGGTGAAAGTGCCCTTCAGGGTTACGGACAGGCAGATCTTGTGAGCCAGGGCGATATTCGCCTTCAGGGTATTAGGCTTCTTGAAAGTCAAAGGGATTTCAAGGGCGAACTCCTGTTGTCGGGCGATCTTAATATGACCGCCAAGCAGATCTACCCCACCACTTTAAGTGACTTCCATATTGGACTTGAAAACAACGCCGGTGGAACGGTAACTATTCTTCAGGGTAATGCCAGTGACACGCCCGTTTTATCTGCTGCCGGCAAACTCACGATCGATGCCCCTAATATCGTTCAAAGCGGTACCCTGAAAGCCCCCATGGGCGAAATAATTTTAAATGCGGCAAATAACCTTGATTTGACGCCAGGGAGTATCACTTCAAATTCAGCCAAGGATTTAGTCATCCCATTTGGTCGTGTGCAGGGTGGGCTGGACTGGATTTACCCCTTAGGTTCTCAAAATTTGGTCTTCAATGACGCACCAACTAAGAACCTTACCTTAAACGGCAAGACCATTAATCTTGAAGCGGGTGCGGTGATCGATACGCGGGGTGGTGGTGACCTCTCAGCGTTTGAGTTCCTTCCAGGACCAGGTGGCAGTTACGATCGATTGGATCCAACCAGCAAGGGTTACCAAGGGGCTTATGCCGTCCTTCCAGGATTTACTTCAGGTTCTGCCCCCATCGATCCCCTTGAAACGGCGATCAGTGGATTGAAGGTCGGTGACAGTATCTATCTCGCAGGAGCAAAGGGTCTCAAGGCGGGTAACTACGTCCTATTGCCCGCGCATTACGCGCTACTTCCGGGGGCATTCTTGATTACCCCAGCGACACTCAAAACCCCGATCGTCCCAGGTGAAACCATTTCGCGCGGTGATGGCGCACAAATTGTCGCGGGTTATCGAAATGTTTCTGGAACCACAATCAAGGATGATACATGGAGTGGTTTCGCTGTTGAGCCCGGCGCTAGGGCTAAAACTCGGTCCGAATTCGCAATCTCCTATGCGAATAGCTTCTACACAGACAAGGCCAAGCAGGCCGGAACTACAGCCAATTACCTGCCACAGGATGGCGGCTCTATTCAGGTCTCTGCGAAAACAGGGCTCCTATTGGATGGCTCAGTTGAGGCTGGGGCGGATCTGAATGGTCGCGGTGGGCGTCTCGATATAGCTGCCGATAATATCAATATCATTTCGGCATCTGATGCGGGTCAAACACTTGGTGGCGCGATCAATCTATCGGCGGATTCACTCAATCAGCTCGGTGTTTCAAGTATCGCTCTTGGTGTCCTTCGGAGCTACGATAAGGGCGAAACCGATCTTGAAGTCAAAGCCTCAAAGGTTCAGCTCGCATCAAAAGCTTCGTTGACTGGCAAGGAATATATTCTCGCTGCTAAGGACAGTGTGGTTCTCCAGAGTGGTTCATCACTGAAGGCTGAAGGTACCCCGGATAGTAATCAAAAGCAGGTTCTTAATGTCAAGGGAGACGCCGCGGTGGTTCGCGTTGCGGCAGGGCCTCAGGCTGATCTTTTCAGAACAGAAGCCAAAGGGGCTCAGGGCAGTGTGCTGGTCGAATCAGGGGCAACCGTTTCCGCCAACGGTTCTGTGATGCTAGATGCGACCGGCACCAATCGACTGGATGGTACGGTCGATATCAAGGGCGGCTCGCTCGCATTGGGTGCTAACCGCATCAGCCTTGGGGCAGGAGACTCCTCGGCGAGTGGCCTGATTCTCAGTGCGGCACAGCTGACAGCACTTGGCGCTAATGACCTCACCTTGAGTAGTGGGAGTGATATCAGTCTTTATGGGGGCACGAATGTCTCCGCAAAGAACATTACCCTCCACGCCGGCGGAATCCTGGGTTTTGTTAATGCCGGGCTCACGTCGACAATCACTGCTGATAATGTCGTTATTGATAATAGAAATCTTTCGGCTTCCACGTTGGTTGGTCAGGGTAATGGGACTTTGGCCGTCAATGCCCAAAGCCTCACCTTGGGTGAAGGAAGCTATGCCGTTGGGGGGTTTAACCAAACCAATCTTTCGGCAGCGACTGGGGTGACGGGGGTTGGTTCGGGGTCGATTCGTGTCGCGAGCAACCTTAATATCGCATCGTCGGTGATAACGGGCGGTCAAGGGGGCAATACCCAAATTGATGCCAGTGGCTATGCGGTAAATTTGCAGGCAAATGGAGCAACCAAAGCCCCTGCCAAGGAGTACTTGGGCGCTCGTCTGGGCATCACGGCTGATACCATTAAGAATGCTACGCTCATCGACCTTCCGTCGGGTGGCGTTCGGTTGAATGCCCTGAAGGGGAGCGTCGATCTTTTGGATGGCTCTCAAATCGATGTCTCAGGGCGGAGTCCTCTTATCGGTAAGGCCAAGGTGAATACCGATGGTGGTTCAATCGAATTACTCGCACAACAGGGGGATATCAATCTCTCAACGCAAGCCTCGATGTTGCTGTCGGGTCAGGAGGGGGGATCCCTCAAGCTGTCTGTGCCGAAAGGCACCTTCAACTGGCAGGGAACCATCAATGCCAAGGGTCTTGCCAAGGGTTCTATTTTTGATTTGGCTGCAGGCAACGCGAGTGGCGCTGGAAGTCTAGGGGGTCTTGGAAAACGATTGAATACGGCAGGATTTACCGACACTATTCGGCTTGATTCCAAGGCGGGTGATTGGGTCTTAAATGCGGGTGAATCCCTCATCGCCCGGTCGGTATCGCTGGTAGCGGAATCAGGCAATGTTGAGGTGGCCGGAACCATCACGGCGAAGGGGGCAGAAGCCGCGATTAACCTCCTTGCGGCTAATGACCTTAAGCTAGACTCCACAGCCCTTTTAGCTGCGCAGGGAACCTCAGAGCAAGGTGGTCGGGTTGTGCTCGATGCCGTCAATCTCAATGCCAAGAACCAAAAAGGCATTACGATCGATTCTGGGGCACGGATAGATGTCACAGGCTCTGCTGGTGCTAGTAACGGTCAGGTCAATCTCATTGCCGCCAGAAATGGCGGAGATGTTGCCGTCAAAGGCAACGTTGGCTCAGCGATTGCGGGATCCAAGGAGACAACCGTTGAGGCGGTTGAAACTGTTGATGCCAGTGGCGAGATCACTGGCGCCCAGATCAGCAGCTGGAAATCTGCAACGGATAGCTTTATGGCCAATGCTGCGGCCATTGAAGGGCGCTTGAATTTGCCTGGGTCACTTCGTGCGGGTCTTTCAGTCACCAGTTCATCGGATCTGAGTTTGGGGACGAAGGGTTGGGATCTCATTGATTGGCGTTATGGCGGCAGAACGGGTGTTCTTACTTTAAGTGCGGCGGGCAATTTGTCGATCAATGGTAATTTGAGTGACGGCTTTAAGAATAATGAGAAGGGGTTTGATCTCGGTAATGGTCAATACGCTGCTGTAACCGATCAGCTTCAGCCTGGTGAATCCTGGGGTTACCGCCTCAAGGCTGGGCAAGACCTTGTGGTTGCTGCAGATACGTATGTGAGAACTGGGACGGGGAGCATTGATGCAACCGCCGGACGTGATCTAAAGCTGACCAATGACGGTTCAGCAATTTATACGATTGGACGACCGGATGACGTCCAACGCTATGGTACGTTGAGTAACCAAACAGTAGCGACGACCTTCTTTGGGGAATATCCGATCAATGGCGGAGATATCAACATCACAGCTGGAAGGGATGTTGTTGGGGCCTTGAGTGGACAATTCTTTGATGGCTGGATGGTTCGGACGGGTGATTGGTCCAATAACCCCGATCATGCTGGGGAAACGCCGACCGCTTGGGCTATAGCAATCGGCGGGGTTGACTCCAATAAGCCCGTTAACTTTAAGCAGAATATTGGAGCCTTAGGTGGTGGCAATGTTACCGTGAGCGCCGGGCATGATGTGCAGAATCTCTCAGTCGTGCTGCCAACTTCCGGGAAGCAAACGGGGCAGCGGGTCAATGCTTCGGACCCCAAGAATAATAATTTCCTAACGAATCAGGTCGCTGTCAGTGGCGGTGGTAACCTGGCCGTGACGGCCGGAAACAACGTGTTGGGTGGTACGTTCTATAACGGTAAAGGCGAGGCCAATTTGAGCGCCCAAGGTGCTATCAAAGCTTCGGGCGAGACGAGTCTTGGTCCGGTGCTGGCCTTGGGCGATGCCCGATTTAATCTCAAGGCTGGAGATAAGATTGAAGTGGGTGCCGCCTTGAATCCAACGGTTATCAGTAATGCTAAGAGCCGAGACTACTTCTTCACCTATTCCCCTCAAAGCAGCATCAATCTGAAGACCCTTTCGGGCGATGTGATTTTGCAGAATGATACAAATCGCCTGGTAAGCAATCTAAATGGCCTCCGCGAAGCATCCAATAGCATTCTGTTCCCAGGACCATCCCTAGAAGCCCTGAGTGTCTACCCGGCAGCACTGGATGCGACCTCGGTTCAGGGCAATATTGAGATTCAGCGAAGTCTTGTCATGTTCCCTTCCAGTGATGGACGCTTCCGTATGCTGGCCGGAGGGAACGTTCAGTCGGCCGCACTGGACAGCTTTGTCAGTGTGACGATGTCGGATGCTGATCCTTTGTTGCTGCCAAGCGTCAATACGCCTTCAACAACCTGGACAGAGGCGAGTAAGAGTCTGCAGCCCTTCGGTAATCCAAGTTATATCCATGCCCAGACGCCGGTCCATAAAGGAGACACGTCTCAGGCTCTAGTCTATGCAGGTGGTTCAATTAAAGGGATAGATCCCTTGTTGTTCTCCTTGCCGATTTCCTTGGATGCTCAAGCGGGGAATGATATTGTCGATACTAGCTTTACCGTCCAGCATCCCGATTATGCGCTGTCGACGATTACTGCAGGCGGCGATATAAAGTTCAATTCGCCCCGTAACACGCTCGGCAATTTGATTAATTCGTCAGGTCAGATTAGTGTCGCGGGTCCAGGTCAGCTTCTGGTGACCGCCGGGAAAAATGTTGATCTCGGGGCCTCTATTGGTATCTTCTCCACGGGGAATACCGTCAACAGCGCCTTGGCGGGAGAGGGGGCTTCAGTGTCGGTGATGGGTGGTCTCGGGGCCAATGGGGCTCAATTTGATGCCTTTGCCCAAAAATATGATCCCTTATCAAAGCCTTACAGCACCTTGCTGACGAGCTATATGCAAACGGTTACGGGTGATCCGACCCTGACTTATGCAGCCGCTTCCACGAGTTATCAAGCGCTCCCTGCGCCTCAGAAGAATATATTCCTATTGAATATCCTTTTCTCAGAGATTCGTCAGTCAGCTTCAGCGGCTGCGAAAAGTGGTTTGGCAAAGGATTATCAGCAAGGGTATGACGCGATTGCTGCCTTGTTCCCAGGCTCTGGGGCCAAGGATTCTAGCTATGCGGGGGATATTCGCCTCTTCTTCAGTAAGATTTCGACCTTTGCAGGGGGCGACATCAATCTTCTGACGCCAGGTGGCTCTGTCAATGCGGGTCTAGCTTCTGCCTTTGCAGGCTCTAAGAGTCCTAGTGATCTTGGGATTGTTGTACAGGGAGATGGCTCCATTAATGGTATGGTTAATAACGACTTCATGGTCAACCAGTCTCGTGTCTTTGCCTTGAATGGCGGTGATATCACCCTCTGGTCTTCGAATGGCAACATCGATGCCGGTCGAGGTGCTAAGGCCGCCCTATCGGTGCCACCGCCTCAAGTGACCTTTGATGCACAAGGGAACTTGAAGGTGCTCTTCCCGCCGGCAGTTTCAGGAAGTGGTATCAGAACCGCTGCTAGTTCTGCGCCAAAGCCGGGTGACGTTTATCTTGCAGCGCCCAAAGGGATCGTTGATGCGGGTGAAGCCGGTATTGGAGGCTCCAATATCACCATTGCGGCCACGGCCGTTTTGGGTGCCAATAATATTCAAGTCAGTGGATCTTCGAGCGGTGTTCCATCGACTAGCGTTTCGGTACCGATCGCGCCCGCAGGTGCTGCTGCAGCGGCGACCGCAGCCAGTAATACGGCTGCAGATGCTGTGAACAACGACACCAATCAAGCGCAAGAAAAGAATTCTCTTGCTGAAAACCGCTTGAATCCTTTGTCGGTTGACATCTTGGGCTTTGGCGAATGTGGTGTCGCGGATATCAGAGACGGGAAGCCCGGCTGCGTCTAGAGATATGAGGCTTCAGCGCTGAGGGCTTTGGCCTCAGCGCTTTTTGAGCCTCTGACCCTCCCTAACCCTTATTTTTTATCATCGAGCGTGTCGGTGCTGGTTTAAAACACCCTTATTTTCGGCTCATTTTATTCTATGTCACACTTATGACATATTATAGTCATGAGATCGTCACATCGAAACTCGATAATTGTGGAACGAAAAACTGTCTGGCCATTACCATGAAATTTCCGTCGTTAGGTCTCTTGTTGGCATTGATTGCTCTTCCTCAAGTTTCACAGGCTTGGTGGAATGATGATTGGACGTCTCGTAAGAAAATCTCTCTCGATACCACGATCACGGGTGCCGATACCAAAGAGCCGATGACTGATTTTCCAGTTTTGGTTCGTTTGCATCCTGGAAATTTCAGCTATTTCAGTGAAGTCAATAAAGACGGCAACGACATTCGGATGATGGCGGATGATAAGACGCCGTTGAAATTCCAAATCGAGAAGTTTGATGGTGTCAATGAGATGGCGCTGGTTTGGGTGCGCCAGCCCAACATCACGCCGGGTGCAAACACCGACGGTTTCTACATGTATTACGGCAACGAGGATGCCCCAAAGCCCGCGGCGGGGAATGATGTTTATAGTGATGACTTTGTCGCGGTTTATCACTTTAGTGATGAAGCAGGTCCGCCCCAGGACGCGACAGCGTACGCGAACCATGGCGATGTAACGACCGCCCAACCGGACCCGACGGGCTGGATTGGTGGCGCCCTCAAATTTGCCGGCACCGCCTCCTTGAGCATCAAGCCGGCCCCATCACTTGCCATCGACCCTCAGAAAGGTTGGACTTTTGCTGCCTGGATCAAGGCGGATCAATTGGTGGGGGATACCTATATTCTCAGTGCGGTCTCAGGTCCCAATGAAATCGCTCTTTTGACCCGTAACAATATGCTGATCGCTCGCTACAGCGTCAATGGCCAGGTGGTTGAAACGGCCCCAGCTGATCTTGGGCAGCCCGGGCAGTGGCATCACGTTGGCGTTGTTCTAAGGTCAGACAAAGTTGAACTGTTCCTCGATGGAGCCAATACGTCTTCGGTTCCCGTGGCGGCTCAAGCCATGAATCCACAGATCATCTTGGGTGCATCAGCAGCAGGTGGCAACTTCCAAGGATCTATGGATGAAGTCCAGATCTCAAAGGTCCAACGTCATGTCGATTGGATGAAGCTGCTTCATCGGAGCCAGAGTCCTGATTTCATGGTCACCACCATGGGGCAGGATGAATCGGGAGAAGCC
>QYQA01000024.1 GCA_007280285.1 Methylococcus sp. | reverse complement strand
TTCTTTCTTCTGAGGGATCAACTGAGTGTGCGTGTAAATCTTTTTTCCCACAGATCGTCCCGATGATGAGTGACCCACGATGTCATCAATCAGTGATTCCTGAACTGATGCATCCGCCAGTTTCGTTCTAACCGTATGCCGGAACGAATGGAAGTCGAGCATCTCATTGTCCCCTGAAATCGCACCGACTTTCTTCCTGAAGTGCTGAAACCGTTTCGAGTAGGCATCGAACTTGGCATCGGGATTGCGGACTTCATCAGCAAACAGTTTTGATGACCTTTTAAGGTTCTGAAGGTGCTTCACGAAATCGAGGATCCCAAGGTCGATCAGTTTGGAATGAATGGGGACGATCCTTGAACTGGTGTCACTCTTGAGTTGTTTATCACCGTCATCGTTTAAGTCGAACACCCAGATGCTATTGTCTTCTCTGATGTCCCCTAAGTGAAGTTGCACGATCTCACCAAGGCGGGCACCGGTGAACAAAGCGATCAAGGGCGCCCAGTAATCAGAAGGTCTTTTGAACAATCCTTGCTGGTACTCTATTGATTCGAACATCTTCTTGAGATGATCGGCAGAGTAAGGAATTCGGTGCTGGGTGTCTTTCGATTTTGGTTTCTTGATGGATGAGAGGATCGATTTGAGTCCTGGGGTGATGGGGTAACCATCACGTTCACAGTAAGACAGAAAGTCCCCGATCACATTGCAGGTGTCTTTTGCGGTCTTCTGACTGATCGGGGGGAGACCTCGATGAATGAGATCCTTGATGGAAACATTCTTTGAGATGCCGGTTCGTCGTGCCGGGATCTTCTGCATCACATCGCGATAGTTGCGGATGATGGCAGGGGAGAGTTCTGAAATCTTCAGGGTCTTCTTTTGGTTGTATTCCGTGATGATGGTGACGAACTGGCGGATCTTACTTTCGAATGAAGAAAAACTACCTGCAGCGACATAGGTCTTTTTGTAATCAAGGAACTTGTCAGCAATCTCTGTGAGGAGATAATCGCCTTCTCGATCGCGTGGCGGGTCAATAAGTGTTGGGGCAGGGGTGATGACTGGAGTGATCGATGATGATGTCGCCAGTGACTTGACCGTCTGTTTTAGAAATTCAACTTCTGCTGAGAGTCTTCGAAGTTCATGGTTTTGAACCTTCTTGAACTCGATTGCTTTTTCTAGAAGTGCTGCTTCGTCCTCTTCAAGACCCGACAACAGTTCTTCGACCTGAATCCACGGCAGGTGCTCGACATTCTGGTATTTGGCAAGCAGTTCAATTGCTTTTCCGTAGAGATCGGGTGAACTGAAGAATCGTTTTTCGAGTTCGTCCATGAGGAACCACCACCTTTTTGCGGATGATTCTGCCTCACGTCGGGATCGTGTGTGAAGTGATTTGCGGAAAAGAGGTTTGAGGGAGGGGCAGAATATTCTCAGTCGTTTTGGAAAACGGTACTGAAAAGTGAAGATTCCGATTCGATTCCGGGTAAGATAGGAGGGTGATTTTTGAGGCAATGTATCGTACTCGTGTACGAACCCTCGAAGGACCTTGGCACCAGACTTGTAAGTAATTGATAACTAAGAAGAACGCTTAGTTTTGGTGCCGAGGAGAGGACTTGAACCTCCACGAGTCGCCTCACATGTACCTGAAACATGCGTGTCTACCAATTTCACCACCCCGGCAAAGAGGTTCCGCACTTGCTGCGGTGAAAGAGGCATTCTGATGATTCGACTTTGTCTTGTCAATAGTCGAGAATCACCCCTTTAATCCCGCTTTCACTCAACGACTGGGCGGTTGTGGGGCTATTTGGAAGACCAAACCTAGCCCCCGCCTGATTGTTGTGAGAACGCTTCATGGTAAGGTCCAGTCAGTTTATCTATGTTGCTACCCCAATCCCTCCGAAAACTTTTCCAATCCTTGCTTCGATCCGCTGGTCCTGATGTGCCCGCCAAAGAACCCGGCCAATCTCATCTGAAAGATCCTTACGCTAAAAGGGAAGCAGAAAAGTACGAAAGGCCCATTCCGAGTCGAGAGTTAATTTTAGAGATCCTTAAAAGTCAGGGTGTCCCTTTGCTCGGGGAGGAAATTGCTGAACTATTGTCGGTCCAAGAGGCTGAGGATCTTGAGTCACTCCGGCGACGTCTCAACGCTATGGAACGAGATGGGCAATTACTCAGGAATCGAAAGGACCGTTACTGCGTTGTCAATCAGACTGATCTGATTGCTGGTCGGGTCATTGCCCATCCAGATGGCTTTGGTTTTTTGAGGCCAGAAGAGGGTGGAGACGATTTATATCTGTCCTCCAATGAGATGCGCGCATTGATGCATGATGATCGTGCCCTTGTCTGTGTGAGGGGCGTTGATCGGAGGGGGCGTCGTGAGGGGAGCCTGATTCAAGTTTTGGAGCGGAAGACCCACCGGGTGGTTGGTCGCCTTAATGAAGAGCGTGGTATCTACTTTGTGGTTCCTGATAGCAAGCATATTACGCATGATTTCTTGATCCCGCGCGAGGCGCTGGGTCAAGCAAAGCCGGGTCAGATCGTGGTGGTTGAAATCATAGAACAGCCCACCCGGAAGCGCGATCCAATTGGCCGAATTGAAAATGTCCTGGGTGATCATCTCGCTCCCGGGATGGAGATTGAAGTCGCTATTCACAGCTATGATTTACCGTGCGTCTGGCCAGACTCAGTCAATGAGGAAATTGCCCGCTACGGCCGTGAAATTCCGGCTGAATCACGGGAGGGGCGCGAGGATATTCGACATCTTCCTTTGGTGACCATCGATGGTGAGGATGCTCGTGATTTCGATGACGCAGTCTACTGCGAGCGGACCCCCAAGGGTTGGAAACTCCTAGTGGCGATCGCTGATGTTTCCTATTACGTTCGGCCGGGAACGGCTCTTGATGCGGAGGCCCAAAAGCGGGGTACCTCCGTTTATTTCCCGGATCGGGTTATCCCTATGCTGCCCGAGGTCCTGTCGAACGGCCTATGCTCCCTCAACCCCAATGAGGACAGGCTCTGCATGGTCTGTGAGATGGTCATCGGTGATGATGGAACCCTTCAGAAGTCACGGTTTTTTGCAGGTCTCATGAATTCGCATGCCCGAACGACTTACACGGAGGTGGCAGACCTCCTTGAGGGTGATACGGCGCTCAGAAAGAAGTACGCAGAATTGATCCCTCAGTTGGAGGAACTCCATAACCTCTATAAGGCCTTCAGACGAGCCCGGGAGGATCGTGCGGCGATTGACTTTGAGACCCAGGAATCACGCATTATTTTTGGCGAGGGCAAAAAAATCGACCGGATTGTTGCGGTGGTCCGGAATGATGCCCATAAGATTATCGAAGAATGTATGTTGGCGGCCAACACGGCTGCTGCCCAATTTCTTGATAAGCACAAACTTCCCCATTTGGTCCGGGTTCATGAGGGACCTGGCACTGAAAAACTTGCGGATCTAAGGACACTGCTCGGTCGGCTTGGTCTCAGTCTTTCGGGTGGCGATAAACCGACACCCAAAGACTATTGTCGATTGATCGAGGGCATTCGTGGTCGTCCAGATGAGCATCTGATTCAGACGGTTCTTCTAAGATCGATGTCTCAAGCCGTCTACAGTCCAGAGCAAAAAGGCCATTTTGGCCTTGCCCTTGAGATGTATACCCACTTTACTTCGCCCATTCGTCGTTATCCTGACCTTCTTGTTCACCGCGCTATTCGATATGCCATTGAACGTAAAAAGAAGGCTCAGTACTACTACAACGATAACGAAATGGCGCACATGGGTGAGCATTGCTCATTCACAGAGCGTCGTGCGGACGATGCAACGCGAAATGTGGTGGCATGGCTAAAGTGCGAATACATGCAGGACAAGCTTGGAGAGGAGTTCTCCGGTGTCATCTCAGCGGTCACGGCCTTTGGGTTCTTCGTTGAGCTTAAAGATATCTTCATTGAAGGTTTGGTTCATGTATCCAGCCTCGATAAGGACTTCTTTCACTATGACCCAGCGGGTCTGAGTCTCAAGGGAGAGAGGACCGGCATTACTTATCGGTTGGGTGATCAGGTTCAAGTGTTGGTCGCGAGGGTCAACTTGGATGACCGCAAGATAGACCTTGATCTGGTCAAAGCGCCTCTCCCTGAGGTTGCCACCAAGGCACCGAGAAAGAGAAGAAGGCGCAGGAGTTCATGAAGGCACGGCGACGCGTAATTGGGCTGCATGCGGCTGAGGCGGCCCTCGAACATGGCGCCGACAAGATCCTTGCCGTGTGGATTGATAGCCAGCGAAACGATGTAAGGCTGATGGCGCTGGTCGACCGACTCTCCGCGCTGGGCCTAAAGTCGCAACCTACACAGCGTCTTCGCCTTGAACAAATGGCCGAGGGAACGCCGCACCAGGGGGTCATCCTAGAAGTCCTCGTCGCCGATGAGTGGGGCGAAAATGAACTGCGGGATGCCTTGGAGTCTCCGAAGGGAATGCCCTTCTTCCTGGTACTAGATCATGTCCAAGATCCTCATAATTTTGGCGCCTGTCTAAGGACAGCAGATGCAGCCGGTGTCCATGGGGTCATTGTGACGAAGGACCAATCTGTCGGAATAACCCCGGTGGTAGCCAAGGTGGCCAGTGGCGCCGCTGAAACCATGCCGGTCTATCGTGTCACCAACCTCGCGCGGACCTTAAAGTTTCTCAAGGGGGCGGGACTATGGGTATTTGGTGCTGCAGGGGAAGCGCATAAAACGGCTTATGACATTGACTTCAACGTACCGATGGCTCTGGTGATGGGGGGTGAAGGAAAGGGTCTTCGACGGCTGACTCGTGAACACTGTGATGGCCTCATCAAGCTTCCTATGTTGGGCACTGTAGAAAGTCTCAATGTCTCGGTCGCGGCGGGTATTTTAATGTATGAGGTTGTTCGCCAGCGCGTCGTAGCTTCGGGTTCGTAGTGCTCAATTCTCCTCAAGAGAAACGTCCCCAGGATAGCTGGATCCGCTTAAATCGATTGTAAGTCCTGGTGTTGCGGGCTGTAGGCCTCGCTGGACCAAGGCGACATTGAGCGCAAAAAGTGGTCCTAGAATCAGGATCGAAATACCCAGCAACTTCAGAAGGTGTTTTGCAATCGACCTTGGGTGAAGGTGAATCCAGCTCCAAATGTAGACTTCAAGGACCATGGCCATTTACCTCTTATTTGTCGCTCCACCGAGCACCGCTTACAATTCCCTAAGACCTTGAGCCTGTCTTAAAGGTTCAACCTTGGCCCCTTTGGGCTTTATTTTCATTGGTGGATCTGTGAATTCAGCTGTTGACACTGTTAGGCCCTTGGTCTGGACCTCTTCTGGCTTAGAGGTTCTAGATCAGAGAAGGCTGCCCTTTGAGGTGGTTTATAACACTTATCAAAATGTGCATCAGGTTGCTGAGGCTATTGCCACGATGCAGGTTCGAGGCGCTCCTGCCATCGGTATTGCCGCTGCCTATGGGGTGGTCCTGGCGGGGCATGATCGTTTTGCAAAGGACTCTTTATCTTGGCGCGAAGGGTTAGAAACCGACATGGGGGTTTTGGCGGCCTCGAGACCCACGGCGGTTAATCTTTTCTGGGCGCTTGACCGGATGCGATCTGTTATCGCCGGGCTGAGTGACCCCGCTCAAAATCCTCAGCAAGTGCTTGAGCAGGAAGCGATAGCAATCCATGCGGCGGATATCGAGGGCAATTTTATGATGGGCCGTCTCGGCGCCCGTTATCTCCAAAACGCGAGTGGCCTCCTGACCCACTGCAATACCGGCTCATTGGCAACCGGTGGCTATGGGACGGCGCTTGGAGTGATCCGAAGTGCGGTCTCAGAAGGGGGAAAGGCGGTCTATGCCACCGAGACTCGTCCTTGGTCTCAGGGCGCTCGCCTCACGATTTGGGAGTTGAATCAAGATAGGATTCCAGCGACTTTGATCGCGGATTCCGCGGCCGCTTTTCTCATGCAGTCGGGGCGTATTCAATGGGTCATCGTGGGTGCTGACCGCATCGCCGCTAATGGTGATACCGCCAATAAGATTGGAACTTATGCGCTGTCGGTAGCCGCTCGATACCATGGCGTCAAGATGATGGTGGTGGCGCCCATGTCCACTATCGACTGGAAGACGGTGAGTGGGCAAGAGATTCATATTGAAGAGAGAGATGGTGGTGAACTCCTTTCTGAAAGCTTTAGAGGAAACGGCAGCGTGATTGACGCGTGGAACCCAGTCTTCGATGTGACGCCGGCGGGTCTGATTGATGTCATCGTGACTGAGAAGGGTGTTGTCGAAAATCCGGGGATTGAGAGTATGAAGTCTCTTCTCAACTAAAAAATGAATAGCGACGTTAACGCCCGAAGTTAAGACTCTTCGAACAAGAATAATTGTGAATGTAAGGATTGAGAATGCTAGACCCCAAGATTTTTAGAAATGACATTGACGCGGTTGAAGTTGCGCTGTCCCGGCGTGGCTTTTTGTTGGATAAATCCCTTTTTTTGGAGCTGGAAGCTCGCCGACGTGATGTTCAGGCGCGGACGCAATCCCTTCAAAGTGAACGCAATGCCCGCTCAAAGCTCATCGGTCAGGCCAAGGCCAAAGGAGAAGACATCGCCCCACTGTTGAATGAGGTGGAGTCCTTCGGTGACGATCTTCGCCTTATGGAACAGGAGTTGGAGCTTATTCAGGTGTCTTTGGATGAGTTGTTGCTTGAGATCCCTAATGTTCTCGATGAAAGTGTCCCAGATGGACGCGATGAATTACAGAATATAGAGATTCATCGTTGGTCGACGCCGCGGGTCTTTGATTTCGAGCCGCTGGACCATATTGAACTTGGTGCTCGACTCGGTGGAATGGATTTTGAGGCGGCCGTTAAGATTGCTGGAGCGCGTTTTGTTACCCTCAAAGGCCCTCTGGCGAGGCTGCAGCGGGCCCTCACCCAATTCATGCTCAATCTCCATACCGAAGCCCATGGCTACGTGGAGACGTATGTCCCCTTGATGGTGAATGCGGAAAGTCTGAGGGGAACCGGGCAGCTTCCAAAGTTTGAAGCGGATCTCTTTAAGCTGAATGTCGACCCGCCTTACTACCTCATCCCGACAGCCGAAGTTCCCGTCACCAATCTGGTCCGTGATGAGATTATCGAAGCAACCCGACTTCCGCTGAAGTTCGTCTCTCACACCCCCTGCTTTAGAAGTGAGGCAGGATCCTATGGCAAGGATACGCGGGGCATGATTCGTCAGCATCAGTTTGAAAAGGTGGAGCTGGTTCAAATAACAGCAGCTGAAGATTCTGAGAGGGCCCATGAGGCCTTGACCCAGCATGCAGAAGAAGTTCTTAAGCAGTTGGAGCTTCCCTATCGTCGGATGCTGCTCTGTGCTGGCGATACCGGATTCGCTTCCTCCAAGACCTATGATCTTGAGGTTTGGCTGCCAGGACAGAATGCTTATCGTGAAATCTCCTCCTGCAGTAATTTTCGAGACTTTCAGGCCAGGAGGCTGATGGCGCGTTGGCGTAATCCTGAAACGTTAAAGCCGGAACTGGTGCATACCGTGAATGGGTCTGGTCTTGCGGTTGGGCGGACGTTGATTGCGGTGCTTGAGAATTACCAGAGGGCCGATGGTAAGGTCGAGGTGCCTGAAGTCCTTAGGCCTTATATGGGCGGCGTGAGCGAAATCGGATGAGCTTTTTTTTTCCTGGTGAGCCTAGCGCTCTGGATGATGGCCCTAAGCCACAGCCTTCTGGGGCGAGGTTGATTGAGGTCTTAGGGCCTTATTTAGATCCCATGATCCTCGCAGTACTCTATGGCGATAGACCCAAGCTCCATCCTTCTTCGGAGATGGATCCTATGAAGACCTTCAAGGATGCCAATCTAAGAAAGGTTCTGGTCGCTGCTGCAGAAGCCCCCCCGCCGGCCGAGGAGGCAAAGGCCGGCCCTGACTTAAGCTGGCTTGCTTTTTATCTCGAGGGTGCCGTCTTGGCGGCCGAGGCCAGTGTGCAGCGGCTTTGGGGTTGTCTTTTGGCCAATGAAATCCATAATCCAGGGACCGTATCTCGGCGGACTCTTCAGTTTTTGAAGGCGATGGATCCCTGGGAGATCGATGCTTTTACTGAATTTGCGGCTTTTTCCTTTAGCTTTGAGTCAGGTTGGCATTTCATGATTGAAAATGAATTAGCGCACCGAGAAATGTGGAGCTATGGTCGAGAGATTGACATGACCCAGCATTGGATCAATATAGGACTTCTAGCCCCCGAATTGACCTTGTTGGATTCAGTCAGGCTGCGAGGCCTTCGGATGAGCTACCAGAAACAAAAGAGCTGGGCGCTGAGTGTCGCGGAGGTTCATAATGGGAAAGGGCTTCTCTATCGGAAGTTTTCGGCGCTAGGGCAGCAACTGGCAGATGGCCTTCGGCTCAAGACATTTAACGGGTTTGCCCGCAATCTGGTCAAGGGGCTTAATGAGACCTCACGGCTCCACTTTGAGGAGCTTAATGAAGAAGCCCCGTCATAATTCTTGACCAAATTACAAGGAATAAACATAATTCCCGATCATTCCTAAAGGAAACGCGAGATATGAACGAGGAAGAGATTCGATTTACCGACAACGCAGCGGCAAAAGTTAACGAATTGATTTTGGAAGAAAACAACCCTGATCTCAAGCTCCGGGTCTACGTGACCGGTGGCGGTTGTTCTGGTTTTCAATATGGCTTCACCTTTGATGAGGAAGTCAACGAGGACGATACACAGATCCTCAAGAACGGCGTCGTCGTCCTCGTGGATGCGATGAGTGTTCAGTATCTGACGGGTGCGGAGATCGACTACAAAGATGATCTTTCAGGGTCACAGTTCGTGATCAGAAATCCCAGTGCCTCGTCAACCTGTGGGTGTGGCTCCTCCTTTTCCGTCTAATCGAACGCCGCTCTAAAGGCGGCTTACCTCATAACAGGCTCGGCAGCGATATCACTGTCCGGGCCTGTTCTTTTTCTGAAGTCATGGCAGACTTTGAAGCTGAACGTCATTATGGTGTGCTGAAAGATTCGGCACGTCTTAATGCGTTCAGCAGCCGAGCGATAAACATCTTTAATGATTGCGGGGAGTGACGAATGACAGCAATGGAGCATGAAGCACTGGATATCATCAAGCGGGGTGCTTGTGAATTGATGCCCGAGGATCTCCTGGTCAAGCGTCTGGCTGAAGGTCGGCCACTCCGGATCAAGGCGGGGTTTGACCCGACGGCGCCGGATCTTCATCTCGGGCATACGGTTCTGTTGAATAAGATGAAGCAGTTCCAAGATTTGGGCCACGAGGCCCTGTTTCTGATCGGTGATTTCACCGGGATGATTGGCGATCCGACAGGTAAAAACGCGACGCGTAAACCTTTGACGCGCGATGAAGTGATCGAAAACGCGAAATCCTACGAAGAGCAGATTTTCAAGATACTGGATCCTCAAAAGACGCAGGTCATGTTCAATAGCAGCTGGATGAACGCGATGTCGCCGTCTGATCTGATCGGGCTTGCAGCAAAGCATACGGTGGCCCGTATGCTGGAGCGGGAGGATTTCAATAACCGCTATAAGGGGGGGCAGCCCATCGCCATTCATGAATTTCTTTACCCCCTGATACAAGGCTATGACTCGGTCGCGATGAAAGCCGACGTTGAATTAGGCGGGACCGACCAGAAGTTTAATTTGTTGGTCGGCCGTCAGTTACAGGAAGCCTATGGGCAGCCCCCTCAGGTGGTCTTAACTATGCCGATCCTGGAGGGCCTTGATGGTGTCCAGAAGATGTCGAAGTCCTTGGGTAATTACATCGGAATCACCGACGTCCCGGCTGACATGTTCGGCAAGTTGATGTCTATCTCCGACGAACTGATGTGGCGCTATATGGAGTTATTAAGCGCCGCGTCCATGAGCGAGATTACGAGTTGGAGGGCAGCGTGTGCTGCAGGCGCCAACCCGAGGGACTTTAAGGTTCGTTTTGCCCAGGAAATGATCACCCGCTTCCATGATCAGGCGGCCGCAGGGAGAGCGCTTGAGAATTTCGAGGCACGCTTTAAGCAGGGATTGGTGCCTGAGGATCTTGTAGAGATGCCTTTAGCTCTGCCTCAAGGTGGGTATCCTATCGCCAATCTCCTAAAGGATCTGGGGCTGACCCAAACCACCAGCGAAGCCATTCGGATGATCCAGCAGGGTGGGGTGAGGATGGATGGTGAGAAGGTGGAAGATCCCAAATGCTTGATCCTAGAAGCTAAGGTCCTGGTTCTTCAGGTCGGCAAAAGAAAGTTTGCCAAGGCGGTTCTCCGCCCTTGACGATGGGCCATTATTTCTTCACAATGGTGGGCTCTTTGGAGCTTAATGGCTTTGGGGAGGTGCTGGCGGGATGCTGGCGAGGGGGTTGACGGGACGGGAGGTTCCGGTAGAATACCCGCTCTTAACGACGGACTTAGTTTGTTGTTAGCTCTTTAACAAATGGATCAAGCAATGGTGTGGGCGCACAAGTCAATTCGTGCGAGTAGTACTGAATATCGAGCCTTTGGGCTCGAGAGAGATTGAGCCTCGTTTATCGAGTGCTGATATTAAACTGAAGAGTTTGATCATGGCTCAGATTGAACGCTGGCGGCATGCTTAACACATGCAAGTCGAACGGCAGCATGGGAGCTTGCTCCTGATGGCGAGTGGCGGACGGGTGAGTAACACGTAGGAATCTGCCTGGTAATGGGGGATAACCCGGGGAAACTCGGGCTAATACCGCATACGCTCTACGGAGGAAAGCGGGGGATCTTCGGACCTCGCGTTATCAGATGAGCCTGCGTCCGATTAGCTAGTTGGCGGGGTAAAGGCCCACCAAGGCGACGATCGGTAGCTGGTCTGAGAGGACGATCAGCCACACTGGAACTGAGACACGGTCCAGACTCCTACGGGAGGCAGCAGTGGGGAAT
>QYQA01000102.1 GCA_007280285.1 Methylococcus sp. | reverse complement strand
TGAGCCTGGTACATGACAGCATCCGCGGCTTGTTTTTGCTGCACTAACTTTTCAAACCGCTCAAACTCCGCTTGCCCGCCGACGTAAACACAGTCGCACTCCGCATCATCAGCATAGAGATAGGTGGGCTTTACCGCTTTATCCATGAAAAAAACCTTGCGTTGCGCCATCGCCTTGAGATTCGTTTCCTCTTGAGGATTCTTTGGGATATAGAGGTGAAATCCTGCCGCCGTCAGCATCTGCTCGTTAGATTCGTTGGCCTTATTGCCGTTGGAGGCACAGCCAACAACGCAAAGCGCCAGCAAAACTCCGATCATGTGGGTGATGTTCATCTGAAACCTATCAAAAAATATTTCAAAGATTATGGACTAGTTTTAGTCTGAAGCGGTCATAGCGTCACAGAATCCATTGACCCGTCACGGAACCATTGAGGAAGCGATCTTGTTGAACCCAAACCTTTAAGGCGGAGATCCACCACATCCTGATTTCCCCAAACAACGTCATCAAGGGCTCTATGATCCACCTCGCGCTGAATGTCCTTACAATAAAGCCCTTGATCACGGCTTCTATAAAAACCATAGGTTCTACAAGCCACAGGGCGCGCCGCATAGATCATGCAGGCCCCTTCGTGATGTTGAAGAAATGGACAACTAAAAGGCCCATGCGTCTGGGTACGAAGCGTTTCGACCCGGGCCCTGATGGTGCGCTGTAAAGGCTCCGACAATTCCAAGAAGGCATGCCAAATCCGTTCCCATTCAGGGAGCGTCAGTTGAGGTGGTTCTGCCAAACGCCGGCAACAACCATCACAGCCTTTTCGACATAACCAGTCGGAGCGCTGCGTGAGGATCGAATCAACCCGCTGCTCCACATCAAGAAGAATCTGATCAAGACGGGAAGACCCTTGTTGCTCGTGAGTCACTCGCCGTCTCCATCAAATGAGGCTTCCTCCGTCTCATCGAGCTTGTAGCCGAATCCACGGACGGTCTTAATCAGCTTAACCCGATGACCGTCATCTACTTTTTTGCGGAGTTGCCGGATATAGACATCAACCACGTTGGTCAATGGATCATTACTATATCCCCACACATACTCCAGAATACGGGTTCGACTCAACACCTTGCCCTTTGATTGCAAGAAGAACTCAAGGAGGTTGAATTCTTTGGCGGTCAGCTCAATAAGCTTTCCTCCACGGCGAACATCATGCGATTCTCGATCAAGCACCAAATCAAGAATCTTCAATTCAGTCGAATCGACCTGATAATCCATTTCAGTCCGACGTAATAAAGCCCCGATGCGGGCTAATAGCTCCTCAAAGGAAAAAGGTTTTGTCATGTAGTCATCGGCTCCAGCCCGAAGGCCCAACACCTTATCACTCAGCGCATCGCGTGCGGTCAACATGAGAATAGGCATCACACTGCCATCGCTTCTTAGCCGTTCGACAATCTGTTGGCCCTTGATGTCTGGGAGACCGATATCAAGAATAATTAAATTGAATCCGCCATCCTCTGCCAACAACAGGCCCTCTCGCCCTGTCGCAACGACTTCAACGGAGTAACCTTCGGCACGAAGACCCCTTGAAACAAAATCTGAAATGCGTTGATCATCTTCAACTAAGAGCAATCGTTTAGGGCTCGGGTCTGTTCGATGATTCATGATGCTGCGTCTTCTCCCATCGGTAAGTGGACCCTGAAAGTGGTTCCTTGTGCTGCCATCGTGATGAGTTCTATTCGGCCCCCATGGATCTCGAGAATGGACTTCACCATCGTAAGACCAAGACCGAGCCCATCTGGACTTCGTTGACGGGCCAAAGTCCCTCTGAAAGAACGCTCAAAAATCAGCGTCGCCTCATCAATGGGAATGCCAATCCCCTCATCCATCACATCGATAGAGATCCATCCAGGGGTCACTTCAAGATGAATCGTAACGATTCCTTGGGGGTATGAATAGCGACAGGCATTATCACCGAGAATAAACAAAGCCTCACGGAGACGAATCGCATCTCCCATCACCCAAAGCGGCCCATGAGGTTTTGAAAGTCGAACCTCAAGAGCCTGTTCTCGACCCAAGATCTTGAGATCTTGGACAATAACGTCGGCTAAATGAATAATATCGACTGGATGAAGATCACTCTCACGCGCCGGCTCTTCAGCCCGGGCTCGCAATAAAAGATCCGAAACATAAGCCCCTAACTGAACGGAGAGCTCAACGATCCGGCGAAGCGTAAATTGATAGGGAGCAGGATCCTGGGCCTCAGCCCGAAGGGCGATTTCAGCTTCACCGCGAATCACCGTAATGGGGGTTCTAAGTTCATGACTCACATCAGCAAGGAAACGCCGGCGCTCTTCATCCATCCGTCTAAGGTCTTTATTGAGGGTCTGGAGTTCCTCGGTTCGTTCGAAAACCCGAACTTCAAGCTCATTTTGACGATCATGGAGGGCATCACGTTGAAGCTCAAGGGTCGTTGCCATCTGATTAAAATTAGCAGCCAATATTCCAAATTCATCACGCCGCTGATTCTGGATGCGGGTATCGAGGTGGCCGTTTGCAATCGCCCTTGTTCCGGCCATAAGCCCCCCAATCGATACCTGCAAGCGGTGCGATAATAAGACACCACCCACAAGGCTAATCATCGCCGCAATAAGGCCAGCGACGACCGAAAACCATTTAAAACGAGCCATCAAGTCTTCGAGCGAAGACTGGGCTTCAAGCGCTTTGAGATGTTGTCGGTGGATACTCCCATCCATTAAAGGCTGGAATTTTCCATCAATCTCTTCAAGGGAAAGCTGCGATAAGGCCTTTTTGGCTACATCACTTTGATGCATCGCGAGTCGGTGTTCAATCTCATCAAATCGAAACTGACTCTCCTCAAGGAACGAGGTGACGCCAGCCACCCGCTCGAGTTCGTCGTACAAGCTCTTATCTTGATCAGCGTGCATGATGGCCATCTGACGCAGTCTGGTCATAGATTCACTCAGACGTTCCTGGCTGATGGCAATCTCTTGACTTTCCAAGGCCTGACCGGTGGCAATCCGCTCAATGCGCGCTTTAAAGTAACGGTAGGCTTCATGGGCTACTTGCTCATATCGGTCATAGGCAGTTTGTGCGACGCGATAGGCTTGAAAGTCGGCAGCAACCTCCCTGGCCCCGAGAAAGAGCGTCACCGATAACAACATCACCGCAAAAAGGGTGATTCCCGTCACCAAAAGGAGCCAGAAGCGAAACATAGGGAATCAGCGATTAGGGGCTGTCGATCTTTTTTTCCATGGCCCGAATCGCCTCCAACTTCTTCATAACACGGGCATTTTCAAGCTCGACCGAGCTTGATTCTTGTTGTAAAGAGGCTTTGACGGGAGGGTCCATGGAGGATGCTGGCTGAGATATGGCCTGATCAACATTTTTCTTCAGTGTATTTTTGTCATCCATGCCTTGCACAGACTTCTGAGCACCTTTCTTTTTAGGCTTTATTTTCGGGACTTTTGTAACGATCATTTCCTGACGTTTCAACAGAGCCCGGCGAAGCATCGATAAAAAATGCCTTGATGAAGCATCCTTCATCGTATCGGTAGAGATCTGACTTGTTTTAGCCAACAATAATTGTAGATCTGTGCAGTCATCATAAATGCCTCGTGCGACGAGAAGGTGCAGGAGTAACGGCACATCGGCCTTCAGGGTTCGACTTTCACGCACATTGAAACTTGCACACATCGCGTGTTGCTGTGGCTCTGAAAGCCCCCCGAAATAATCACCAAATTGAACCAACTCCGGAAGATCGGAACGCTCCAGCACATAAGGCGGCTGAGGAGGCTCGCTTTGAGGTTGCTGCGGTGCCGTCGTACAAGCGCCCAGCATTATGATGAAAGAAAGCCATAGAAGGTGCCTCACCCCATGTAAAAAACTAATCATCGTCATCATGGCTTTCTGAAAGTTGCATCGATTCACCCATCTTGACGCCCCCTAAGAAGAAAAATGGACGTTTGCCCTCCTAAATAACACGATCATAATAAAGAGTGTTAATGTCATTAGACCGCATGATTGCCACAAAAAAACCTTAAGACGCGCCTTCGCTTGGGACTCAAAGAGAGTCAGCGACCTTTCAATCTGCTGATCGAAGCGGGCTGCAAGGTGTGTCATGGCAAGATGAAAATCAGTAAAGACCGGTTCCAATTGCGATTCGAGACCACTCCCATCTTGCCATTTCTCGATGCGTTGATGGATAAACTCTTCCTTGTCATTAATTTCCTGGACCATAAGAATCACTTCAGCCTCGGTCGAGGCATCCCTCACTTCCTCAAGAATCTTTAAAAATTGAGATCGAGACCGTTGGTAGGCCTCTTTTTCATAAGGCTCATGAAGAGATTGATCTGAAAAGAGGACGACGAGCCGCGCCTTTCGCTCCATGTCAGAAGACTTTTGAAGCAAACTGCCGAGTGTTTTACTTTGTTCGAATACTTGCTGATTGAGCTGCATACTCCACGCCATAAAATCAGCGAACAGTGATTGAGTGCCTACCATACCGATAGTGGCCGGGAGCAAGGCGGCCAGCATAAATAGTATTGGCCATCTCCAGAGGCGTTCAGTCGTTCTCATCATGAGGTGCCTTGACGAATGGAGCGACAGGGAAGGCGCCCAACCCTCTCCACACCTTGATGGGGAAATAAGCCGTAAACTGAAAATGAAGCAGCAGCCTCGGAAAATGGACACCCCAAGGCTTTTGGCGCGGCGGGCTTTCCTAACGCATCAACGTCGGTCATGACGGCAAGCATTAATAGAGTGGTCGCTTGAATGATATTAAATTCTTTCATAGAAAGATCCTGAGCGTTCAAAGCAATCATTATCTTAGATGCCTCCGTTCGCCTCTCTTAGAATAAGATGAAGGTTCGATGAAGTCATCTTCCTGAGATGCCAAGACGCTCTGTCCATGATTCATGCCTCTCACTAAGGAAGAAAGTGGCCAGAAGGTCTGCCATCTGTTTCACACACCTCAAAAAAACCGTCGGTCATTTTGCTACTATCGATCACAGGCTAGACTGACTATTGAGGGATTCTTCAGCTCTGGCTCCTGTGTGACTTGCCGTTCTTTTTAGATCGTCAAAGGCCCTGAAAGCGCCTGTTTATGTCTACAATGAAGGACCGATTCCCGTTATCGCCCCCCTTTGAGAACATCATCGTGAGTCCGTCAATAACCGCTTTGCTCATGTGGATGGCTCTAGCCACCACGGGCTGTTCTACTCTTGATGCATGGATCAACCCACCTGCCCCCGGGGCAAATGGTTTTGTTCGCATCGAAAACACACCGGAATCAGAAGTTCGCGCCGCCTTTGTCCATGTCGTTCGCGTGGCCCAAGACCGCGACGTTGAAGCCTTCAAAAAGCTCATTGAACCCTCAGCACTCCCTTTGTTTGAAGACAGCGAATGGAGCCATCCCGGTCATTATGTGGCCTATATGGCGGCTATCGCCGCTGACAAGCCGAAGGACTATCATCTCGATCTAACGCCTTCACTGGCCGTCTTCCGTATCGAACCTAAGCAACGGTTAGGCGATTACAGCAAAACACAAACGACGGAGGTCATCCTTATGCGTGAAGGTCCTCAATGGAAAATAGGGGCCCCATCCAAACCCCCGGCCGAAGAGACAGTGGAAAGCCCTAAAGTTAAAAAAGGACCCCCTACCAAAGGCCAGCAGAAAAAAATTCGTCAAGGTGCCTCTTGAGTGATCCGAAAGAATCAATCACTGAAGGCCATCAGTTCAAGCATCAACCTCATCGAGGCTCACCATGATAACGAACATTAAACCCCCTTTTTTGGCGCGTTTGGTCATCCTCTTGATCATCCAAAGCCTCAGCGCCGGATGTTCTTCCTTACCCGAAGGCCAAGGCTTGCGGGATCAAATCAAAGCCTCAGGACAAGCTCATCAGGACACAAAAGGCGTGACCTCCACAAGAAAGATCTATGTCGCCGATTTTGATCTTGATGCCCGTATCATTAAGACTGACCCGGGTATCGGCGGGGCTTCGGATCTTGTTGCGCAAACCGGCGGCATTTTAGGACGGCTCGCAAAAAAACCCCTGTTTGCGAACAGCATGGGGTCGAACAACGATGAGAAGGCCGCCACCATCGTCAGCACCATGCAAGAGGGCCTTATCAAAGCCATTAAAAGCCAAGGTCTTGATGCAGCCCCACTGCCAAAGACCTCGACCGCTTTGCCGCTCGATGGCTGGTTACTGAAGGGCCAATTTCTTGCCATTGATGAAGGCAATCGATTAGAGCGCTCGGCTATTGGGTTTGGACAAGGCGCCACCGAAATGGATCTTAAGGTCAATGTCTTCGATCTTCGATCGGATAAACCGAGCTTACCCTTCTTGACCCTGACGACCGTCAAGGATCCAGGCAATCGTCCAGGGTCAGCTTATAACCCTTACGCACTGGCTGCCAAGTTCAGGCTTGAAAAGAATGCAACCGAAAAGGATATTGAATTAACCGCAGAGTCCATTGTCAGCGAACTCTCTAAATACCGCGCCAACTTCGAAGCGGAGGCGAAGAAATATCCATCGACGACTAACGCTGAAACCCTAAAGAAGGCCGATGGAAAAAACTTACCAGTAACCGGTCAACCCTAGCAACGGCCGCTTGAGGAGGACGTTAATCGCCAAAGGGCCCTGAGGCTCAATGCTGTATTTCAGCGACTATACCCCAAGCGCCACAGACGCCCTGATATCAAAGGCGTTAGCCTGTGGAGTCTTTTTTGACTCCATTTGAAGATTATTTTTTCCCCGCAGTTTCTTTGCAAGGCCAACTGTCTCGCCCTGCTCAATCATGGATTGAAGCTGTGCTGCCTAAACTTCAAGAGAAGCGTGATACTCGCGAAATTGCTCAAGTAGACGGGGAGCATCCTCGAGGTTGTGAGGAAGTTCGGACGTGGATTCGAACTCACCAGAGGGGATAAAAAGCGGCTTTTTCATAGTCAGCCGATGATGCCGGTCGAATCATGATCAGGCCACCCCGTGAACAGTGACATGACGGTGAGGATTAGGCGGTTTGCGGGAAGGCGATATTGCTTGATCTTCAAGGGCTTACCTAAAAAATAATGAGGATCGAGGATGCGTGAAACATCAAAGGAAACCACTTGTTTTCAATCTTCGACCAACCAAAAGGACCCATCAGCCAGGACCGCTCTTCAGGATCAAGCGGGCTCTCTCTGCTCGGGATTAGATCGGAAAAAAAGGGGCGAATTATCCCGACATGAAAAGACTTATATCAACCCACCCGTGATTCTATTGCGATAGATTTTCTTTCTCTATCGACCATAACGACGAAGACTACACGTGCCTCATGGACGATCACCTGGAGGCATTTAACTTGGTGACTATAAAGGCAGCGCCTCATAGTGAGGCATCCATTGAGCCGACTTGATGGCGGCTTCCAAGGCCTCTTTTTCCATGATGGGAGCAACCCCATCAGCGATCGCTTGAACCGCGACCGCGAGCGCGATTTTCAAGGAGACATCGCGTGCATCGCCTAAGCGAGGCAGCAAAGGGAGCTTAGGATCTTGAATGGCCGGAGACAGCGAACCTAAGACTTCTGCAGCAGCGACCAACATGGTATCGGTGATTCGCGTCGCTCCGCCTGCGACCAATGCCAGTCCTACCGCAGGAAAAATGTAAATATTATTACACTGAGTAATGGGAATGAGTTTCCCTTCATAAGCCACGGGATCGAACGGGGATCCCGTCGCCAGCAACGCACGCCCCTCGGTCCAAAGGACAAGATCTTCTGCGGCGGCCTCAGCACAACAATTTGGATTCGACAGCGGAAAGATAATGGGCCGATCCACCTTGGCGGCCATCATCCGAATCATCTCCTCAGTGAACGCCCCGGGCACCGTGGAAAGCCCAATGAGAATACTGGCAGACACTTCCTTGATGACATCACCGAGCCCAATCTTCCCGGACATCGTGTGTGGCCAATGAGCAACCCGTTGATAGGGCTGGGCATAGGCCTTTTGTTCACTATGAAGATCTGTCCGCTGATCATGCAAAAGGCCTTCCTTATCGACAATATGGAATCGGCTTAAGGCTTCTTTATCGGTGAGTCCCTGCTTCACCATGGCGGTTCTGAGATAATCCGCGACACCAATCCCTGCAGATCCTGCACCCAGAAAAACAATGGATTGATCCTTCAATTGCTGACCTGTGGCATTTAAGGCACCCAATACCGCACCGAGTGCGACTGCCGCCGTACCCTGGACATCATCATTAAACGTCAAATACTGATTTCTGTATTTTTCAAGCAAGGGGCGTGCATGTTGGGTTGCAAAATCCTCCCACTGAAGGAGGACCCTCGGCATTTCAAGGTAAACCGCCTCCACAAACTCATCCACAAAATCGTAGTAATCCTGTCCTGAGATCCTTTCATGATGCCAACCAAGATAAAGGGGGTCCTTGAGTCGTTCTTGGTTGTTGGTTCCGACATCAAGGATGATCGGCAATGTCTTTGCAGGATGGATTCCACCAATCAAGGTATAGAGGGAGAGTTTCCCGATGGGGATCCCCATACCCCCTGCCCCTTGATCACCCAACCCAAGAATTCGCTCGCCATCAGAAACCACAATGACATCAATGTCCTTGATTGGCCGATTGGCGATAATCTTTCTAATCTTGCCACGATGCCGATAAGAGATAAAAAGCCCTCTTGGTCGCCGATAAATACGGCTGAAGCGCTCGCAAGCGGTCCCTACTGTCGGGGTATAAACAATGGGCAACATCTCCTCGGTATGATCAAGGAGAAGCCGATAGAAAAGGACTTCGTTGGTATCTTGGAGTTGGCGGAGATAGATGTGCTGATGAAGATCCGAGTCGGCCTCTTTAAATGCGGCATAAGCTCTAACGACCTGATCCTCAATGCTATCAATGTGAGGGGGCAAAAGGCCGCCTAAGGCATAGTGATCGCGCTCCTCCTCAGAAAATGCACTGCCCTTGTTGAGCAGCGGGTTGTCCAGCAGCGCGGCCCCGCGAAGATGTTGTAGGTCAAAGTCAGGCAATGGCATAAATTAATGTCGGGTCTTGAGGGAGATAAGGGACATAAAACGTTCAATCATGGCACAGCGTGTCCATTTTCCAAGCGCTTTCCTGTTAAGAGACCATTCACCGAGGGCATGACCTTTCATGGGTTCATGGCATCTGTTGCGCCTTCAAAGACTGATCGAAGGAGAGCGTTTTTTGGTCCTCCTGGCTTCCGGCACTGAATAAAAGAGACGCCGCAGAATCCAAAATGGCGCGCTTACTGTCGATCTCGGTATAGCGCGCTGAGGCGAGGTTCCTCTCAGCCGTGATGAGCTCGATAACGGTCACCAATCCTTGCTGAAACGACGCGGTAGAGGCCTCATAGGTGTTTTCCGAGGCCTTTAACATGGCCAGAGCAAATTGGCGCTTTCTGAGAGCTATCTTAAAGTCGGCATAGTTTTTCCAGACCTCTCGCATCACTTTCAACTGAAGAGCATCAAATTCAGCCTGAGCAACATTTCGGGTTGCCTCGGCCTTATTGATCGCATTGACACCCGAAAAGCCTTCAAAAATGTTCCAGCTCATCTGGACATAGGCCGCCGCCAGCGGGGTCTCAATTTTAACGTTTGGCGCCCCTGCCGTTTGCGGATTGTTTGACACATTGGCATAGTCCCATATCTTCCAGCCTGTTTGAAAACCGAGATTGACGGTAGGCCAATAGGTCGCCTCCGCCTTCCTAATCTCGGCGTCCTTGGCCCTTATTTCAGCGACTTTAGCGGCGAGATCGGGACGTTGTTCGAGGGCTTCGTCAATCAGGAGATCGGCCGACTTTTCAAGATCATCAGGTAGACTCAAATCTTCGATAGTGATGGTTTTAAGTGGGAGATCCGGCGTAATTCCTAAATATTCTGCGAGGGCCGCCTGTTGCTCCATCACCAACCCATGGGCGGTCTGGAGCTCATAGCCTGCCTTCGCCTGATCTTGGACTGCAAGGAGATATTCAGGCTGTGTGGCGAGCCCATGGGCCTGTTGTGCCCTGATCGATTCAGTATTCCAGGTGGCCTGCTTGACGGTCATCTCAGACGCTTTGACTTGAGCCCGCGCTGCCAAGAGGCTATAAAAAGACCGCTGAATTTCAAAACTTACTTTCTGATGCGTCCGGTTTAAGGTGTAACTGCTTGAAAAAAGCTGTTGTTCCGCCTGATCAATTTTGGCCGATCGCGACTTATCAAAGAGGGTCCAAGCCATCTCAAGAGTTGGAAAGACGGTAGAACCGCGCAGCGCAAAGGCATACCCAGGTGCTGGATAAGGGTAACGCCAGTATCCCCCGCCTAAGTTGGCCGTGATCATCGGTAGCCAGCTGCCTTCTGCCATCCCAAGACCCGCGGCGGCAGCCCGTGCACTCTCCCAACCACTCCGGGTCACGGGATTAGATCGAAGCCCAAGATCAACCATATCTGACAATGCATAGGTTTTTTGAAGGTCCACCAAGCTATTTCCTGCCGGGATCAATGAGGTGGCCTTAAGATCCGGGACGGCTGATTTATCTTCGGCGCGCGGACGCCATGTCGCCCAATGATTAACCGGTGCGGCGGCGTTAGGGTCCAGGGCATTTTGGATAGAGAAGTTGTCAGAGCGGCGATCACAGCCCGTCATCAGCGCTAAGAGGGGAATCAATACTTTGAGAGTAGACCCTGAGTCGATGAAGAAAGGCGTCCGATCCATAGGTTCTGGCGTGACAACAGGAGGCGGGTCCATTAGAGTGCTGCAACAACGGAATCGGGGCAGAAGGTTTACTGACATCAAACACCTCGATGGTATCCGATCTCAGGGTACCTGAACAGAATCAAACCCACGATAAAAAACTCAACCCCTTTGTTGCACGCACAGCCCATGGTTTTTCATCGTCTCAGCCTCTGTCTTTCATTGATTCTGTTAACGGCATGCGACCCCCTGGTGTCTCTTCAAGGCTCCTTTTGGCCGCCTTGGATCATAGCCATGCTGGGGGGCATCTTTCTCACCGTCATCGCGTCAAAGGCCTTAGACCGAATGGGGCTCCTCAGCTTTATGGGGCCTCCTGCACTGATCCATGCCGCCCTTTGGTTGCTGATGACCTTTCTAACTTGGCTCGTGGCCTTTGACTGGTAATCACTCATGGCTGACGAAACCCCCTCACCTTATCAACAACAATCCGGGAGAGCACTGGGGGTCTTGGTCATCGCCGGAGCCATTGCCCTTGGTGGCTGGGTGTGGCATCTCAATATGATCCATCCAAGGACCAACGATGCCATGATTCGAGCAAATACCGTCGATATCGCCATTCAGCATGTCAATGGCAAAATCATCGAATTACCCCTCAAAGACAACCAATTGGTTCATCTTGGGGATCTCCTCTATGCCATCGATCCGAGACCCTTTGAAGCGGCTGTCCAAGAAGCAAACGCCGAACTTCAATTGGCCGAGAAAGAAGTGAAAGGCCAAATGGCCGACATTAAGATGGCAGAAGCCAAGGTACTTCAAAGTGAACAGAACATTCAATCCGCCGCCGCCGAAGTCAAACGGGCTCAAGCCGAAGAGAATTATGCGTCATCGTACCTCGCTCGTTTAAAACCCCTTGAGCGTCAGCAATTTGTCACCACAAATGCCCTCAAGCAAGCTGAAGCCAATCAGCGAGCTCAGCTAGCCGCTGTGCACGATGCAGAAGCCAAGGTTCGGGCCGCTGAAGCCGCACTCAATAGTTCGCATCAATCAAGAAGCGCCAGTGAGCAGCGCCTCGCGCAGTTTGGCAACCAATTCGCAAGGGTCCAGCAGGCCGAGGCCAAGCTCAGAAAGGCTCAGCTAGATCTTGAATATTGCAGGGTCTATACCCCTTTTGATGGCTACATCACGAACCTTAACACCTCGGTTGGACAGTTCGTTAATACAGGGGAAAAGCTTTTTGCCTTAGTCGATGACACCACGTGGTATGTGATCGCCAATTACAAGGAAACCTATCTGCGCTATATCCAACCGGGTATGCCCGTGGATGTTTTTCTCGCCGCCTATCCGGGCCGACATTTCAAAGGCGAGGTCCAAGGGATCGGCTGGGCCAATTACCCCGACAACGTGGAGGTCAAAGACGCCTTACCGACCGTCGAGCGGACCTTGAATTGGGTCGTACTTGCAGGCCGGTTTCCTGTCCGTATACGCCTCACCGAACGGGATGCTGATCATCCTTTTAGAATGGGTATGACGGCTTTTACCAGTGTCGGCGTGATTCATTAGGTCTTTGATGGCCTTTTTTTCGAACGATCGGCGAAAAGATCAGCGAGAGCGCTCTCTTTCCCTGATGGAGCGTTTTTGTTTCGGTCAGCCCCCAATCATTTTTTTTAGACGGGAACTCGACCTCACCGATATCCAAAAAAAAGCGGCTCTTCGTCTTTTCGTCGTGCTGATGACAATCAGCCTGATTTCAGCAACGCTTCACCCTCCAACCGTCATCGCCCAAGCGATCGTCTTTGCCATGCTCTTCCACCAGAGCATGACCAACACGCGGCTCAGCGAAAGCAACTCCTTAAAGTTTATTGGTTGGCTCTTAACGGGCGTCGCGCTCTCTATAGCGACAGCCGTGATCGTCCAAGGCGAACCCTGGTTTATCCTGCCGTGGTCTTTGATGGTACTGACGGGTACGATGCTGCATGCGAGGAAGCACCGGATACCTAACTTCATGGGCATCATCTACGTGGTCACCATCCTCTATACCCCAGAGAATCCCGGGAATGGGATCGCGCAGGCCCTCTGGATGCTCCCGGTGGTTGGCGTGATGACTATCGGGCTCAGCTTGATGGCCCAATGGTTTATGTGGCCTCTATCCGCCATGGATCTCTTGTTAATAAAGCTGAAGCGAAGTCTCGATGTCTCAAAAGGCCATCTTGAGATCCTTCATGCATCCATAGCGGCCGAAGGTAACGTGGCGCCGGCGGTCAGTCTAGCCCCGCAGCCGGGCCAGACTACAGAATTGTTAAGTCTCCTCGAGCAGTCAGCGGGTTCCAAAGAATGTCCTCGAAGACATTATGGTGCGTGGCAAGAGCTCATCCTCGATATTGAGACCTTAGGATCCATATTGGGTGAGCTGCTGCGCAGACACCTTAAAGATCCTAGGGCCTTCCCCTTTGATCCAGAGGATCAACGGGCCATGATGCACCTCGGTATCGTCATTCCCTTGATCCGACGATCCTTAGAGCGTCGCAGCAAAAAGCAATCGCTGCCTCTTGTGAATGACTTTGATGACCTTCGACAGGATCATGCCAGTCCTAACCAGCATTCTTTGAAAAGGGCTCTCGATGCCACGGCCAGAATAAAGCGAGGTCTATTGATTCTTCATGAGACGTCTAGCCTCTTAGGAATTGAGGACTCAAATCCCACATCGTTAGACCCCAAGACTCAACGGCAACAGTCCATCTTGTTGATTGGGCCGATAACGATGAAGGATCTCAGATGGGCCATTAAAACGTCCATGGCCACGTTGATCGCTGTTCTCTTGGTGCAGAGTCTTGATGTCACCACGATTAATACGGCTATTGTGACGTGCGTAGTGGTCGCCGACACCAGTTTAGGAGCCGATTACAGAAAATCTCTCCTGCGTATTTTTGGGGCGTTACTCGGGGGAATCTTTGGGATCGGCTTCATCGTGATCGTACAACCCATGATTGATACGATCGGAGGCTACCTGATCGGGATTTCACCCGTCCTCTTCCTCGCGGCTTGGGTGGCCTCAGCGGGTCCGAGGGTCGCACCGATTGGTATTCAAATCGGATTCGCCTTTGGCCTATCCGTTCTGGATCAAATGGGCCCCGTAGAGGATATTGGAATTCTTTGGTTTCGGGTCATCGGGATCCTTGTCGGTATTGTGATCGCCGGCATTGTCGATGCGTTACTCTGGCCTGAACGATCCTTATCGATGGCGAAAGACCGGTTGGTCCGTGTCTTAGATAATCTAAAGGTCTCCATGCGTCGTAATCTCCTTGACTTCGACAAAACCTCATCGGCCTATCTGCTCAAGGTGGCCGATAGTCTCTTAAGTGAAGGGCGTCAACTGCTGGATGACGCCCTACTGGAGCCTGGCGGACAAAAGCCCGAACAACAAACACAGATCGAACAGACGCGTGACATTGGACGCTCAATGACGACCCTGATGAAGATCATCGAATCAAGACATCGCTATTTTCTTGATCCGGACTTCATCCTAGTGGGTGATCATTTGAAAAAAACCATGGCTCAACTTCGCCTCGCCTATGCCGATGAATTTGAACAATTACTCCGCGCGCTAGATGTCCAGATCATTCCTCAATCCTCAACACTTCAAGCGGCTTGGCGGCGGGTCGAAACCACCATCCATGAGATGGACCCTGCAACGGCAATGCCATTGAAGGATCAGGACACACTCATGGCCGCAATGGACCTAGAAGATAAGATGGTCCTTCAGCTTCTAGAGACACGAAGGTTAATCACCCGATGGGTAGATCGATACGGCCTTTGAAGAACCACTTCGCCTCATTTTCTGGCAGCGCTCCCATCGCCATGATGGATCCTTTCAATGCTGCAGCAGACCATTCCTTCCGAGCGGTCATCCAAAGAGTGAGAAGCCAGATTTTCAGCTTTAGCGCTGATGCGGTTGATCCTTGAACTGACGACCCAGAATTCGTGCAGCCAGTGGCACCCCTATACGATGCGGTATGGCAGAGGATAAAAAGGCCACGATGCGGTTCTTTAGCCCGGGTACCACCGTCATGGTCCCCCTTCGCAAAGCGTCCAGGCTCTCCTTGACCACGACGTCTGGGGTCAGCATCTTCGGGGCAGCATCCAGCGTTTTCGTAAGATCAGCACCGGCCGCTATAAAAAAATGGGTATCCGTAAGCCCTGGGCACACGGTCAGGATGCGAACATCGCTGTCTCGCAGTTCGCCGGCAAGACCTTCTGAAAAGGCCCTCAGAAAACCCTTGGTCGCGCCATAAACAGTCATATAAGGCGTCGGCTGAAAGGCGGCCATGGAGGCCACATGGATGATGGCACCCTGACCGCGTTCACGCATGGCTCGAAGGAAATAATGACTTAAAACCATGGGGGCAGTGACATTCAATTGGACCATCGCCACGTAATCGTCGACTGGATGAGAGTCAAATTCCCCAAAGCGGCCAAAACCTGCGTTATTGATCAAAAGATCAACGTCCCACCCTTCCTTTTGGGTCCGCTCATAAATGATTCGGGTGGCGTTGGGATCACGAAGATCAATGTCGATGACCACAACCTTGACACCCCATTGTGCTGTAAGACTCTGCTGAAGGGCGGTGAGAGCTTGAAGATCTCTTGCGATTAAAATCAGCGAATGACCTTCACTGGCGAGGGTTCGAGCAAAGGCCTCGCCAATCCCTCGACTGGCGCCAGTGATCAAGCTATACATCGGAGGCATCATCGGCCCTTAAGGGAGTTAACCTTTGGAATAAGGCTGCCCTCTTGCCTGGTTTTTGCATAGGAAGCCTTACTTAAGGGTCGTTAGGGTCCCGTTGCTAGGGACTTTGATGGCATCAACCGAATTGGGACAACCCGGTTGTGCCCAACTATTCCAATAACTGGATTCGACGTCATTGGGTGTTCCAATGATCATTTCATCACCGACCTTGGCCCCGGCCAGTGGGGTCTGCTGAATTCCCGCGGCATTAAAATTGACCGTCGTCGTGCCAACACCGGCAGGCACTAAGTTCAGTGCGGTACGAATGAGCCAGGCAAGGGCATGATCCCTACAAGATGTATCGCCTGAAACCCCCAGTGCGCCAACCTTTTTAGTCCCCTGATACAGCGCAAGCCCTCCACCCAACATCAGGATGCCGCCCATTCTTTTCCCTTTCAAAGGATCTTTTGAGGTCCCATAGAAGGAAGGGTTTCCAGCGTAGGCAACCGCTGCATTCAAAGGATTACTGTCTTGAAGACCGAAGAGACTCCCACCGGGTTGCGAAGCGCTATAGAGATTGGCCGTTGAAGTGGCGTAGCCATCAAGGCTGAAGGCATTGGCCGTATTGGCCTTTTGAACTGAACTCAAGCGGCCACCCAACCATGCCATGTTACCGGCGGTCGCTCCAGGCGTCCCGCTGGTGGTCACCCAACACACTGCGCCGGTTTCATCGACGACGGTAGCCCACAGTGGAAGCCCGTAGCCCCCTGACGATTTTCCTTGTGAAGCGGCCTTTTGAACTGCAGCATTCAGGCTTTCAAACGTGATATCTCGGCAGGCTGCGAAGGAGTGACTCGATGCGATCGAGAGGACCAAGCTGGCCCAATAGCAGTGTCTTTTCATCGAAGGACTCCAGAAGATGAGGACACCCTCATAGTATCCTTAAGGAAGCCATTTAGACCATAGGCCCTGAGGAGGAAGGAGGCTCAAAGGCCATTAGCCGCCTCAAAC
>QYQA01000056.1 GCA_007280285.1 Methylococcus sp. | reverse complement strand
TTGTAGAGCAGGGTGAAATCGTTCTAAAGCCCCTCGATGGCATGGGCGGTGCCTCGATCTTCAGGGTGGCTCAACAAGATCCCAATCTAAGCGTCATTCTTGAAACGATGACCGAGTTCAATCAGCGCTTCGTGATGGCTCAGCGCTATCTCCCAGAGATTGTTGATGGGGATAAGCGGATATTGATCGTCAATGGGGTCCCGGTGCCTTATGCGCTCGCTCGGATTCCTCAGCCAGGTGAAAGTCGAGGCAACCTTGCCGCAGGTGCCCGTGCGGAGGGAAGGCCCCTCACCGAAAGGGATCGCGAAATTGCCGAGGCGATAGGACCTGAACTTCGCCGGCGAGGGCTGATTTTCGTGGGGCTTGATGTCATCGGTGGGTCGCTGACCGAAATCAATGTCACCAGTCCAACCGGTATTCAGGAACTGGATCGCCAGTTTGACCTCAATATCGCTGGCGATCTGCTGAATGCCATCGAGGCGCTTCTCAAGGAGCGCCACTGAATTCAGATATGCCTTCAAGGTCTCGTTTTTTCATAGCGCTCCTGGTCGCGCTTGCGCTTCATGCCTTGATCCTCTCAGGGGTCTACTTTATGCGGGAAGCACCTCCTCCGAGACGTCAAGCCATGACCCTTGAATTGATTGCCACACCAGCCCCCCCTGCCCGCCAAAGGGCAGAGGCTTTAGCTCCGAAAGGGCCACCTGCCCCCCCCAAGCCAAAGGCCCCAAATAAGGGCGTTTCTATAAAGGTTCCAAGGCCGTCTTCTGGCCAGCCGCCATCTCCTTCAGCATCCCTCGAACCCCCGAGTGAGATAAAGCGCCCCGTTCTTTCAAGAGGGCTTTTGAGTCAGCAGATTGCCGAGGTGACGGCGGGGATCACCCGAGACAAGACGCGTGATTTCAATCAGAAAAAAATCGTCTATACCTCGGCGGTCAGGGCGCATCAGCCGGTTGTGGCGGCTTATGAAGCGGCTTGGCATGAGAAGGTCGAGCGGGTCGGGAACCTTAATTTCCCAGAAGCAGCTCGAAAAGAGAAGCTTTCAGGCGTTCTGGTCATGGCGGTGGGGATCCGCCCCGATGGCAGTCTCTATTCAGCGCAAGTTCAGACTTCTTCAGGCCATGAGGTCCTTGATCAGGCCGCGAGGGAGATTGTCAGAATGGCCGCGCCTTTCGCCCCCCTTCCCCCCGATATCTTGAGCGAGGTGGATATCTTGGTGATCACGAGGACCTGGCGCTTTGATGGGCAAGACCACCTTGAAACGCGAGGTGCTGAGTGAGAGCGTGGGTCTTTTATTGCTAGGTGATGGCGGCGCTTGCGCGCCCGGGGTTTGAGAACCGATACTATGACCCATGATTGAAGTCACCGCCAACCTCACCAACCAGTTCCTGATCGCAATGCCAGGGCTTGAGGATCCTTTTTTTTCAAAAACCGTCACCTATCTCTGCCAGCACAATGAGGAAGGTGCCCTTGGGATTATCATCAATCGCCCCTCGGATCTCACGGTGGGTGATGTTCTTGAACAGATGGGCATCACCTCCAGCAAGGATGAATTTGCTCAAATGCCCGTCTATTTCGGAGGCCCAGTGCAGCCGGAGCGAGGGTTTGTCCTCCATGAAGCGGGGCGCGAGTGGAATTCAACCTTGAAAATTTCACAGACCTTGGCCCTGACGACATCGAGGGATATTCTTGAGGCCCTAAGTCTTGGCGAAGGGCCTTCGCACATGCTCTTGGCCTTAGGTTACGCCGGCTGGGGTAAAGGGCAACTTGAGGCGGAGATTGGCCAGAATTCCTGGCTCAATACCGAGGCCGAGCAGTCTATTATTTTTAACCGGCCAGCGGCTTTAAGGTGGCGCGCTGCAGCGGAGCAGTTGGGCATCGATATCGGTCTTTTAACGATGCAGCCGGGTCATGGCTGAGGCGATGTCCACACAGGATGCGGCCTACGCCACCTTTCTCGGTTTCGACTTCGGCGAAAAGAAGACGGGTGTGGCGGTTGGGCAGCGCATTACCGGCACCGCGAGGGCCCTGGAGACCATCAGATCTCATACCCCAGAGGTTTTATGGCTTGGCGTTGGCCGATTGGTCGATGCCTGGGAGCCGGTCGCCTTTGTCGTTGGAGTGCCCTTTCCAATTATCGAAACCACTGAGAAAAATCCCGTGATTGATCTCATCAAGACCTTTTGCCGAGATCTTGAGAGGCGCTACCAGCGCCCCGTCCACATCATGGATGAAGCGCTCTCGACCCGGGAATCGCAAACGCTCTTTTACACCCAAGGCCACCGAAAGTCGGTGGCCTTCCGTGACGTCAAGGATGAAATCGCAGCCCAGCTGATTCTTCAGACCTGGCTTGATCACACGGCTCCAAGAGGATCCCTTGATGATTGATGTCCCTAAGGTCGAGGATTTACTGGAGACGCTCGAGGAAGCACTTCGACTTGAAATCGAGCGGCGTGCGCTTGAAAATCCCTTGATGATCGGCATCCACAGTGGGGGTGCCTGGATTGCTGAAGCCTTGCATCGCCGGCTTGAGATCAAGGAGCCTTTGGGGAAGCTTGATATCTCTTTTTACCGGGATGATTTCTCAAGGATCGGCATGCACCCTAAGGTTCAAACAAGCCAGATGTCCTTCAAGGTGGACGGCCGGCCGATTCTTCTGATCGATGATGTTTTTTATACCGGCCGAACGGTGCGTGCTGCGCTCAATGAGATTTTTGATTATGGGCGTCCCTCGGCCGTGGTGCTGGGGGTTCTTCTCGAGCGAAATGGCCGTGAGATCCCCTTGCGACCTGATTGCCGAGGTGGCGCCTTGACTCTCTCGAAAGGTCAGCGCATCAAGTTGATGGGGCCCAATTCCCTTAAGCTCTCGATGCACACGGTATGATCCGATGACGGCTGAAAAAGACACCCTTCAAAGAGGCCCGGATGGCAAACTCCGCCATTTTTTGACGGTGGAGGGCCTTGATCGTGCCTTTCTTGAATTGATCATGGATACGGCAGACTCCTTTGCAAGCGTCACCGAGCAGACCGTCAAGAAGGTGCCGCTCCTTCGCGGCAAAACCATCGTCAACCTTTTCTTTGAGACCAGCACGAGAACCAGGACGACTTTCGAACTCGCGGCCAAGCGCCTCTCGGCGGATGTGCTTAACGTCAATATCGAGACGTCGGCCACCACTAAGGGGGAGAGTTTGCTGGATACCATCAGAAATATTGAGGCGATGCACGTCGATATGTTTGTGGTCCGCCACGCGCAAAGTGGGGCAGCTCATTTCATCGCACGGCACGTAGCACCGCACATCAGCGTGATCAACGCCGGTGACGGCCGGCATGCGCACCCGACCCAAGCCATGCTAGATGTCTATACCATTCGAAAGCACAAGGGCGATTTCCATCGTCTTAAGGTGGCTATTGTTGGGGATATCCTCCATTCTCGGGTGGCTCGCTCCGAAATAGCGGCCTTGAAGATCTTGGGCGCTGAGGAGATTCGGGTGGTGGGCCCCAGGACCTTGATTCCAGCCGACATTCAATCCTTAGGCGTGACCGTGTTCCATGATCTGGCTGAAGGACTTCGAGGGGTCGATGTGGTCATCATGCTGAGACTCCAAAGGGAGCGGATGACGGGCGCTTTCATCCCCAGTGAACATGAATATTATGCAAGTTTTGGGTTGACTGAAGGGCGTTTGGAGCAAGCAGCACCTGATGTCATGGTGATGCATCCAGGCCCCATCAATCGCGGGGTTGAAATCGACTCCAAGGTCGCTGATGGCGAACGGTCGGTGATTCTTCAACAGGTCAGCCATGGCATCGCCATCCGCATGGCGGTGATGTCGATGGCCATGCATCACCAGGGTGCCGGGGGAGTGGCATGACCTTGAAGCTTAAAATTCGAGGTGGCCGGGTGATTGACCCCGCGCAAGGGGTCGATGAGGTCACTGATCTTTTCATTGCAGACGGTGTTGTTCAGGCCTTAGGCCAGGCGCCCGATGGGTTTACCCCGAACCGTTGCCTTGAAGCGCAAGGGTGTGTGGTCACCCCTGGCTTCGTTGACCTCAGTGCGCGCCTCAGGGAGCCAGGACTTGAGCATAAGGCAACCATTCGAAGTGAGAGCCTGGCGGCGATTGCAGGGGGCGTTACCACCCTCGTGATTCCGCCGGATACCCTCCCGGTGGTGGATACCCCGGCGGTGGTTCAATGGCTCTTCGATCGCGCGAAGGCGGGGGGCTTGGTTCGGCTGCATCCGGTGGGCGCCCTGACCCGAGGTCTCAAGGGGCAGGATTTGAGTGAAATGAGTGCGCTGAAGGCCGCGGGCTGCAAGGCCGTCAGCAACGCGCACCATCCAGTCGCCAATACCTTGGTGTTAAGACGCTCGCTTGAATATGCCGCCAGCCATGATCTTCTGGTGATCGTTCGGCCCGAAGATCCAGATCTCAAAGATGGGGGCTGCGCGCATGAGGGGCCGGTCGCTGCCCGCATGGGACTTAAAGGCATTCCCTACGCGGCGGAGACGGTGGCGGTCGCCCAAGTGTTAGCCCTGATCGAACAAACCGGAGCCCGGGTCCACTTTGCTCAGATCAGCAGTGCGCGGGCGATGCGCTCGATTTGGCGCGCCCAGGAAAAAGGGTTTCCAGTGACGGCCGATGTGGCCGTTCACCAATTGCATCTGTCAGAGGAAGCACTAGAGGGATTTGATGCCGCCTACCATCTCTCCCCGCCCTTAAGGACACGGGAGGATTTAGAGGCTTTGAGGGTGGCGGTTAAAGAGGGGGTGATCGGTAGCCTTTGCTCGGATCATCAACCACATGAGCCGGATGCGAAGCTCGATGCCTTTCCCGCGACAGAACCTGGAATAGCCGGCCTTGAGACGTTGTTACCCTTGACCTTGGCTTTGGTTCGGGAGGGTGTGATGACCCTGCCTAGGGCCATTCAATCGCTGACCCAATCACCGGCGGAGGTGTTGGGTCTCAGTGCGGGGACCTTGGCACCGGGGTCGCTGGCTGATATCACGATCTTTGATCCCGAACGGGAATGGATCCTTGACGATTCGACTTGGCGAAGCCTTGGGGGGAACACGCCCTATTGGGGGCAAACGCTCAAGGGACGGGTTATGGCGACGCTCCTTCAGGGGCAAGTGGTCTTTGATTTGAACTTCGGGGAAGCATCATGACGAATTCACACCGACAAGGCACTTTATTCATCATCTCAGCGCCCTCAGGCGCGGGGAAGACGAGCTTGGTGAAAGAGCTGCTGAAGTCACTCGATGGCATTGTGGTCTCAGTCTCTCATACGACGAGGACCCAGCGCCCGGGAGAGGTTGATGGCCGTGACTATGTCTTCGTCAGCCAGGAAGACTTTGGTGAGATGGTGGCTGAGGCCGCATTTCTAGAACATGCAAGGGTATTTGATAACCACTATGGGACGGCCAAGGCCACTGTGGAGGCGGCGCTCCAACAAGGAAAAGATGTCATCCTTGAAATCGATTGGCAAGGAGCCCGGCAGATCCGAGGTTTGATGCCAGCTTGCCAGACCATATTCGTCCTCCCGCCTTCGAGGGATTCTCTGGAATTAAGGCTCAGCGGGCGGGGACAGGATGATCTCGAGACTATTCGTCGACGGATGGCCGATGCTATTTCTGAGATGTCCCACTATGGGGAATATGATTACCTGATTATCAATGATGTCTTTGATCAGGCTCTCGATGAACTCCGGGCGGTCGTCCTTGCAAGCCGCCTCAAGATGTTCCATCAGTCGAACGCCCAGCATGCCTTGATCGAGGGCTTACTCGGCTAATCTCTCATGGTCAGCAGATTCTTGGGAGTTGTTCGCCGCTGAGTCGGGTCAGCATCCGCTCGGTTCCAAAGGCCGTTCTCGCAAGAACTTGACCTTGAGGCTTTAATCCTGTCACCGATCCAATCAGTCGAGCATCCACCCCTTCTGGATGCAGCTTTAGGATTTCAAGGGCCCTTGGGGCTTCTTTAGCTGCCAAGAAAAGCGCAAAACAGCCCTCATTAGCGACAAAGAGGGGGTCAAAGCCGAGAAGCTCAAGGGCTTCCTCAACCTCAGGATTTATAGGAATCTCGGTGTCCTCGATCACGACCTGAACCCCCGCCGTTTCAGCGATTTCGATCAGCGCACTCGCAAGGCCTCCTCGAGTCAGATCTCGAAGGCAGTGAATGGGGATACCCGCATCCAGGAGCGCCCTGACCATCCGAGAAAGGTCCCTCAAGTCAGATTGAATGTCACTCTCAAGGCTTAAATGCTCACGTGCGGCGAGGATCGCAAGGCCATGGCGGCCAATATCGCCACTGATCAGGACGGCATCGCCGACGGCAATCGCCTTGGGATGAATCGGTGGGATTCCGGCTCTGAGCGAGCCGATACCTGAGGTATTGATATAAAGTCCATCCCCAGAGCCGTGTTCAACCACCTTGGTGTCCCCGGTGACCAGATGAACGCCGGCGGCTTTAGCCGTGCGGGCCATGGACATGAGAATCCGCTCTAAGTCTTGAAGGGGGAGGCCCTCCTCTAGAATCAGGCCGACTGAGAGGTAGAGGGGCTGAGCGCCGGCCATGGCCAGGTCGTTGACGGTGCCGAGGACGGCGATTTTTCCGATATCTCCCCCGTTAAAGAATAAGGGTTTGACGACAAAGGAATCAGTCGTAAAGGCCAGGCGCTCTTGGCCTAAGGGGACTATTGCGCTGTCATGGCAAAGCTCCTGATGCGGATTCCTAAAGAGGGGGCCGATCAAGGTTTCAATCAGCTGTTGCATCAGCCGTCCACCCCCGCCATGCGCCATGACCACCCGATTATAGTCGCTGTGATGGAGGGAGCAGCTGGTAGGATCGTCCATGGGACTACTGAACGCCTGGAATCCTTTTGGGAATGATGACCGTTTGAACGGAGCCCTTGGATGGGGGCGGTTCAGGTCCTTCGAGCCGCTTTTGAGAGCCATTCATCGAAGGGGTTTTGGCGGCAGGTGCCTCGCCCGTACTTGGAAACCCTCGGCTCTTAAGGCAGCTTCTAACGGCCGTTGGCGTCGGCGGCAATTGCCCCTGTTCGCCGCTCGCAGAGACCGTTTTTGTCCCTTCCTTTTGGCAGCGCTTCAGAGCCGCCAGTAAGGGATCGGTGTTTGCTTCTTGTTGATAGCCTGCCTGCTTCATGCATTTTAGATAGGCGGCTTGATCAACATGAGCGGCGGGATCCTCACCGGGTGGTAACGCCTTGTCGGGACTTTTGGCTCTGCAAAGTTGGGCGTCTTGATAGTAGGGTTGGGTTTTTTCGGCGAGGCCCTGCTTTGGGGTGTTGGCGGCGCAGCCTGTTCCCAGAAGCCCGGTTAAGAGCATGAGGGCGATGGCGAGCCGATGGTGTTGCGCTGGCTTTTCAGTGATGGCACGGAGCGTAAAATGTTGGTTTCTCATGGGTCTATCAGGCAGTAGGAGGATCCCTCAGGAATGGCGGGGCCTTTTCCATCAAGAAGTCTTTCAGGCCCCGAAAGAATACCACCCGAATCTTATGTCCCGAAGTTCGCTTAAATCTCAAAGACTGAGGCGAATTTGACTGACCCGGTGGACGAGGTCTGTGATGCGCCTGACGCCTGTTTTTTGAAGAATTCTTTGGATATGGGTCCGAACCGTCGGGAGGGTGGTTCCAAGGGTTTCTGCGATGTTTGAGGGACTTTTATCTTCCAGAATCTCTTGGAGGATCCGCTGTTCGGCCGGAGTCAGCTTGAAAAGACTCCCAAAAAGGTGAAGCGCTCTCTCATCATGAGGGGGCTGGGTATCAACGATCAGAAGATAGTGCGGAAAGGCGTGATGGAGAGAAGCGCCGGCCCTATCGCTAATTGGAAGGAGCTTCGCCGATCCCATGCGGGGCCCTAAAGGCCCATGCCCCGCAATAAAGACCATCGGCGCCATCAATCCTCGGTCCACCCATTGAAAGGCCTCATCAAGCGATGGGGCGGAATCAAGGCCCACGGTTAGGAGGCGTTCATTCTTCAAGCCGACCTGAATGGAGCCCTGTTGAAGGGATGCTTCGGCCACCGGATTCATGAAGAGGATGCGCTTGTCCTTGCTGAGAAGAAACACCGCATGGGGTGTGTTGTTCATCAAGGCATCGTTAATCGCCTTATTTTGATGAAAGAGATCAAGGGTCTCGGCGAATTTCAGAGCCTGCGTCAGATGGGGTGCAAGACGCCCCAAGAGTTGTCGTTCTTGGTCCCCAAAATCGACCGATTCAAGGGGGCGATAGAACGAGAGCGCCATTCTTGGTGAGGGTACCCCTTCCTGCCACAGCGATGTGCAGAGAACATCGCCGATATTATTAGGGGCTAGCCCTTCGTTGTGCCAAGGTGTTTTGATGAGATCTCTTCGTTCGATGAGTTGGGCGCCTATCACCGTCGTTCCTCCGGTGATGAGGTTTTGCTGATGGGCAGATTGAACCCAGACATCGTGTTGCCACCAATGCGTTTCGTAGTCGTTCAGCCATGAGTCTGAAAGGCCATCGGTCGTCACGGCGGGATGACCCGATGAGCCATCCAGATTGAACATGCTAAAGGCACTAGCCCCGAGGTGGGTCCTGATGTCGCCAAGGACTTCTCGAATATGGCCCGGATCAAGGGCGACTTCATAGATGGAGCGCACAAGCACATCCATGCTGTTGTCGGTGCCCGGAGATCTCTTGATCAGGTTCTGATTATCTTTTTTTGAAGGCATACGCCAAAAGGCACCCCGCTATCAATTCATCGATATTTCGCGCTTTTAAGAGGAGCCATACGGGGTCTCCCTCATCGCGTCTTTTTTTAGAAGTGTAACGCTAAATCAAGGGTCTTTTTTATCGTCATCAAGTTTGATGACGACAATCCCTTGTTGATTATGATGGAATGCTTCAAGAGAGACCGAGATGTCATGGGTTTTTGGTGTCTGCTGTGGTTAATGGGTCTTGAATCCTTTCTCCCATCTATCCTTTTCGAACCCTTGAGGTCATTCATCATGGATTATCCAGAATCCAGAATCCAGAATCCATGAATCAGGAGGAGATTTCTTTTTCTGATGTGATCGCCTATTTAGAGGCGAATGGACGTTGGCTTCTTCTGGGCGGATTGTGTGGACCTCTTTTAGCCCTCGTGAGCGCCGTAGCGCTTTCACAATATAAAGCCGATATTGTGATGGACAATCTCTTTGTTGGCGGCAACCAAGGCATTGGCTTTACCGAGTGGCGTTCTCTTTCTGAAACCCTTCCTATTATGGCGGGCCAACTTTTTGAAGACAGGAAAGCGGCCGGGGAAGACATTGGAGATGAGAGATTTCTTTCTTCACCTGAGTGGTGGTTAAAGCATGCAGTCCCAACGTATGGTCTTTCTAAAACGGATACTAAGAATTTAGCGGCGATGGAGGATGATCTCAAGGGACAGTCCACCCGTATTGAAAATATCAAGATCTCCGCTGAAGGACGCACGAAGTCGTTGGCTTTAAAGCGTGCTGAGACGACCGTCGAATATCTTAGAAGAACCTCACTTTTTTTAAGGCTTAAAAACCTTTTGAGTGCTTATCAAACGGAAGCCAAGCTGCAACAGGTCGCTCTTCAAAAAGAACTGATTGATCGGGATATCGAACTTCGTTATCTCGACGAGCGCATCGCCTCTTTATCAGCGCTGATAACGTCCCAAACGAAAAAAAACGACGGGGGCAAGATCAGTGTGGATGTCAGAAATGGAGAGGCCAAATTTCTTCCCCTTGATACCCAATTGAATGCCCTGAAAGTAGAAGTCTATAGCCTTGAAGAAAGTCGGACGAGAACGGAAGAAGCCCTGGTCAGGACGGATCTTCTGAACCGCTTCTTGGTGGAGGCCAAACCCACGTTGGATGAGAATAAGGCGGCCAATGGTCTGTCGTTGCTGACAAGGCTTCAGGTCATCTACGACGGCCTTTCGGCCTCCATCCCTAAAGCGGACTGGGATCGACGGTCAGCGGTTGAGCGGATTCATGCAGATCTTATCGCCATTGAATCCCGCTTTTCGGGTCAAATGCCTGAGTTGTCCCGGAGCGTCCAGCGACAAATCCCCTTTCTTCCGGCGGTCATAGGAGGTGCTTTTGGAGGCCTTCTGGCCGCTCTTTTGACCACCCTTTTCATGACTAGCTATCGGCGTTATCAGCTCGACGCTCGAGTGGGCGCTGGGTTGCTACCCCGGTAGTGGAAATAGGCTGCGCAGGCCCCTTCCCCAGAGACCATGGTGGCTCCCAAGGGGTGTTCTGGGGTGCATGAGGTGCCAAAGGCGGGGCAGAGATCAGGTTTGATGATTCCTCGAAGCACATCGCCGCTTCGGCAAGCACTTTCAGCATCTTCTTTGGCCGGGCCCAATGAAAAGCGAATCTCCGCATCATAATCCCGGTAGCGAGGACTCAGGCGATAGCCTCCAGCCGGGATGAGACCTAGGCCTCGCCAGGGAAGATCGATCACGTCGAAAACCTCTTTGATGAGGGTTTGAGCAGGAATATTGCCCTCTTCTTTCACCGCGCGCGGATAGGCGTTTGATACCCCGTAGCGCCCCTCTTCAAGATAACTTAAGCATTGGTAAATCCCCCCGAGAAGATCGATGGGTTCAAAGCCTGTAACAACGATCGGAATCTGGTGGCGATTCGCGAGTTGATCGATCGCTTGGGTTCCCATCACAGTAGCCACATGGCCCGCCGCTAGAAATCCATCCATTCTTGCTAGAGGATCAAGGAGGAGAGCCTCCATGGCAGGCGCTACCCGGACATGGCGGACCAGGAGGGAAAAGTTGTGGATCTTACGGCGCTTTGCTTCTGAAACCGCGATGGCCGTTGATGGGGCCGTGGTTTCAAAGCCGACAGCAAAGAAGACCACGTCCTTCTCAGGGTGTTCTTCTGCGATTCGAAGCGCATCAAGAGGGCTTAAAAGAGCCCTCACATCGCCGCCTTGAGCCCTCGCCGAAAGAAGATCAGTGGTCGAGCCTCTCACTCTTAGCATGTCGCCGAAGCTGGTCATGATCGTTTTTGGCGTGAGAGCCAAGGCGATGGCGCGGTCGATGCCCTCGCTTGGGGTCACGCAAACCGGGCATCCCGGGCCATGAAGGAGCTCTACCCCCGGAGGGAGCAGCCGATCGATGCCGTAGCGGAGAAGGCTATGGGTTTGGCCGCCACAGACCTCCATCAAGGTCCAGGGACGGGTCACCCGTTGCGCGATGGCTTCGGTGAGATGTTTGACCAAGGCCGGTTGCCGAAAGTCACGGGAGGTCGTCATGAGGGTTCAGCCCGAGCAAGGCCTTCACCGAGGGCGCGAAAGGCTTCAAGGGTTTCAAGCGCCTCGGCTTCATGCAGCATGGCGATGGCACATCCTGCATGGACAATCACATAATCGCCGACCTTTGCCTCAGGCGTGAAGGCGAGGGAGACGTCCATCGTCATGCCGCCAAAGATCACGCGAGCGGTGGATGGGGCATCAGGAGATTCTACAAGGCTTTGAATTTGTCCTGGAACAGCAAGACACATGGGCTTTATAACCAATCGATGGGGGTGTTCTTGAGCCTTCACCGGATCGTGACCGGTTGATCTTGGCTTCAACCCGTTACAATAACGGATTTTGGCCCCTCTAGATTCTTCTTGATGAAAGTCCTCCACTGTTCCTGGGTTCCAGAATCCACCGATGACTTTATCCAGGGGGGTGATTTCTGGTTGTGGGTCGAAGACGATGTGGTCCGGGAAGGCCTTTCGCCCTTACAGCATCCCCGGCATCTCCCAAAGATCGATCTGATTGAGTTTCTGGAGCGGATGCTGGGTCTTTCGATATCCGCCTATGAACGCCGGTTTCATTTTGGGGTTCAATCGGTGGCGCTGCCCACGGTGCTTTACTGTCCATGTCCGGCGCCTGAGTTTGAGAGGGATCATGAGGCACCGCCTGAAGAGGCGGCCTTGGGTCTTTATGAGGTCGATGCCTATCGGCAGGTGAGGCCGATCAGCCAACTCGGTGACCTCCGGTTTTTGGCCTTTTGTTGTGGTGCTGAGGTCAGGCCCGGCTCAGATCTTCTCTTTTGGCATTACTTTAGCCAGAACATCAAGTCGATCATTCTGCGCGATCGCTATATTCCAAGCCTTCTTTATCGCTCCTTGGAACCTGAAGGTTATGAGCTGCACGCCGGTTGGGAGATTGTGTCTGATGATTATGACCACCTCCTCAAAGAGGCCTTATTGCTGATGCCTGATGGTTGTCAGTACGCGGGCGGCGTTCCTTATGAGAAAAACAGTCTCCTCAAGCATTGTGCGGAGGTCCTGGTCCAGCAGGTGGTCACCAAAGGCTCGGTCAGCACGAAACTGGATCGGAGAATCCGGGGTTCCCTCATTGATGCCGCGCGTCAGGAGCTCCCCTCCCGGCAGCCCTTCATCAGTGATGACGGCCTCGCCCTCTATCACGAGTGGCAGAGCTGGCGCCGAAAGCTTGCTGCGCGCCGCGGGGAGGCAGGATTCACCTTGCTCCTGAAGCTGCAGGAAGCCGCGACTGAGGTCGACCCCTGGCGCCTCGATCTCCTCATGGCCCCGAGAAAGGACCCCTCGCTCCAGATTTCCTTATCTCGCTACTGGCTCCTAGATCCCAAGGACCAGAAAGCCTTCCGGGCTTTGTGCGGCCGGGGGTTCGACCAGAATCTCCTCCTCGCCCTAGGGCAGGCGGCTCGCATCTATCCGCCGCTTTGGGAAGGGCTTGATGAAGCCCAGCCCTCAGGGATCGATCTCAGCCTTGATGAGGCGTTTGCCTTTTTGAAGGAAGATGCCTGGGTGTTGGAGGACGCCGGTTTCACGGTGTTGGTCCCTGCGTGGTGGACCCCTCAGGGTCGCCGGCGAGCGAAGATTCGTCTCAAGGCCTCTGGGGCATCCCCCTCTGGTGCAAACCGGCGTAATGCGATGGATCTCCAGCATCTGATGGCCTATCGCTATGACCTGTCGTTGGGTGATGAGGCGGTCCTTGAAGCGGAATGGGTGCAGCTGGTTGAAAGTAAGTCGCCATTAGTGCGATTCAGAGGCCAGTGGTTGGCGCTCGATCGCGAAAAAATGCGTGAGATGCTCGAATTTTGGCAACGTCACCGGGATGATGGAGAGGGCCTGAGCCTCCCTGATCTCATGAGAAAGACGGCCGAGGATGTTGATTTTTTCGAGGTCGAGCCCCATCACGCCCTCGCCGAGATGCTCTTAAAGCTGAATGACCATAGTCAGTTAGAACCCCTCGACAACCCCAAAGGCCTTAAGGCGCAGCTTCGGGATTACCAGAAGCGGGGTCTCGCCTGGATTTGTTTTCTCGAACGTCTTGGTCTCAATGGCTGCCTGGCGGATGACATGGGCCTTGGAAAGACGATTCAAGTGTTAGCTCGCCTCCTTGAGGAGCGTCAGGGCGGCGAAAAATTAAGACCCACCTTGTTGATTGCACCGACTTCTGTGATCGGCAACTGGAAGAAGGAGATGGAGCGCTTTACGCCCAATCTTCGGGCTTTCATCCACCACGGTACGGTCAGAGTCCGCGATGCCGTTGCCTTTGAAAGTGCCTGCCTTGAGGCCGACGTGGTGATCACCTCCTATGCCCTTGCTCGGCGCGATGAAAAAATCCTCTCGGCGATCCGTTGGCGGCGGGTGGTCCTTGATGAAGCCCAGAACATCAAGAATCCGGCATCGGCTCAAAGCCGGGCAGTTCTCAAAATGCAGGCAGATCACCGCTTGGCGCTCACCGGGACGCCGGTCGAAAACCGACTGCTCGATCTCTGGTCCATCTTCAATTTCTTAAATCCAGGCTACCTCGGAAAACAGGCCCAATTTCGTCAGCGCTATGAGTTACCGATTCAGCGGGACAACGACCCTCGTCGAGCGGATATGCTCAAAAGGCTGATTGAACCGTTTGTCTTAAGACGGGTGAAGACGGATCCGGAGATCATCCGGGATCTCCCTGAAAAATTAGAGAATCGACAATTCTGTCATCTCAGTAAGGAGCAAGCCTCGCTCTATGAAGCGGTGGTCAAGGATGTCGAGCAGCGTCTTGGCGATGCCGATGGCATGAGCCGGCAGGGACTCATCCTCTCAACGCTCACGCGGTTGAAGCAGATCTGTAATCACCCCGCGCAATTCCTTCATGATGGCAGTCGTTTTAGTGGGGATCGTTCACCGAAGCTTGAGCGGCTTTCAGATATGCTCTCGGATGTCATTGGCGAGGGGGAGTCGGCGCTGGTCTTTACCCAGTTCGCAGAAATCGGCGGCCATCTTGAGCGGCACCTTCGGGAGCGACTTGAGTGCCCGGTTTTTTATCTTCATGGGGGGGTTCCAGCCGCCAAGCGGGAGCGGATGATCGCGGAGTTTCAGGATCCTGAAACAAGTCCTGGGTTATTCCTTCTTTCGTTGCGCGCCGGAGGGGTTGGTATTACCCTTACCAAGGCCAACCATGTCTTTCATTTTGACCGTTGGTGGAATCCGGCGGTCGAGGATCAGGCGACCGACCGGGCCTTCAGGATCGGTCAGAGGAAGAATGTTTTTGTCCATAAATTCATCACCATGGGCACCCTCGAAGAACGGATCGATCGACTGATTGAGGAAAAAAAGCAGGTCGCTTCACTGATCGTTGGTAATGACGAGTCTTGGTTGTCCCAGCTCGATAACGATACCTTCAAGGAGTTGATCGCCCTCAACCATCTCGCGGTACTGGAATAAGGAGGCGACCCCATTGAAACAGATCTTGGCGATTGCCCTTGGGGGCTCGATGGGCGCCGTGAGCCGCTTTATGGTGGCCAATGCCCTCATTGCCGCCTTTGGCCGGGGATTCCCAGTGGCGACCCTCTTCATCAATGTGACGGGATCCTTTCTGATGGGATTCCTTGCCGAGTGGATCCTTCAAAGAGTCTCCTTCCAAGGGGAATATCGGCTAGCCCTTCTGGTGGGTTCCTTGGGGGCTTATACGACCTTCTCGACCTTCGCCATTGAGACCCTTTATCTTTTTGAGGGGGGCGCGCCGCTGCGGGCTTTCCTCAATATAGGTCTTAGTGTTCTCCTTTGTTTGGCTGGGGTTTGGCTCGGCATGTTTTTAGCTCGGGGCGCCTCTCCCACCATCATTTGGTGGTCGCCACAGCTTTTCTTGATAGGCTTTTTACTCCCTTGGATGCTTTTTTTAGTTTCGGCTTTAGGGATCCATCTGTGGTTAGATTCGATCGCCTGTGAGCCTTTATGCCGGCGAGTTCTTGATCTTTTGGGCCTATCTTTTATGGTGGCTGCCATGACATTTTGGTGGCTTTTTAGGCTTGAAAGGCCGCCGGAGCTTTCAGGTTTGGTTCTCTTTATGGTCATCCAGGGCCTTTTAGGTGCCGGATGTTTAGCCTTGGCTGCCTGGCTTGCTGAGAGCCTGCCCAAGCGCTTTTAGGTCTATGTTCTAGGCCCTTTAGCCAGAAGATCCGCTCGACCATAGCGGGCGATAGGGTCCTTGTCGTCTTCTCTGGGTTGATTGAGGAAGGCCCACATCTGATCGCCAAAACTAAAATGCCACCATTCCTCAGGGTGTCGGGTAAATCCTGCCTCTTTCATCACGGAGAATAAAAGGTCGCGGTTCTGATGGACGACCCCATCGCGCGCCTCAAAATAATCGGGGCCTGAGCGGTCTGAATTTTCATCAATAGGGGATCCCATGTCGATCTCCTGCCCATTTCCATCGATGAGCGTGAGATCCATAGCGGCCCCGGTACTGTGCGGTGG
>QYQA01000072.1 GCA_007280285.1 Methylococcus sp. | reverse complement strand
GCCCTAAGCCTCTCGGTCTCGGGGAGGAGTAACAAGAGGGTCAGCAATCGGAGGAACACCAATAGCCCTCCATGGTTAACGGGGGTCTGAGGTCAATACCTTCTGCGGGGGGCCATTCAAAGAGTCGACAAATAAGTTGGCATGGCTGATCGATCGTTCCATCGCGCCGATGAGGCCTGCGACCCCGGTCGACATCGCGTGGAGTTCATGTTCAAGCGAAGCAATCGCCTTGGCGTTGAGGTTATGTTTGAGGTACAGAACTTGGTCATTGAAGACCCTCAGCACCGGGTCGGTTTTGCCCTCGGCCCGGCGCATAGCCGTCATGAGTTGCCCGTAGTGCTGTTGCGTCAGCTTCATTTTCTGGCGACTGCTGCTCCTTAAGGAGCGATTACTGTATTGTTCGAGTTCCTCTTGCCATTCCCTAAAGAGAGCCTGTGCCACGGTTTCAACCGCATCAATCCGGTCCTTAACGGCCAGTGCTCGTGACAGGCTGTAATCGTATTCGATCTTCAGTTGTCGATAGACGCTCTCGAGATGGCCGCCATCAAATTGTGTCAGCTCACTGAATCGGTCTAGCGCGTTTTGAAACTGAACCTTGGCTTCCTCGAGGCTGTCTCTCGCCTGTTCCACCCGGGTGACCAGGATATCTCGCTTGTGGTGGCCCGCAGACTCAAAAGCCCTGAAATAGAAGCGCTGAAGACGAGCCAAGAGGGCCCGCCCCATGGCTTCAATGAGCGACTCAAACGACAGGGAACGGCGGGGTTTGCTCATGAAGGCTGAAGAATCATTGAAGATAGCAATCCTCTATTGTAATCGTAAACCCTGGCCATGCAGCGGCCGGCCTAAAACCTAAGGCCCCTGATCATCATTAATGATGTCTTGGCTGGAACTAAAAACCAAGTAAAAGAGTCAACTAAAAAGGTTTCCAGAATAGCCGGCGAAGAGTATAATCCCGCGCCATCGCGGTGGTTTAGCATGTGAGGCTAAATGCACCATGTCGGACCATTCGGCGACCGCGAATTTCCCGATGGCAGTGGCTCTGAGATTAATCCAAATGAACGACCCAGCATTCGATAGTGAACGTGTCAGCGGCATCATCGCTGAACTGAAGACCAAACCCGGCGCCCTGCTGCCGATTCTCCATGCGATTCAGGAGGTCTTGGGTTATGTTCCAGGAGAGTGTGTGCCGCTCATCGCAACCGAATTGAATCTCTCAAGGGCCGAGGTCCATGGGGTCATTAGTTTCTATCATTATTTTAGAGGGACGCCGCCCGGACGGCATACCGTCTATATTTGCCGCGCTGAGGCTTGCCAGGCGATGGGTTCTGAGGCCTTGGAAGCCTATGCCAAGTCCAGCTTGGGGGTTGATTATCACGAAAATACCCGTGACGGGGCGATTACCCTTGAGCCGGTGTACTGTCTTGGGAATTGTGCGTGCTCCCCCTCCATCATGGTCGACAAAAAGGTTCATGGTCGGGTCAGCCCTAAGCGTTTTGATGACATTATGAATTTGACACGGAGCGCGTCATGATCAAAGTCTTCGTTCCGCGTGACTCCAGTGCCCTTGGGCTTGGCGCCGAGGAAGTGGCTCTGGCGATTCAAGCCGAGGCGGAGAAGCGACAGGTGGCCATTGAGCTGATCCGAAATGGCTCGAGAGGGCTTTATTGGCTGGAACCACTGGTCGAGGTCGCGACGCCTCAGGGGCGCATCGCCTATGGTCCGGTGACGATCGCCGATGTTCCTCGATTATTTGAGGCCGGATTTCACAACGGGGGTGCCCACCCCTTGGCGTTGGGGTTGACCGAGGAGATCCCATATCTCAAGCGCCAGGAGCGCCTCACCTTTGCCCGGGTGGGGATCACCGACCCTGTCAGTCTTGACGATTATCTCGCGCATGACGGCTATCGAGGCCTGAAGCGGGCGCTGACAATGGCACCTGCCGCCATGGTGGAAGAGGTGACCGAGTCAGGTCTTCGCGGCCGCGGCGGTGCGGCCTTTCCGACCGGAATCAAGTGGCGGACGGTTTTAAATACCTCGTCAGCGCAAAAGTACATCGTGTGCAATGCCGATGAAGGGGATTCTGGAACCTTCTCCGACCGAATGATCATGGAAGGAGATCCCTTTGTTCTGATTGAAGGGATGACGATTGCAGGGCTTGCGGTTGGAGCGACGGACGGTTTTATTTATCTTCGCTGCGAATACCCCGATGCCGAAGTGGCGCTGAATGCGGCCATTGAATCGGCGACAGCTCAAGGCTATCTTGGGGATAACATCCTCGGGTCTGGGAAGGCTTTTCGCTTAGAGGTTCGTCTTGGCGCGGGTGCCTATGTCTGCGGTGAGGAGACCTCGCTTTTAGAGAGTCTCGAAGGGAAACGCGGACTGGTGCGTTTCAAACCGCCGCTTCCCGCCATTGAAGGACTTTTTGGTCAGCCGACGGTGATCAACAATGTGATCTCATTGGCTTCTGTTCCCATAATTCTCGACAAGGGCGCGGCCTTCTATAAAGATTATGGTATGGGGCGTTCCCGCGGCACGTTACCGATCCAGCTGGCCGGTAACCTCAAGCAACCCGGTCTCGTCGAGCGGGCCTTTGGTGTCACGCTCCGTGAAATCCTCTATGACTTTGGCGGTGGATCACAAAGTGGTCGACCGATTAAGGCCGTTCAGGTCGGCGGGCCGCTCGGGGCTTATCTGCCCGAATCACAATTTGATACGCCGCTTGATTACGAAGCCTTTACTGCGCTTTGGGCTGTCTTGGGGCATGGCGGCGTGGTCGCTTTCGATGAGACCGTTGATATGTCGAAGATGGCGCGATATGGCATGGAATTCTGTGCCATCGAATCTTGCGGCAAGTGTACGCCCTGCCGTATCGGGTCGACCCGCGGTGTCGAGATTATTGACAAGATCAGAGCCGGTGAAGAGACGGAGCGGCAGGTCGCGCTGCTGCGAGATCTCAGTGATACGATGCTGGCGAGTTCCCTTTGTGCGCTGGGCGGGATGACCCCTTATCCCGTTCTCAGTGCCTTGAATCATTTTCCAGAAGATTTTGGGGTGACATCCGCTCAATAAGCGGCGAACCGGGGGCCAGAGAGTGGCGCAACCCAAAGTCGCCGATGGTCGCCCCGGATGTGGACATGCTGAATTGTGGAGGCATAACAATGGCTGTACGTGATTGTGATTATGGAACGCCCGTCAGCGATTCCAACCAAACGGTTTCCCTCGAGATCGATGGATTCAAGGTGACTGTTCCGGAAGGGACATCCATCCTTAGAGCGGCTGCCACAGCCGGTATTCAAATACCTAAACTGTGTGCCACTGACAGTCTGGATCCTTTTGGTTCCTGCCGGCTCTGTTTGGTCCAGGTCGAGGGTGCCCGCGGCCTTCCGGCCTCGTGTACCACGCCGGTCGGTGAGGGCATGAAGGTGTGCACCCAGAATGATCGCCTCGCCGCGGTTCGGAAGGGGGTGATGGAGCTTTATATTTCAGACCACCCGCTCGATTGTTTGACCTGTTCTGCGAACGGCAATTGTGAACTCCAAGATATGGCCGGTGCCGTGGGTCTTCGAGAAGTCCGCTACGGTTATGAGGGTGAGAATCATCTCAAGGCCGAAAAGGACGTCAGTAATCCCTATTTCCAGTTCGACCCTTCAAAGTGTATTGTCTGCTCCCGCTGTGTCAGGGCGTGTGAGGAAGTGCAAGGGACCTTTGCGCTGACCATCGATGGTCGCGGCTTTGATTCGAAGGTATCGCCGAGTCAGAACGAAGCGTTCATGGATTCTGAGTGTGTGTCCTGTGGCGCCTGTGTGCAGGCTTGCCCGACGGCTACGTTGATTGAAAAGTCCGTGATAGAAATGGGTCAGCCGGAACATAGTGTGGTGACGACCTGTGCGTACTGTGGTGTTGGCTGCTCGTTCAAAGCGGAAATGAAGGGCGCAGAAGTGGTTCGCATGGTGCCTAACAAGGATGGCCATGCCAATCATGGTCATTCCTGCGTTAAAGGCCGGTTCGCTTTTGGTTATGCGACGCATCAGGACCGCATCACCAAGCCGATGATCCGTCAGAAGATCACCGATCCCTGGCAGGAGGTCTCCTGGGAGGAGGCGATTGACTATGCAGCCAGTGAATTCAAGCGCATTCAGGCGAAATACGGAAGAAGTTCAGTGGGTGGGCTGACCTCTAGCCGTTGCACCAATGAAGAGGCCTATGTCGTTCAGAAGCTGGTGCGGGCCGCCTTTGGCAATAACAATGTGGATACTTGCGCCAGGGTTTGCCACTCACCCACAGGGTATGGCCTCAAGCAGACCCTCGGAGAATCTGCCGGCACCCAGACCTTTGACTCGATCCGGAAGACCGATGTGATTCTTGTCATCGGGGCTAATCCAACCGATGGCCATCCCGTGTTTGGTTCTGCGATGAAGCGCCGGATTCGTGAGGGGGCTCGTCTGATTGTCGCTGACCCCCGCCAGATCGATTTGGTCAAGTCGGTGCACGTCAAGGCCGATTATCATCTCAAACTCCGTCCTGGCACCAATGTGGCGCTGATCAATGCCTTGTCGCATGTGATCGTCACCGAAGGCTTGGTCAATGAGGCGTTTGCTCTGGAACGCTGTGAGCTGGAGTCTTTCGAGAAATGGAAGACCTTCGTGGCGGATGAGCGGCATTCACCGGAAGCCCTTGAGGCGGTGACAGGTGTTGAGGCCCGACTCGTTCGTGAAGCGGCAAGGCTCTATGCAACCGGCGGCAATGCGGCGATCTACTATGGCCTTGGGGTCACCGAGCACAGTCAGGGTTCCACAGCGGTGATGGGTATTGCCAATCTTGCGATGGCGACCGCGAACGTCGGTCGCGAAGGGGTTGGTGTCAATCCCCTCCGTGGCCAGAATAATGTTCAAGGCTCCTGTGATATGGGGTCCTTCCCGCATGAGCTCCCGGGCTATCGTCATGTTTCGGATATCACCACGCGGTCTTTGTTTGAATCCGTGTGGGGTGTGACGCTCGACGCTGAACCGGGTCTGCGGATTCCGAATATGTTCAGTGCCGCCATGGATGGAAGCTTCATGGGGCTTTATTGTGAAGGCGAGGACATCGCACAGTCCGATCCTGATATCCAGCATGTCCATGCGGCCCTCAGAGCGATGGAGTGCGTGGTGGTTCAGGATCTATTCCTGAATGAAACCGCTAAGTTTGCCCATGTGTTTCTCCCAGGCGCGTCCTTCCTTGAAAAGAGCGGGACTTTCACCAATTCCGAACGTCGTATTTCGCCGGTTCGTCGGGTGATGACGCCGTTGGCGGGTTATGAAGACTGGGAGGTGACCCAGCTCTTATCCAATGCCCTCGGCTATCCGATGGATTATCAGCATGCCTCGGAAATCATGGATGAGATTGCCCGGTTGGTGCCGACCTTCACTGGCGTCAGCTTTAAAAAACTCGATGAGCTTGGCAGTGTTCAGTGGCCGTGTAATGACGAGGCCCCCCTTGGGACGCCGACCATGCACGTTGGAACTTTCGTTCGCGGCAAGGGGCGCTTCCTCTTGACGGAATACGTGCCGACCTCAGAACGGACCTCCAGCCGTTACCCGCTGATCCTCACCACGGGTCGCATCCTGTCCCAGTACAACGTCGGCGCACAGACCCGCAGAACCCAGAATTCGCTCTGGCATTCAGAGGATCGCCTTGAAATTCATCCCCATGACGCTGAAGACCGGGGTATCAATGCGGGCGATTGGGTCGGCATTAAGAGCCGCGCCGGAGAAACCGTGCTGCGGGCCACCTTGACCGAACGGGTTCAGCCAGGGGTGGTTTACACCACATTTCACTTCCCTGAGTCGGGAGCCAACGTCATCACCACGGACACCTCTGACTGGGCAACCAATTGCCCTGAGTATAAAGTCACAGCGGTCCAGGTGACCAAGGTGACGAGTCCTTCTGAATGGCAGCAGGACTATCGTGAATTCAGTGAGGAACAACAGAATCTTCTGGAGCACCGCCTCGCGGCGGTTGATTGAGGCGGCCCCCTATGGATGTTGGGGCTGAGCTTGGTTGGCCCGGCTATCGGGTTCGGTCAGTTGAGCGTTGGCGGGGCGGTGTTGGTGTCACGGTTGAGGACGCTGTGGCAGAAGAGGCCCCGGTGGCGCTGCTCTACAATGGGGAGCCTCATGTCGTGATGCTAGCGACGCCCCTTGATCTCGATGATTTTGCCTTAGGCTTCAGCCTCACGGAGTCCATCGTGGCTCATTCGGGTGAAGTCGAGGCCATTCGTGTGGTCGAGCGGGCGGACGGCATCGAGATTCGGGTGAAGATTCCTAGCGCACGCTGTGAAGCGGTTCAAGGACAAGGACGCAATCTCACCGGTCGCACGGGTTGTGGCCTCTGCGGCGCCAGAACCCTGGCCCAGGCGGTCCGCAAACCGGCCCCAGTCACCTCTCAGCTGATCGTTCCTGAAGACGCCCTGATGAGGGCGCTCCACACCATCGGAGCCTCCCAGCGGCTTAATACGTTGACCGGCGCTGTTCATGCCGCGGCATGGGTGGTTCCAGGCCGGGAGGATCTCGTTGTTCGTGAAGATGTTGGCCGCCACAATGCGCTTGATAAGCTGCTGGGCGCGCTGGCTCGGCGGGGTGAAGATTTCTCCTCCGGCTTTGTGTTGGTGACCAGTCGAGCCAGTTACGAAATGGTCCAGAAATGTGCGGTGATGGGGGTGGGGCTGATCGCTGCGATGTCGGCGCCCACGGGGCTTGCCATTCGTCTGGCCGATGCATCCGGCATGGCCTTAGTGGGGTTCGCGAGAGATCGTGATCACGTCGTCTATACTCACCCTGAGCGGCTGATGCATGCGACCTCGGGGGTCGCCGTAGCCTAATGAATGCCTAATCATTGACGTTTTTCTGATACATTCCCGTCCATGGATATAAAAAATCTGGTCAAAATGGCCAACAGTATTGGCGATTTCTTTGCCGCAGAGCCTGATCGCGAGCAGGGGATCGCAGGGGTCACTCATCACCTTAAGAATTTCTGGGAGCGAAGGATGCAGTCCGCCATCATTCGACATTATGAAGCCGGTGGCGAGGGGCTGACGGATCTGGTCAAGGCCGCCGTCGGGCAGCTCGCCAAAAATCATGCGCCGAAGGATTAAGGCCCTGTGAGCGGCCAAGATCCTGCTGCCGCGCTGGGGCTCACCATCTTTTGTGCTCCGGCCCGATACGTTCAAGGACGGGACGCCACCTGGGCGCTTGGGAGCGAGCTTAAAAAACTGGGTCTTGATGGCCCTCTTCTGATCATTGCCTGCCAAAGTGCCCGCCGTCATCTTGACGATGTGTGGGCTAAAACCCTTGGGGATCTTGAGATCCCTTTCGCGGTCTATGATTTTGGTGGGGAATGCTCAGACGCTGAGATTGAGCGAGGTCGTCACGAAGCTCTGAGGGTCGGCGCGACGACCCTCGTAGGTGCCGGTGGGGGCAAGGTGCTCGATACCGCCCGAGCGGTGGCTTTAGCCCTCGAGCTCCCGGTGGCTTGCTGCCCGACGACCGCGGCCAGCGATGCCCCTTGCAGTGCGTTGTCGGTGATATACAGTCCAGATGGGGTGTTTGAGCGGTGCCTTTTTTATCGGCGCAATCCGGATCTGGTGCTGGTCGACACGCGGGTGATTGCCAAGGCCCCGGTCAGAACGCTGATCGCCGGGATGGGGGATGCCCTCGCGACTTATTTTGAGGCAGCGGCGGCTGATCGTGCCTGCCGCCGCAACCAGGTGGGCGGTTTGAGTACGCTCGCCGCACAGCAGCTGGCCCGACTCTGTTATGAGACTTTGCTGAAGGACGGTGTGCAGGCCGTTGCGGCCGCCAGGGAGGGCTTGGTGACACCAGCCCTTGAACGCATCGTCGAGGCCAACACGCTGTTGTCGGGTCTCGGCTTTGAATCGGGGGGGCTTGCAGTCGCTCACTCTGTCCACAATGGCTTGACGCAAGCGCCTGAAACCCATGACCGGATGCACGGGGAGAAAGTGGCCTTTGGTACGCTGGTGCAGTTGGTGCTTGAAGGGCGCGATGCGGCGCTGATTGAAGAGGTCCTCGGGTTCTCATGCGCGGTGGGTTTGCCGGTCACGCTCAAAGAGCTGGGCCTTGAGACGCTGTCACCTGAGCAGGCAGAAGACATCGCCCGACGCGCCTTGGCGCCTGGTGAAACAGCCCATAATGAGCCCTTTGTGGTGACGGTGGACGCCCTTCGTGACGCCCTCTTTGCTGCCGATGCGCTCGGCCGCGCCTTTATAGCTCAAGTTGCTCGCGAATCGTCGATAATGCCCGATCCAATAGCTGAGGCTCCTCGCTGAACAGGACCTGGGCTTCGGTTTCCTTCTGCAGCCAGGTCATCTGCCGTTTAGCGAACTGCCGGGTGGCGATCAATGCGCGCTCGATCATCGCTTCCCGCGACCATGCGCCCTCGAGATACGACCACACCTGGCGATAGCCCACCGCGCGGAGGGCAGGGAGGTCGGCATGAAGGTCGCCCCGATCAAACAGGCGGGCCACTTCCTCAATCAGTCCCTGCTCCAGCATCGCCAAAAATCGGCCCTCAATCCGCTGATATAGTGCGGCTCGGTCGCCGGGACGAAGGACCAGCTTAATGAGGGGGCGATCGCTTTTGTGCTGGGTTCTTTTGATCCACGTCGTCAGCGGGATGCCGGTGAGACGAAAGACCTCAAGCGCCCGTTGGATTCTTTGCGGGTCCTTGGGGTGGATCCTTGCGGCGGCGACCGGGTCAATGTTCTGAAGGTCCCGATGGAGGGCGTCCCAGCCCAGGCGTTGGGCCTCGGCGGTGATCGCTTCGCGGAGCGCGGGGCTGGCCGGAGGCAGGGTCGCAAGACCCTGGCTGAGGCCATGAAAATAGAGCATGGTGCCGCCGGCGAGGATCGGTATTCGGCCGCGATCGCTGATGGCCCCCATGAGGGCTTCAGCGTCTTGATGAAATTGGCCGGTGGAGTAGGCTTCTAGGGGATCTAGGATATCGATCAGGTGATGGGGGATGCCGCCTTGCTGGTCGGGCGCTGGTTTTGCGGTTCCGATGTCCATGCCGCGGTAGACCAGGGCGGAGTCGACACTGATGATTTCACCGCCGAGTTCCTGGGCAAGGCGAATCGCTAAGGAGGTTTTACCTGAGGCCGTCGGACCCATCAAAAGGATCGCCGGTGCCTTGATGGACGTCTGATTCACAAGGGGCTAATGCTTGAAGTTCTGAGCTAATGCCGGTAGACTTGCGGGATTTACTTGGTTCTGAGGGAGAGTAACATGTCGCGTCGTCGATTGGTGGTCGGTAACTGGAAAATGAATGGTGACCGCGCCAGTTCTCAGAGGCTGCTCAAAGAGATCGTCGCGGGTTTGCCGGCGGATGCAAAGACAGATGTCGGCGTGTGCCCACCTGCCATTTACATTGCGGATCTGGCCGCGACGGCAGCCGGTCGCGTGCAGCTAGGCGCGCAGAATGTGGCTGATCACGATGCGGGTGCTTACACCGGTGAGATCTCAGCGATCATGTTGAAAGATGTCGGCTGCAGCCTTGCCTTGGTCGGTCACTCTGAGCGCCGCGCCATCTATGGCGAAACTGATGCCTTGGTCGCTGCGCGCTATGCCAAGGCCATTGGCCATGGGGTGACGCCGATCCTTTGCGTCGGTGAAACGCTCGAAGAACGGGAGTCTGAGCGTACCTTCACGGTGATTGATGCCCAGCTCGATGCGGTGATCGCCACCTCAGGTGTTGGATCACTTCGCCAAGCCGTGATTGCTTATGAGCCGGTTTGGGCGATTGGTACCGGTCGCACGGCATCGGCCGAGCAGGCGCAAGAAGTTCATGCGTACATCCGCTCAAAGATTAAAGCCCTTGATGCCGATGTGGCGTCCACGCTGCAGATTCTTTACGGTGGTAGCGTCAAGGCGGACAATGCCGCAGCACTCTTTAGTCAGCCGGATGTAGACGGCGGCCTGATCGGGGGAGCTTCCCTTGATGCAGCATCATTCTTAGCCATTTGCCTGGCTCCGTAACAGGAAAACAGCATGTATCAGTTCATAATGGTTGTCCATGTCCTGATTGCCATTGCAATCGTGGGTCTCGTTCTTCTGCAGCAAGGGCGCGGGGCCGATGCCGGGGCAGGTTTTGGTGGCGCATCCAACTCTGTGTTTGGTGCACGAGGCGCCTCATCATTTCTTTCTAGAACGACGGCCATTCTGGCAACCGTGTTCTTTACGACCAGCCTGAGTCTTGCCTATCTGGCAGCCAACAAGGATAATAAGGTCCAAGATATTATGGATGCGCCGGAGGTCTTAGCACCTCAGCAGCGCGATCTTCCGCCGATAGCGATCGAACCCCAGCCGCCCGTCAAGAGTGACGTTCCAGCTGTGGTCCCTCCCGCAAAACCCGCTGGCAAGCCATAGGCTTCAGGTTCGCGTAATCGACGTTTGATGATTTAGCCGATGTGGTGAAATTGGTAGACACGCCATCTTGAGGGGGTGGTGACGCAAGTCGTGTCGGTTCAAATCCGACCATCGGCACCAATCATAGGTTCAACGAGAACCGAAGAAATATAAAAACCCGCAGACCAGAAGGCCTAGCGGGTTTTTTATTGTTCAGTAGAAGCCATCAAACCATGAGCGATCAAAAAGCGCATAGATATTGTGAGTGAAATATTCTCTAAATAACCCTATCTTCCGGATGTAAGATAAAGAGTCGGGAAATAGTATGGTCACTCACCTTCACCCCAAGCTAAACCAGTTTCAATCCACTGTTTTTAAAAACATCCTGATAACCCTGAAACGATCACGTGTTCAGTCCAAGATCGTGAATGGAGTGCAGGTGATCTTTTCCAATAAGTTTGAGATATTTCACGATGAATCTTTCAGGCAGACGGGTATGTAGTCATGGAAGAATGAGTCGCGTTCTCCTGTGATCTCCATAGGGGCTATTTAAAGAGTGGACCAAAATTCCATAGAGTCGGCCACCCGGCTTAAGATACTCCTTTGAAAGCTTCATCCTGGTCGGTAAATCCATGATGTGTTCTTAAAAAGCCTTTCGAAAGAATCAGAGCAAGCGACTGTTCTTTAAGGTCTTTTAGTTCACAGCAAAAGAATTCGACGCGGCCCACTAAATCTGGAAATCTTTCCGCTAAATAGGCCGTAGCAAAGTCAATTCTTTCAGGGTCTTTATCGATCCCGACCACCCGCTTGCCCCCCTTAATCGCCGCATCACCACAGAGGCGCCTATAAGGCCGAGGTCAACAAGACTTTGTCGTGGAGATTAGGTCGGTCACCGAGCCTTGACCATAACTTCTTATTTGCCTTTTGGCCACGCAGAAAGTAGGTGATATGCGCTTGCCGAATAGTGTCTGTTACGTCGTTGAGCCTCGTCATTTTATTGGGTATCGTGTACCATCAATACCTTACTGTCTGATTTAAATCCGACATCGGCACCCATAATAAAAAGCAATCAGCTTAGCCACCGGCCCGCCTGCAGAAGTAAGCGGGCCGATGGCGTTACTGCGACACAGAAAATGGAATATCGCCTGATTAAGACGGATGGTCGCGCCCGGCGCGGCGAATTATCTTTCCCCAGAGGGACCGTGCAGACGCCGGCCTTCATGCCGGTCGGTACCTATGGGACGGTAAAGGCGATGACCCCTGAGGAACTTCGGGCGATTGGTGCCGAAATAATCCTCGGCAACACCTTTCATCTCATGTTGAGGCCGGGTACCGAGGTGATTAGGAAGCACGGCGATCTCCATGATTTTATGCACTGGTCTGGTCCCATATTGACGGACTCCGGCGGATTTCAGGTCTTCAGTCTTGGGGCGATGCGAAAAATCACCGAGGAGGGTGTCCGTTTTCAATCACCCATCGATGGTGATACGGTTTTTTTGGGGCCAGAAGAATCCATGGCGGTCCAGCGTGCCCTGGGTTCAGACGTGGTCATGATTTTCGATGAGTGTACGCCATACCCTGCGACTTATGAGGAGGCCCGTGATTCCATGGCGCTCTCCCTGCGCTGGGCAGGCCGCAGCAAAAAGGCCCATGGCGATAATCCATCTGCCTTATTTGCGATTGTTCAGGGGGGGGTCTATGAGGATCTGCGGGTCACCTCCGCTCAGGCCCTGATGGACATGGGATTCGATGGGTATGCCATCGGCGGTCTCTCAGTCGGTGAACCAAAGGCAGATCGGACCCGGGTTCTTGACGCGGTGGTGCCTTTACTCCCTTTAGATAGACCGCGCTATCTCATGGGGGTGGGGACCCCGGAAGATCTGGTGGAGGCGGTCTGTCAGGGTATCGACATGTTCGATTGTGTGATGCCGACCCGTAATGCCCGGAATGGGCATATCTTCAGCCGTTACGGAACGCTCAGGATTCGAAATGCGACCTATCAGGATGATATCCGTCCGCTTGATGAATCCTGTCGCTGCTATACCTGTCAGAACTATTCAAGGGCCTATCTCCGGCATCTCGACAAGTGTGGTGAGATCTTGGGGGCGCGGCTCAATACGATCCACAACCTTTATTACTATCAGGCGTTGATGGCGGGTCTTCGGGAGGCGATCGAGCAGGGGAACCTCAAGGTTTTCGTCGAGGAGTTTTACCGTCTACGCGAAAGTTTGCCCCCTTCTGTGGCATAATCCGAGGTTTATTCGCCACTCATTGTTAGGAGTAAGTCCATGGGTTTTTTCATCTCAGATGCGCTGGCTGAAGCCGTCCCTGCCGCAGCACAGGACCCCGGCTTTGTCGGTATGATCCTGCCGGTCGGAATCATGGCGGCCTTTTTCTTCCTTTTTATCCTGCCGCAGCAGCGCAAGACCAAGGAACATAAGAAAATGGTCGATGCTTTGGGTAAGGGGAGTGAAGTCGTGACTTCGGGTGGACTTTTAGGTCGTGTCATTGATCTTGATGACAATTTCGTGGAACTCGAGTTGGCTGATAACGTTCATGTCCATGTCCAGCGGAATGCCGTTGTTTCCCTGCTTCCCAAGGGGACCTTCAAGGCCAGAAAAAAGGCCTAAAAGTCATCCTAAGGTTCCTCTCACGTTTCCGCCGACCGCTTTCACGTCGTCGCGCTCATAGGCAGTTAACATGCGTAATCATTTTCCTCTCTGGAAAAACAGTCTCATCTCCCTCATCCTTGTCCTTGCGGCGGTCTATGCCCTGCCAAATTTTTTTGGGGAGGATCCTTCGGTCCAGCTGTCACCGCTTCGAGGTGCTCTTTTGGACCAGAATCTGGTCGCAACCGCCGAGAAGTCTCTGACGGCGGTCGGCTTGACGCCTAAGGCGGTCGAGCTGTCGGATAAACGGTTGTTGATCCGGTTTGAGGATACGGACGCGCAGTTAAAGGCATCGGACACCCTCGGGGCCACTTTCGAGGGTCGCTACACGGTGGCACTCAATTTGGCACCGGCAACCCCTGATTGGCTCCGGCGGATTGGCGCGGGACCTATGTATCTTGGTCTTGACCTTCGAGGTGGTGTCCACTTCATGATGCAAGTCGACATGGACGCCGCGATCAAGCAGGCGGAAGAGCGCTATGCAGAAGATATCCGCACCCTGCTCAGAGATAGCAAAATCCACTATGGTTCGGTCGATCGCAACAACCACGTGATCCAGATCAAGTTCCAAGATGCCAATACCCTGGGGCAGGCTGAGAGTACGCTCAAACGAGAAGTGCGTGGCTTAGTCTTTGATGAAGACGGCACGACCTTGAATGGTCGAATGAGCGATACCGAAGCTCGGGAGATCCGTCGCCTGGCTGTGGCCCAAAATGTGACCACGCTGCGAAATCGTGTGAACGAACTCGGTGTTGCAGAGCCGGTCATCCAGCAGCAAGGCGATGATCGAATCGTGGTTCAGCTGCCGGGGGTCCAGGATACTGCCCGCGCTAAGGAAATCCTGGGTGCCACGGCAACCCTTGAATTCAGAATGGTGGATGCCGACCATCCAACGCCAACGGACGAGACCAAGACGCCGATTGGTTCGAAGCTTTACAAAGACCGCCAAGGCAGGCCGGTGCTGCTGCAGCGAAAGATTATCGTGACGGGTGACCAGATCATCGATGCCTCATCAGGGCTTGAGCAGCAGTCAGGCTCGGCCGCGGTCTTTATTACCCTCAATGGTCCGGGTGCCCGAAAGATGGCGGATACGACGAAGGAGAACATTAATAAGTCGATGGCCGTGGTCTACATCGAGAACAAGAACGAGACCAAGGAAGTGGGCGGTAAGAAGGTGACAACCAAGCGGACGGTCGAAGAGGTCATTAATATCGCCACCATTCGCGACCGCTTCAGCAAGCGATTCCAAATCAGCGGTCTTGATGGCACGGATGAAGCACGTAATCTCTCGCTGTTGCTGCGGTCAGGAGCCTTGGCCGCACCCGTGGACATTGTCGAGGAGCGCACCGTCGGTCCAAGCCTCGGTAAGGAAAATATTGCACAGGGTGTTCGATCCTTCGAGATCGGCTTCCTGCTGGTGGCCTTGGTCGTCCTTTTTTACTACAAAGTTTTCGGGATCGTCGCGAACATTACGCTGTTGTTTAACGTGGCCTTGATCCTGGCCATTTTATCCGCCATGCAAGCGACTCTGACCCTTCCAGGTATCGCAGGGATTACCCTGACGGTGGGAATGGCGGTGGACGCCAATGTTTTGATCTATGAGCGCATCAAGGAAGAAATTCGCAATGGTGCATCCCCTCAGGGCGCCATCTATGCTGGCTTTGATCGAGCTTTCGCGACCATCTGGGATTCTCACGTCACCAATCTGATTGCAGCGGTCATGCTGTTTGGGATTGGTTCTGGTCCCGTGAAGGGCTTTGCCGTCACCTTGACCATCGGCATCATTACGTCGCTGTTCACCGCCGTCAGCTGCACCCGGATGATGGTGAATTTCATCTACGGGCAAAAGCGTGCTGCCAAGCTCTGGATTTAGCCTTGAAGGCGGATTCAGAACGCGGTTTCAACTATATTGAGGAGTAGATAGTCTTGTCAGCAAATACGGTTACCCAACGGCACTACGCCATTGATTTTATGAAATGGCGCGGGACGGCTGTCGTCGCATCCCTCGCGCTGAGCGTCATTGCTATTGGTTCATTGACGATCAAGGGATTGAATTTTGCAGTGGACTTTACTGGCGGGACGGTGATTGAAGCAGGCTATCAACATCCTGCAGATCTCAACGCTATTCGCAGTGATCTCGAGGCGGCTGGCTTCTCAAATCCCACGGTCCAGAATTTTGGGACGACCAAGGACGTCTTGATTCGGCTTGCACCACTGAAGCGGGGCGAAAAAGGCATGGAGATGCGGACGCAGGTCATGGATGCCCTGAACAAGAATGTCGAAGACCGCCCCGATATTAAGCGGGTCGAGTTTGTGGGGCCTCAGGTCGGTGATGATCTGGTGGAGGGCAGTCTCATCGCGCTCTTGGCCTCCACCGTGTTCATTTTGATCTATGTCGCCTGGCGTTTTGAGTACCGATTCGCACTGGGAGCGATCCTCGCGACGCTCCACGACATCACTGTGATTGTCGGTTTGTTTTCCGTCTTCCAGCTCGATTTCGATCTCACGGTATTGGCCGCTGTGCTGACCATTATGGGGTACTCCCTGAATGACACCATCGTCGTGTTTGACCGGGTGCGGGAGAATTTCCGAAAAATCCGCCGTGCCGATACGCTGGAGATCATCAATCAGTCCATCAACGAGACCTTAAGTCGAACCCTGATGACGTCGTTTTTGACCTTCTTAACGGCGATGGCGATGGCGATCTGGGGGGGTGAGGTGCTGCGGAACTTCGGCATCGCCCTGGTGATTGGTATCTTTGTGGGGACCTATTCATCGATCTATGTGGCGACGGCACTGGCCTATAAGCTTGGCGTGAGCCGGGCCGACCTGTTGGTCCCTGAAAAAGAAGGCGCCGAAGACGGTCGTCCCTGATCCTTAGGAAGAAATAATATTCAAAAGGCCGCGATAAGTGGCCTTTTTTTCAGCTATACCGCCGAACCCGAGAACGATTATCGATGGACATCATGGCCCGACTTGCAGACGAACTATCGGTCAAACCGACTCAGGTGGTGGCCGCGGTCCGTCTTCTTGATGAAGGTGCCACCGTTCCCTTTATCGCTCGTTACCGGAAGGAAGCGACCGGCTCACTGGACGACAGCCAGCTCAGGCTTCTGGAGACGCGTCTTTATTATCTTCGGGAGCTTGAGGCACGACGTCAAACCATTCTGTCCAGCATCCTTGAACAAGATAAGCTGACGCCTGAATTGAAGGCTTCGATCCTGGCCGCGGAGACCAAAACACTGCTCGAAGATCTTTATCTTGCCTATAAGCCCAAGCGCCGCACCAAAGCTCAGATGGCCCGAGAGGCAGGCCTTGAGCCCCTGGCTATGGGGTTATTGGCAAAGCCTGAGATGGTTCCTGCGGTTTTTGCTTTCCCTTATCTCAATCCCGAACAGGGTATTGGCGAGGTGGAGCAAGCGCTGGAGGGGGCCCGCCAGATTCTGATGGAGCATTTCTCTGAAAATGCGATCACCGTCAGTGGGTTGCGGGAAAAGATCTGGGATCAGGGTTTTTTGATCGCCAAGGTCAAAGAGGGTAAAGAAATCTCGGGCGCCAAGTTTCGAGATTATTTCGACTATGGAGAGCCGCTTGCCCACATTCCATCGCACCGTCTTCTGGCCCTTTATCGGGGCCGTAACGAGGACATCCTCGATCTCACCCTGAAGCCAGGACGGGATGAGGAGAGGGCCCATGCCTTGGCCAAGGGATTCATCCAAGAAAAAGAGGGGATTCGTTTCGAGGGGCGGCCGGCTGATGAATGGCTCATCGATTGTGTTCATGATGCCTACCGTATCAAATTGCTCCCGAAGATTGATCTCGATTTGAAGCAACGACTGAAGGATCTCGCCGAGGAGGAGGCCATTCAGGTCTTTGCCCGGAATCTCAAGGACCTTCTTCTGGCTGCACCGGCAGGGCCTAAGGTGACCATGGGCCTTGATCCTGGGCTTCGGAGCGGGGTTAAGGTCGCCGTGGTCGCTGAAACCGGTAAGCTTTTGGCGACAGCGACTATTTATCCCCATGTTCCCCGTAAGGAATGGGATCCCTCGCTTGACGTTCTGGCCACAATCGCTCGCCAGCATCAGGTCGAATTAGTGGCGATTGGTAATGGCACGGCATCAAGAGAGACCGATCAATTAGTCCAAGCGCTGACGCGTGCCCACCCGGATCTTGGACTCACACAGGTATCGGTGTCTGAAGCTGGGGCTTCGGTGTATTCCGCCTCTCAACTGGCGGCCCTTGAATTTCCTGATCTTGATGTGACCTTGAGGGGCGCAGTCTCGATTGCTCGCCGCCTTCAAGATCCCCTGGCTGAACTGGTCAAGATCGAACCCAAGGCCATTGGGGTAGGGCAGTACCAGCACGATCTGAATCAACTGCGCCTTTCAAAAAGCCTCGACGCCGTTGTCGAGGATTGCGTCAATGCGGTCGGGGTGGATGTCAATATGGCCTCCTCTGCCCTCTTGCGATATGTGTCAGGATTATCGGCCACTATCAGCCAAAACATCGTCGATTATCGGGATCAGCATGGGCCTTTCGCGACCCGGGAAGGACTCCGTCAGGTGCCGCGGCTTGGTGACCGAACCTTTGAACAGGCTGCAGGATTTCTTCGCATCATGCAGGGGGAAAACCCACTAGATGCCTCCGCCGTCCATCCGGAAGCCTACCCTTTGGTCACCCGCATGGCGGCAGCGACCGGACGAGATGTGCGTGCCGTGATCGGTAACAGCGATTTTTTGAGGTCACTCGAAGCTGAACGCTATGTGGACGATCGGTTCGGGTTACCCACGGTCAAGGACATCCTCAAAGAACTGGAGAAGCCTGGACGTGATCCGCGGCCTGAATTTAAGACCGCCGCCTTCAAGGACGATGTATCCACACTCAAGGATCTCAAGGCAGGGATGATGCTCGAAGGGGTCGTGACCAATGTGGCCAATTTCGGTGCTTTTGTTGATATCGGCGTGCATCAGGATGGTCTCGTTCATATCTCTCATCTGGCTGATCAATTCGTCAAGGATCCAAGGGACATCGTCAAGGCGGGTGACGTGGTGAAGGTCAAGGTCTTGGAGGTCGATGCCACCCGAAAACGTATCGCTCTGAGCATGAAGCGAGAGGCGCCACCTGAAGAGAAGTCCCATCACGCTGAAAGGCCGCAGGGTTCTGATCAAAAGGACGCGCGAGGGAAAAGGCCGCCTCCGGCGGCTTTACCCCCCCGCGGGGCGATGGCAGAGGCTTTGGGCAAGGCTTTCAAACGCTGAGAACAGAGGAGAGGGACCAGTATGAGTCTTCACCACGGGCAGCCGTCAAGAGATTCCAAGGGATTGATCGTCGCAGCACTCGGGGTCGTGTTTGGTGATATCGGTACCAGCCCTCTCTATACCCTCAAGGAATGCTTTGGTGGGAGTCATCCTGTGCTGCCCTCCGATGAGAATATTCTGGGTATTCTGTCTTTGGTGTTCTGGTCGGTCCTTATCGTGATCTCGCTGAAATACGTTGTCTTTATCATGCGGGCTGACAACAAGGGCGAGGGCGGTATTATGGCCTTGATGTCGTTGGTGACGCAGAAAGCGCGACTGGGCCCTGGACTTAAGGCATTGCTCATAGGTCTTGGACTCATGGGGGCTTCACTGTTCTATGGTGATGGGGTCATTACTCCTGCGATTTCCGTTTTGAGTGCCGTTGAGGGGCTTGAGGTCCTAAAACCGCAGTTGCATGACTTCATCATTCCCATCGCGCTAGCGGTTCTTATTCTCTTGTTCCGATCTCAGCATCATGGGACCGGCAAGGTAGGCCAGTTGTTCGGGCCCATCATGCTTTTGTGGTTTTCGAGTCTTGCGGTCATTGGCCTTGAAAGTCTCCTTGAAACCCCGGAAGTGCTTAGAGCGCTTGATCCTAGGCGCGCGGTTGACTTCTTTAGAGAGAACGGCTGGCATGGATTCTTGACCCTGGGGGCGGTCGTTTTATCGGTGACGGGCGGCGAGGCCCTCTATGCCGATATGGGACACTTTGGCCGGATTCCGATCCGGAAAGCGTGGTTTTATGTGGCGCTCCCTGCTTTGATGCTCAATTATTTTGGTCAGGCGGCCCTGTTGACCCGAGATCCCGCAGCCATCAGTAGCCCCTTCTACCTGATGGTGCCACCCGCATGGCTGTCGTTCATGATCATACTGGCGACACTCGCGACCGTGATTGCCTCCCAAGCGGTTATTTCTGGGGCCTTCTCGCTGACAGCCCAGGCGATTCAATTAGGTTTCTGTCCCAGGCTGACCATCAAGTACACCTCGGAGGATGAGATGGGTCAGATCTATGTTCCGGCCATCAACACCATGTTGATGGTCGGTGTCATTGTGCTGATTGTGGGTCTTCAGTCCTCCTCCAAGTTAGCGGCAGCCTATGGGATCGCGGTCACCGGAACGATGGCGATTGATACGATCTTGGCCTTTGTGGTGGTCTTAAGTCTTTGGAAGTGGAACGCCTTTCTGAGTGGTCTTGTTGCCCTCTTGTTCTTGATGGTCGATCTTGCTTTCTTTGGGGCCAATATCCCGAAGATACCGGATGGCGGCTGGTTTCCGCTGGTGATTGGTGCGGTGGTCTTTGTTCTCCTGAGTACTTGGAAAAGCGGGCGCTCGGTGCTGCAGAACAAACTCCAGGAGAAGGCGATGCCCGTGGAAGAGTTCTTGGCCATGACGGTGGCGCAACCGCCGGTTCGGGTTTCTGGGACGGCGGTCTATTTGACGTTAAGCCGACAGGGTATTCCCCTCGCACTATTGAATAATCTTCGCCACAATAGAGCCCTCCACGACAATGTCATCATCATGAGCGTGGTGACCGAACCCTTACCGAGAGTGGCGCCTGAAAAACGGCGGGACGTTCAGAAGCTGGCTGACTCGTTGTTTCGGATCACCCTTCACTATGGCTTTGCAGAATCACCCAATATACAAAAGGCGCTCCGCTCCTCGAGCCGTGAAATCACGATAGATCCCAACGAGACCTATTTTTTCATGAGTCGGGAGACGCTGATTGCAAAGCCCTCGCCATTGATGGCGCTCTGGCGGATCCGGCTCTTTATCGGCATGGCCCGTAATGCAGGTTCCGCGGCCAGATACTTTCAGATTCCTCTTGATCGAGTGGTCGAGCTTGGGACTCAGGTGATGATCTGAGTCTCAAGGGACGGCGACCTTAGGAGTGACCGTAAGCTTTGGGTCGTGTGAGGAGATCAAGGCTCGGCGCTGCAAAGTTCATCAGGAGGACCCCAAAAGCGATCCCGTCCGGGTAGTTGCCATAGCAGCGGATGAGGAGGGTCAGCCCCCCGATTCCAGCACCATAGAGCCAGCGGCCACGGGGGGTGTTGGCGGCCGTTACGGGGTCGGTGGCAATAAAAAAAGCGCCCAACATGGTCGATCCCAAAAAGAGCGGCTGAAGGCTTCCCAAGATCCCGCCCTGGAACGTTTGTAGCGTCATATTGCCCAGCAACAGGACGCCCAGCATGGCCAAAGGGATCCGGTAGTCGAGGGCTTGACGGACCACCAGCCAGCAGCCCCCGGCCAGATAGGCGAGGTTGATCAGGAGCGAAGCGGTCAACGCGGGGTGCGGGAGGGGTGTTCCCTTCTCTAAAGAGGTTTTAAGGCCATCATGGAGCACAGTCAGGGGGGTTGCCCTCGCGATACTGTCCCACCAGGCCTTCTCCGGTGATCCAAGGACTGCGGTTAAGCTGCTGCCAAGAGAGGGGCCATCGCCGAAGGTTCCACTCCAAAGAGTCATTTCTTGGGGAAACGAAATGATCAGCATGGCGTAGCCGACCATGGCGGGATTAAAGGGGTTCTGACCCAATCCGCCGTAGACTTGTTTGCCAAAAGTAATCGCAAGGACCGCGCCGGTGACAGGGACCCACCAAGGGGCCAATGGGGGGAGACAAAGCGCTAGCAAGAGACCGGTCAGGAGCGCACTGTGATCCTGAAGGGTCGCTTGGATGGGGCGACCGCGGAGTCTTAAGAGGACAGCTTCGGTGATCAGGGCCGTTGCCACACCCAGTCCGACCTGGAGGATCACCCCACCGCCATAGACCCACAAGGCCATCAAAGCCCCCGGAACGAGAGCGATCAGGACATCTCGCATGATGTCACCGACGGAGCGGTGAGACCGGATAAAGGGTGACCTCAGCAGTCGGGGGGTGGGATCCTGGTTCATCCCTTACCTCTCGGGAGCCCCCTTCCAAGCGCTCTGCTAGAGACCGCCTTCATGTTCTTGAATGAGACGAATGAGCTCTTTCACCAGTCTCCAAGCGGCAAACACAATGGCGGCATAAATTAACCACTCCTCCAGGGAAACTCGAGTGCGATCCTCATCCAGTGCCGACATGCCGATGACCCCGACGACGATCATTAGAATGTAATTCAATACGGCCATGCGATCCATTTCTCCTTGTTGGTTGATAGCGTTCGATCAATGAGGATCTGACAGCATGGCTTAGAAGAAGTTGTGGTTGCGGCCATGCCTCTTTTTGTTCCTAATTGCTTCTTTGGGTCATTTCACGCAGCGGCTCTTGGAGGCTGTCATGCCACTGCCATTGGCCGCCTTCTAAGATCTCCAATGCTTTTTCGTGAAGCTCTATGTGGGAAATGGTGTGTTCGAAGGTGATCGCGGTGATTTCCAGTTCTTTAAATATTTCAAGTACCTGCCCGAGACGGGATGGATCAAGGGAGCTGCCAGGGCGATCAAGGAGAACGAACGCGGGCACTAACAGGGTCACTCGGGCAATGACCAGTAATTGCTGTTCTGCCAGCGGGAGCTCGCTGTCCCAGTCATGAAGGGTATGGAAGCCACCATGGCGTTCGGCCAGGCTTTCAAGTCCGACCATCGAGAGGGCAGCTTGTATGGATGCTTCATGCGGTATGAGGTCCTCAGGTTTTGGCGCTTTCGGGTCATTCAGATCGTTGCCAAGATCTGGGTAAGGCCGCAGGAACAATTCTGACAAGGTGCAAGGGGTGAGATAGGGCCGCTCTGAGACGAACAAGCACTGATCCAGAGGCGGGCGTTTGATGCTGCCTTCAGATGTCCTCCAGATGCCGGCAATCGCTCTAAAGAGTGCGGTCAGGGCAGAGGCATCAGGCCCATAGACCAGCACGGGCTTCTGTCGGTTAAACGAGGCCGTCAGCTGACGGACGAGGCAATGAGGGCTATGCGGCGCGTTGAGGGTGAGGTTCTCGATGAGGATGGTCTTTTCGGACATGAGCTTGGCCTCCTCAAGGCTTTGAAGGCCCTGTTGCTTTTCCTTAAGCGCGGATTCTGACAGGAGAGACAGCCGGTTGATGACGGCCACAAAGGACGAAATCGATTGGAACTGGGTGATAATCAGTGAGAAGGCGCCCATCAGCTGGGTAAAGGCCACGGCGGACTGGGTGATGACCCCGAATTCGACTTTACCTTCAATGAACAGGGGCGCCACGATCAGCGCTGGAATAATCTGAATCATCCAGTTGAAGCCGGTGGTAAAAAAACCGACATTACGGTTGGTTCTTATAATGGCGGTCAGATTATCGGTCAAGGCTTGAAGAAGCCTGAAGGCTCGATCAATCCAGAAAGCCTCTCGGCGGGAAAGGGCAATCATGTCAGCATGTTCGCGAAGTCCAATCAGGGAAGAGCGAAAAGCAGCCTCCTTATCGAGCTGCTGGTCATTCAATTTGATCAGGGGCTTTCCAAATTGAATGGTGAAAATGGTCCCGATCAGTGCATAGCCGATCGCGACCAGGAAGAGCTGGGGACTGATATGCCAGAGAACACCTGAAAAGGCGATGACCGTTAACAGAGCGTTCGATAACATGAGAACGAACGATACTGACGTGGTCGTGAAGGCCTTAACGTCCTCTGCGATGCGCTGGTCCGGGTTATCAACCTCCTCGCTGACGTCCATTCGCCAATACACCCGATGGTCGGCATAAAGCTCAAATAACCGCCAGGTCATCCACTTGCGCCAAAGGAGTCCCAGTGACTCCTCGGTGAAGCGGGACATCACCGAGACGAAGGTGAGACCACCGAAAACGGCGACATAAAGGATAGCCTCGTCCCAAAACTCCTTTTCGTCGTGATCAGCGATAGCCGTCATGAAATCGCGCCCGATGAAGCTATTGAGGACGTTAAGGCCGTTGATCAGCAACATGCAAACGATCAGGGCCGCCAGAAGCCAGCGGGCCTTAGGCCCCATCCTTGGATCCAAGGCCACCGCCTTGACCATCGCCTTAAGGCGTGAAAGGGTCACTCGAAGAACATTGGCGGAAAGACGACTCATCGGAGGGTTCCTCAGGAGGATGGGCGGGAGTTATTCATTTTCCAGACGCTTTTTAGCGATATCTAACTCTTTCTGCTGGTCAACGCTCAAGCGAGGGTATTCTAGTTTGAGTGTCTTTAGACGCCGACAGATCGTCTCGGAAACCAAGGCTCGACACAACCATTTATGATCGGCCGGCACGATATGCCAGGGCGCGAAAGGCGTGCTGGTGTGACTGATGGCGTCTTCATAGGCCCTCATATAGTCATTCCAATAGCCCCGTTCCTGAAGATCTGCCGCCGAAAATTTCCAGTGCTTGCCGGGATCGGTCAGTCGCGCCAAAAGCCGTCTTTTCTGTTCATCCTTCGACACATGAAGAAAGAATTTGAGGAGGATAGTGCCGTTTGAGGCAAGGTGTCGCTCGAAGTGCCGAATATCCTCATACCGCGCGGCCCAAAACGACTTCCCCCTTTTTCCAGGCGGCAGTTGCTGGTGTTCTAGAAGCTTTGGATGGACCCTCGTGATCAGAACATCCTCATAGTACGAGCGATTAAAAATTCCGATCCGCCCTCGTTCCGGGAGTGCACACATGGAGCGCCACAGGAAGGTATGGTCAAGCTCTTCGGCGGAGGGGTGTTTGAAAGAAAATACCTGACACCCCTGAGGATTAATGCCCGACATCACATGGCGAATGGTGCCATCCTTGCCGGCAGCATCCATGGCTTGAAAGATGATCAAGACCGCGAAACGATTGTCGGCGTAGAGTCGCTGCTGACTCTCACTCAGTCGTTTGAGATTTTCCTCAAGGAGGTCTTTGGCATGATTCCTGAGGTCATCAAGGTTCCCCTCAGATTCTCCATTCGGCCAGCGGGTACTGAATCGATCTAGTCTGATCTTGGATCCAGGTGCGACCCTGATGGCTTGGATCAGCTGCTTGTCGAGGATCATGGGGCCACTCATTAGAGGTCATGGGAGGCCTACTTTACGCTACCCGCGGCTAAAGGCCAGTGTCCTTTTCAGAGGCCACTGCGGGTGGCGAGGGTGCATCCTCTAAAACCTCTGGCAGGGCCTTAAAGCGGCTGCTCATGACTTCGATCAGCTTATGCTGGTCTTCGTAGATGATGAGGGATTGGAGACCCTCAGCTTCGCTGATCCTTTGGGCCTCCTTTTCGCCGACACACAGGAGTGCCGTTGACCAAGCATCCGCGAGGGTCGGATCGTCGTGAAGGACGGTGGTTGAAAGAAGATGGTGGGTCACCGGCTGTCCCGTTCGGGGGTCGATAATGTGAGAATAGCGGGTCCCACTCTCCTCGAAGAAGTTCCGATAGGTTCCCGAGGTCATGATCGCAATGCCCTTTTCTTCATGGAGGTCGAGGACCCTCTGTACCTCGCGGGTCATCGGAGATGGCTTTTCAATGGCGACCCGCCAGGGGCTTCCGTCCCCCTTGCGTCCTCGAACCCTCATTTCACCGCCGACTTCGACCAGATATTGAGTGAAGCCACGGCTCTCGATCAACCGGCTGATGACGGCGACGGTATAACCTTGAGCGATCGAGTCGACCGTGATTTCAAGGGCCGGGTCCTGCTTGCGGAGACGGTGACCTTCGACATCGATGTCCAGCTTATCCATGCCGATATGGGTCATCGCGTTTTTGATCGCGCTGGGGTCTGGAATCGTCAGGTGATGCTGAGCAAACCCCCAAAGGCTAAAGAGGGGCTTGACGGTGAGATCGTAGCAGCCATCGGATAGGGCATGGATGGTTTTTCCAACCTGAACTAACTCCACGATAGCTCCGGCCACAGGATGCCATTCGGTATCTTTAAGCCGGTTAAACTGACTGATCTCTGAATCTTCGCGCCAGTTAGACAGCTGCCGATCGATCAATTGGAAGGCCGCCTCGATATCCTGACGAATCTCATCCACCTTCATGTCACCGCCTTCAGTGACCAGCTTGACCTGCCAGGTGGTGCCTTGAGCCTGGCCTTCGAGCACAGCCTCATGGGGACCTGAACAGGCGGTAAAGAAAAGGGGCAGAACAATCAGGAAAACGCGAAGCTTCATGGGGTCATCCAATAGGGTTCGGACTAATCCCTTATTATATCGGCAGTATGGGGTGTTAAGCGGTGTTTTCGTAAACCCTAGGGGGGGCATCATGGCTATTCATGACGGATTTCACATGCCGGATTTATTGACGGCGTTTTTGCTGACGGGTGGCATGAGTCTCTTACTCGGGCTTGGGCTCCGTGAGTATTACCTCATGAATCAGAAGTTCCGGGTTTTTGGGAGCACCCGAACTTTGATGTTCGTCGCACTCCTTGGGTTTGTTCTGTTCCAGCTGCAACCTTCTGGTTGGTTTTACCTTGGGGGATTATTGTTGCTGGGGGGCTGGTGGGCTGTTTTTTATCAGCACAAGCTGGCTCAGGGCGAGACGGGACTGATGGGGATGTTGTTAGGGCTCATGAGCTATACCTTAGGCCCTCTCAGCTTAAGCCTTCCCCACTGGTTTTTGATCCTCTACGTCATTTCTGCGCTCTTCATTTTGAACGCAAAAGAGCGTATCCAGCGACTCACCCAGAAGCTTGCCAACGAGGAAGTCATCACGCTGGCCCAGTTTTTGGTGTTATCAGGGGTGATTCTGCCGCTGATGCCGAGGGATTCGATCGCAACCTACCTCCCGGTGTCGGTCTATGAGACCTGGTTGGCGGTGGTGGTCATGAGTGGCTTTTCCTATTTGAGTTACCTGATTCAGACCTATCTGATGCCCCATCGGGGCATTCTCTTAACCGGCGCAATTGGTGGCTTTTATTCCAGCACAGCGGCCAGTGTTGTCCTCGCACGGGAATCTCGCCAATCAGATCCACATGCGTTTCAGCCGGCGGCAGCCATCGTTTTAGCCACCGGCATGATGTATGTCCGACTGCTGCTGATGGTGACGTTTTTTGATCGGCGCGTCGGGTACCTGTTGATGCCGGAATTTCTAGCTCTTTTTCTGGTGGCGCTCGGAGTTGCCCTCTTGTTGGCTCGCCATCATGAAGGATCAACGCAGTTGCCGGCGAGTGTTGGGAGACCGAGGAATCCCTTAGAGCTCAATACCTCTTTGGTGTTTGCTTTGTCATTCCTTCTGGTGACAGGGCTGACCCATTTGCTGATGGCATATGATCCCAAGCAGGGTCTTCAATGGATGGCCTTTTTGAGTGGGTTCACCGATATCGATCCCTTTGTCCTTGCCGTCGTCGGGGGTCATTTCAATAGTGCACCCGAGGTGTTGGCTTTCGCCATTGTGATTGCAACGGCCAGTAATAACCTTTTAAAGGCTGTCTTTGTGATGGTCGTCGGGGGCGGAGTGACGCGCTGGCTAGGAGGCGGAGCGCTCTTGTTGCTCTCATTTCTGAGTGCAGCGATTATTCTCTGGAGAACCTGGCCTTGGGGTTAGGCCAGGTTGAGAAATCTCCGAAAAAAAACCAAGGTGAGCGCGCCTCTCCGGTGGCCACTTCTTATGGGGAAGGGGGGTGGGTCTTATGGCGGGGGTGTTGCGCCAGGGTTCTGGCTGCCGCCTGACATGTCGTGGCCGCCATGCCCGCCATGCCCAACCCCGCCAGCACTTTGGCCCGCTCCTGCACCGCCGCCACCAGAACCTGCACTCACCCCCTGACGCTGACGGAGTCCAATGGCACCGCCGGAGGCCTTGGCAATGTTTTCCTCGGTGAGTCCGCCAAGAGCAAAGGCCGCATCCACCACGAGGCTGGTAATGTCGGTGATATCCATGTGATCCGCTAAAGGGCTTGTGACCACAGCCCTCACCACCTGAGCGATGGGTCCAGGCGGTGGTGTCACCATGAGAAGGATCGGATAGGTGGTGCCTTGAGGCACTTTAATCGCGTAATGGTTTGATTGACCGTCGAGGTGATAGGTCGTGACCACGCGATCATTCTTGTCTTTGTCTTCGAGTTTTCCCAAGTTGAGGGGGCCGTGAATGTCCGAGACGTCGCCTTCGATCTGCGCTTCAGCTGAACCCTTCGCCGTCGTCGAGGAACTGCCTGAAGAGCCTGAGTCGCAGCCGGTATTGAACAGGGCGTTGATCGTGAGCGTCAGCGTCAAGAGGCCAGTCTTAAAGAAGGAGTAAAAAGGCGTTACTGATTGTTCTTGTGTCATCATTTTGAACCAAAGGGTCATGGACGGCTGTAGAGGGCAGAAAAGGGTCCATAAGATCATGCAGCATGCCCGACGGCCCTCCGAAGGGTTTCCCGCCATCAAGGCAGGTCACCACAATGTATTTATAGCAGATTGGATGAACACACAAGAGGGTCCTGGTGGGATGATTCGGGGTCTATTGCTTTATCTCGGTGGAAATCCTTCGCCGGTCTCTTAGGTCGCCCGATGGCGAGATCCTTGTTTTTAAGGAGCGCTCGGCAGGGTCAACTTCTCTATTAATTGATGGGGAGGCCCCCCAAAGCCATGGCGCAAGGATCGTTTTACCGTCATACTCATCATGTCTAATCATGCTTTGTGAGACCCATTCCAGCGGAGGTTTTTGTCTATGATCCAGGTCACGACACTGTCGAAATTGCCGCCAGCCTACAAGGTTCTTTTTACTGGTTTCCTCATGGTCATCGGCGTTGGGCTGATGATGGCGGGTTTTCAGATCATGGAAACGCATGGCAAAGCGGACGGTAAGCCAGGGCTTTCAATCAACGACATCATCTACAGCTATTACGGCAATCGCAGCGGATCTAAGCTCGAATCGATGCTGAATGGCCAGATGGAGCCGATGGCTCCAGATGAGGTGCGTTTTAAAATGATTCAATGGGCCCGCGATGGGGCCAGCAATAAGGCCTATACCGCCGAGATACAGCCGTTGGTTCAACAGTATTGTGTCAGCTGTCACGGGCCTGGGGCCTCCATTCCCAATTTCACGGAATTTGAGAACCTTAAGAAGGTCGCTGAGGTCGATGAGGGGGCGAGTATTGCTTCTCTGACCCGAGTCTCCCATATTCACCTTTTTGGGATTTCTTTCATCTTCCTTTTTGTTGGCTGGATCTTCTCGATGGCCCAGTACCCGCCCAAGTGGAAACTGATCCTCATCTCGACGCCGTTTGCGTTCTTGATTCTGGACGTCCTGTCCTGGTGGTTGACTAAATATATTCCATCATTCGCTTGGTTGACGATGCTGGGTGGGTTTGGCTATAGCCTTGCTTCAAGCATCATGATCTTTACCTCCCTTGCCCAGATGTGGGTGGACGAGGCGCATTGGCCCGAACGCTGGAGTCGCATTAAGCATCTCTAGTGGTCCTGGTGCGAGGAGCGCTTAGAGCGTGAATCGCACCCCATCGACCAGCATCCCAGGAACCTTCGTTCCGCCCAGAGCGCGTTGATGGTAGGTGTCGGTCGCCATGATGATCTCAGAGCCTTCTGTGACCGCTTCAAGGCCGGACCCGAAGAGCGTAAAAAGACTTTCGTCAAACCGCAGATCCTGAATGGGGGCGGCGATCTGGCCGTCTTCGACCCAAAAACAGGCGTATCGGGTCATTCCCGTGAAGCGGGCGTTCAAGCGATCGCTCCAGTTGAGGTAATGGAGATTGCTCACATAGAGGCCGGTTCCAAGCCTCTCCAGAATGTCGGAGGACGATAAGTCGCCGGGGGCCATGACGGGAGATCGAAGCGCTTCCCCCGTATCCGCCTGGTTGCCCGTCACGCCATATTCCCGGGCCGTTCTTGAACTGATCAAAAGATTCTTGACGTCGCCATGGGCAATGATAGGAAGAGAGGCCGGGGCGATCTCGCCGAGACTATTAAAGCGGGGGATCAAAGACAGCCCAAAATCCTCCTCTAGCCTAAATTGGGGTGACAGCCGAACCTCCCCCGCCATCAATTTTTGAAGGGCTGATTCGCCTTGACGATAGGCTGAATAGCTAACCCCTCCCCATGAAAACATACCGATCAAGGCGTCAACGGCTTTCGGCGAAAAAAAGACCCGGTAGCGACTCGGTTCAAGCCGCTTGTTGGCCGCCCTTAGCACGGGTAACTCAGACTCGCTGGCCGCCATTTTTTCGCGAAAGACGGGCGTTGACCATGCCCGCCCGCTGTAAAGGCCTTTGACAGCCTTATGATCGCCTGCGGCATTGAGGGTGAACAGCGAATAGTCTAGAAAAAAACTGTCAGATGAAAATGACTGATGAAGCCCTGCTGAATTGCTGGTGGCCCGGAGCAGTGTGCCACCCGCATAAAGACCGGCAAGGTCGAGGCGCTTCGCTTCATAAGATCCCATGGCCTCCAACAGTTCAGCAAGGGGGGGCAGGGAACCCGCGTGATGTTCGTGGTGTTCCCCATGGTTTTCGAAAGGACAGAGAAAGGGATCCTCTGGAAGGACTCTCACTTCCTCTTTGGCTCGGGCTACGAGGCTTATCAGGGAGCGGGTATCGACATGAAGGTCACCAGAGAGATCCAGGCTGAAGACCACCCGTCGACCGTTCGATTGAAAGCGCATGCAGAGGCGCGCTTGCTCGACATGCGTGATTTGTCGAACCTTGCTTTGATTGAATCTGAGGTAATCCTGATCTTCAAATGCGAGTTGCAGGGTCATCGATTCACTCTGATGCAGCGATGAATAGAGGCGTTCTGAGAGCGCTTTGAAGTTCTCGCGATGGGCCTCCAGGGTCTTCATGAGTCACCTCCGAAGACCTCGATGTCCCGGAAGAGGCACGCTGGTGAGGCGTGTCCCACGCGAATCATCTGATGAGGTTCTCCTTTGCCGCAATAGGGGGTGCCAAAATGACCGCGGGTCGTGACATCGCCGACGGCGGCGAGGGCACGCCAGAAGGGGACGGTCACGCCGCGATAGTTGGGGTTTTTAAGTATTTTGGTTATTCGCCCCTGCTCGATCAAATGTCCTATTTCGCAGCCGAATTGGAATTTATTGCGAACATCATCAATCGACCAGGAACGGTTGGCCTCCATCAAGATGCCGCGCTCGACGTGTTGGATCATGTCGTTTAGGGGGGTAGGTCCTGGCTCCAGATTGATGTTAGCCATGCGGTCGATGGGAGCGCGGTTCCAGCTCGAAGATCTGAAGTTCGACACCCCCTGAACTCCAAGCCGCTGCTGGCTTTCAAGGCCGCCGAGTCCCCTGACCAGAAGCCCTTCCTTAATAAGGAACTCGCGAGTGGCGGGTGCTCCGCCATCATCAAATCGGTAGGAGGCGAATTCGCCGGGGTAGGCAGGATCAAAGGTCACATTCATCAGGGGGCTGCCGTATTGCAGCGAACCAAAATCCGACGGCCGCACAAAACTCCAACCGGCATAGTTGCGCTCATCACCGAGAATGCGGTCAAGTTCAAGGGGATGGCCGATCGATTCATGGATCTGAAGCAGCATTTGGTCGGCGGCGAGGATCAGATCCAGTGTCTCGGTTGGGCAGTTATCGGCTTTCAGCAGGGCCAGGGCTTGTTCACCCACGCTTTCACACGCTGCCTCCAGCTGGTCCCAGTCAAAGGCTTCAAGCCCCCCTTGTTGGCAGCGGGCGGTCGGGCCGTTGAGCGAACGCTGCTGGGTATCGCCTAAACCTTGGGCAATGGCACCAAAGTGTTGGCCGGTCATGAACTGCCGCTGCTGAATGTTCGTTCCACTGCTGGTGAGGTACCAGACTTCTGATTCGATCAGACTCACCTCGGCAACGGCGGTCACGATGGCCTCTGAGACTTTGAGGCGGCGTGTGCATTCGATGAGGTGTTCGGAGAGCGCCGCTAAGGTCTCGCTATCCAGCCAGCGTCCCTTGGGACCTTCATAATGCCCAACCGATGTCGGACGTTCCTTGAGGCTTGCTGCGTAGACTTTAGTTGCCGTCATCTCTTTGGCCTTTAGGGCCGCGTTTTGAGCGGCCCTTAATAGGCCTTGGTCTGAAAGATCGCTGGTCCCGGCATAAGCGATATGGCCATCGATCAGAGCTTCAATCATCACGCCACAGGAAAAGTGTGCCCCATTATTTTCAGGCTGCCCGTTTCGGGCTGAACGTCGCTGGTTGGTTTCTGTCACCCATCGAAGCCCCACCCACTCGGCCTCCTTTTGGATGAGATTCAGTGCCTTTTCAGGATCAAACCGTGGCCGTTGAGGGGTGATCAGGAGTGTGGGTGCATTGACGTCCTGTCTTCTGGCGGGGAGAGGATTTGATTCGGGCTTTATAGAATCACTCACGCGATACCTCCAGAGGCAGTGTTTCATTGTTGAGGGGGGGTCGATCGCAAGGGCAATGATCATCCCCCTTGAAGGTCAAGCTTTGTCGTTCGGGAGATGCCTCATCATGCCACCACCCTAGGTGGATACGACATCAGGAAGGAGGCATGGTTCACGGCCCCTGTAGGCCCTTTTCCTTAATTGGCCGGGCGATAGATGGGGTGAGAGGCAGAGGTGTGGGCTAGTTTTACCGGGGGCTTTGCTTGGGTGATCATAAAGATTTCGCGGGTGACCTGATCATAGAGTTCGCTGGTCCAGTCAGGGAGGCTGTGGTGCGAGGTGTCGAGTGGGCGAAGTCTCGGGTCACTTGGCGCGATGACCACCTTGATGTTATCCGTGCCCACGTGCGCTGCGAGAACGAAGAGCTCTTCGATCGCGTCATCGCCCATGGCGAGGCAGCCTGCAGAAACACTCTTGCCATGAATGAAGATGTCCCCGCCGAGGTCTGAACGGCCATCTACCTCGGCATGTTCGCGATCAAAGTCATTGGGGTAATCGACCTTCATAGACAGGTGATAGTTGCTGTTTGGGTTGAGTCTTGAAATGTGATAAATCCCTTCCGGCACCTGGCGATCCCCCTGTTTTAGCTTGGGTCCCCGCATGCCGCTTGCTGCCCTGATGCTGTAGGGGCGGATCAGCTTGAAGGGGCCAAAGTTACGTGCCCAGAGCTCCATCTTCTTTTCGTCCTTGATGGCAATCAGAACAATTTCCCTGGGGGGGTAGGACATTCCGGCTTTTTTAAAGTAGGGCTTCAGTTGATCGATCGCCGCGGGGGCAAAGGTATAAAGAGTTTCATCAATGGATCTGGCTGACTTTGGGAACTTGTATTGCGGTGAAATCGCTGTATCCGGTGGAATATGGAGGTAGTGGCGCTGTTTTTTCTTTGAGGAAGGGGGGGAGGGGGTTGATGCAATCGGAGCTTCAGGTTCGGTGGCGCAGCCTGTCAGCCAGGCAGCGATGATGAACCAGGTCAGGATTCTGGTTGCGGTCAACATAGGGAGCTCCTCAAATAAACGATGCCCCTGAGCCAAACCATCTCCTCAGGGGTGTTGATGAAAATGGGTGAGTGATGACAGATCAGCAGCGGTGATGGGCGGTTGCTGCGAGTCAACGGGTGTTTCTCATTCCGTCGGAGGCCTTCAAAGAGCGCCACCGAATAATGAGTACCCTCTCCACGGGATCAGTGGGCGTGGCTGTCCTTCTTGCCGTAATGGCTGTCAATGTAGGCTTCGACCATCGTTTGGAATTCCTCGGCGATCCGGTCCCCCTTGAGGGTGACCGTCTTGACGCCATCCTCGTAGACCGGTGCCACAGGATCTTCACCGGTTCCAGGGAGGCTGATGCCGATGTGGGAATGCTTGCTCTCACCAGGTCCATTCACCACACACCCCATCACCGCAACCTGCATGTCTTCAACACCGTGATAGCGCTGCTTCCATTCCGGCATTTTGTGACGAATATGGCTTTGAATATCCTGAGCGAGCTGCTGGAAGTAGGTGCTGGTGGTCCTGCCGCAGCCAGGGCAAGCGGTAACCAATGGCAAAAATGAGCGAAGACCCATGGTCTGAAGGATTTCCTGCGCCACGATAACTTCCAATGTCCGATCGTTTAGGATAGGTTCCGGCGTCAGTGAAACCCGGATCGTGTCGCCGATGCCTTGTTGCAGAAGGACCCCGAGAGCAGCCGTTGAGGCGACGATCCCTTTGGATCCCATGCCGGCCTCGGTGAGGCCGAGATGGAGCGCAAAGTCGCAGCGCGCTGCAAGGATCTGATAGACAGCAATCAACTCCTGGACTCGGCTAAGCTTGCAGGAAATCACGATGCGCTCCTTGGGAAGCCCAAGTTCAATCGCCTTGTGCGCACTTTCAAGGGCGGAAGTGATGACGGCTTCCCGCATGACCACTTCGAGAGGGAGTGGGCTCTGTAACTCCGCATTCTCATCGAGGAGGCGAGCAAGAACCGACGGGTCGAGGCTTCCCCAGTTCACACCGATCCGTACCGGCTTGTCGAAACGGCAGGCAAATTCAATCATTTGGGCAAACTGCGGATCACGTTTTGAGCCACGACCCACATTGCCGGGATTGATCCGATATTTTCCCAGCGCTTCGGCGCAGGCCGGAAATTTTTCAAGCAGCTTGTGGCCGTTGAAATGAAAGTCACCGATGATGGGGACCGTGCAGCCTTTTGCGGCCAATTGGTCGCGAATATAAGGAACGGCCTCCGCCGAGGCCTCGTTGTTGACGGTCACCCGGACCAGTTCAGAGCCTGCTCTAGCCAGTTCGTAAATTTGCTGAACCGTCCCGGCGATGTCGGCAGTGTCAGTATTGGTCATGGACTGGACCACGATAGGGGCGCCACCGCCGATCTGGACATCACCCACTTTAACGCCGACAGTTTTCTTGCGATCAATCATGATAGGAAGCCTGAATAAGGAGAGAGACGACACCTATAATTTTAGCGCGAAAGGGAGGCTTACGGGTTACCTCTCTCGGTTTTCCTGGGATTTTTGTCTGCAATAAGGCGGTCCCTCAGGCCATTGTTTTAGCAATCTCGAAGATTTCTTCGGCGTCGAGCACGCGGTCATTGGATTCAAAAAGACGCCCGATACAGGCCCGATGAAGGGATAGTTTGAGTGTGCCAAAGCCAATGGCGCCCCAAGCCAGAGCCCCGAAGCGTTTTGTTCCTCGATCCATCATGTCTACCCCACCGATTCCCAAAGGCGGGGTGGCATTGGCATCGGCGATCATTTTGAGTCGCTGAAGGGATTGCCAGTGCTCCCCTCGAATCAGTTCGACGCCGGTCGCGCCGGTGGCAACGACGATGTCGGCCTCTTCGATGATCCGAGCCCGTGCCTCGGCATCGAAGGCTTCTACGGGGATCACCTCGACATCAAAACGTTGCTGGATTTGTTTTGCGACCGTCTCAGCGCGTGACTGTTGGCGGCTGGTGATGATGACCTCGCTGGCGCCTTCTTTGGCCAGCATGAAGGCGGCTCGTTGACCGACAGGCCCCGTGCCCGCTAGGACGACGGCCCGTTGATTCCGGATGGATCCGCTGGTCATGAGTTTGGCGATAGCTGCTGCGGCGGTGGTATTGCTGCCATTGCTGTCCAGCATGATTGAGACCCTGAAATCTCCAAAGAATCTTGACTTCACGGCCTTGAAGAGCGCTTCGCCCGCTTGCATATCGCTGCCGCCCACAAAGATCGCGGTGTTTTTTTTGTCTTTAGGCGCTCGGGTAAAGATGGTGCCATCGACTAAGGTCCCGACCCCGGCGGGAGTCAGGCCTCCATGCCCAATGACGTGATCAGCGCCGCCATCGTAAGCCACCACCGAATCAAAGACGGAAGGGGAAAGGTCGGTATCAAATTGGAACAGGAGTTTCTTCATGGTGAACGTACTTTTGAGACGTCATGACAGTAATTTCTGGTGTGGCGACGCCAAGATAAAAGACAAGAGCACACGTTACAACAGGGAGGCCGGAGTCGCAAATGCTGCGAGGTACGAGAGAGGCTCTATAATTGCGCCTTGTTAAACACTCTCTCTAACCCATCCGAATGATCAAAGACGCATCTATTGAACAGTTTTTGGAAACCCTTGCAAGCCGTTCGCCGACCCCGGGGGGTGGCAGTGTCGTCGCCATCATGGGGGCGATGGGGGCGGCTCTGGTCGCGATGGTCTGTCATTTGACCCTCGGCAAGGTCCACTATGAGGCAGTTTCTGAGGAAATGGAGGCTGTTCTTCTTGAGGTCGAGGCATTAAGAAGCACTCTTCTTAATTTCATACGGGCTGATGTTGAGGCGTTTGATGCGGTCATGGCGGCCTACAGCCTTCCAAAAGCCACGGATGAGGATAAGGTGAAACGAAGTGTGGCCATCCAGTGGGCGCTTAAGGGGGCTACGCGAGTGCCTTTAGATTGTGCGAAGGCCTCAAGACGGGTGATCGAACTCAGTCGTCTGGTCGCCGAACGAGGCAACACCAATGTCGCGACGGATGCGGGTGTTGCCGCCCTTACCGCGTTTGCGGCCCTTAGAAGTTCTGCTCTGAATGTTCGGGTGAATACGGGAAGCATCAAAGACAGCGATTTTGTCCGTGAGTCCCTTCTGGAGCTGGATAGGCTCATGGCCGGCATGGATCAGGAAACCCATTCGATTTATCAGTTGGTGCTTCAGAAATTGTGAAAAAAGGGGGAATGTAACGATCGAGTCATACATTCTGGATTGACCCCTGCAGTAAATCTCAGTAGAATTTCAAGGCTTGATGGTACGCCCAGCGGCTTTCTCGGAGCGGTCAGTGCTCAGAGCTATTTGCGAATCTGGTAGCACTTCTGCTTTGAGAGAAGACTGTAGGGGGTTAATTTCTCTACCCCGACCAAGCGCTTGTAGCTCAGCTGGATAGAGCATCGGCCTTCTAAGCCGAGGGTCGCAGGTTCGAGTCCTGCCAAGCGCGCCACCATCAAAATGAGTATCGATGGTGACTGTAGCTCAGTTGGTAGAGTCCAGGATTGTGATTCCTGTTGTCGCGGGTTCGAGCCCCGTCAGTCACCCCACCCGATCCGACGGGTGTAACAAGTTTTCGGGCCGTTAGCTCAGTTGGTAGAGCAGTGGACTCTTAATCCATAGGTCGAAAGTTCGAGCCTTTCACGGCCCACCAATAAAATCAAAGGGTTAGGTAGAAATGCCTAGCCTTTTTTATTGTCTT
>QYQA01000119.1 GCA_007280285.1 Methylococcus sp. | reverse complement strand
CAAAAGCTGCATTTAGACTAAATAGCAGGATACTGGTCACACAAAGAATCCATTTAGACCAACCGAGATTTATTGTTCTTCTTTTCATGATCCTGTGTCCTTTTTTCTATTGATAATCAGATGTCACACTCCGGTAATCGCTGAAGACCAACCCTTTTTATCTGGATTGGTTTTCACGCGGGCACTGTGGTGAGAGCATCCACAGAATGTGTTCATCCCAGGGGAATAATCGGCCTCTCTGGCTTCGTCTCTTGGCAAAGGGGTCTTTAGGATGATCGCTATCGGGAGGCGCCGTTGGATTGACTGGAAACTTGTTCGCCGCGCCCTGTCGTATAGGCGTCAAATCAAAACCCGTCTAAACCCAATCTGAAACATTTCCAATCATGTCGTAAAGACCATAGCCATTGGGCTTGAAAGATTTGATCTTGTTGCCCCCCAACATCGATTGGTACCTTCAGTCTTTTTCAGGGAACTACCCTTTTGCCATGGGTCTAGGCTTTCCCTCCATGGGCGCTTTATTTCGCCAGGGATACCATGTTCCATTGAGCCCTCCAAGAGCTGTAAACGCTCACTCGGCTTCAGTTCGAAAGATGTCTACCCTCAAAATGGGCATGCGCCTCGGTATCAGCCCAAGAGACTTGAACCACGAGGTATCAGAATGATTCGGAGGAGTGGGTGGGGTGACCGATTCTGCTTCTTAGTGTCTGGTTAGCAACCCGATGAAAAAGCCCTTTAAGAAGACTGCACTGACCCCATCACACCCCTACATCAAGGCATAAATCAGCGATTCTGGCCCTTGACTATCATCGTATTCTGAAATTAGCCTTGGAATGTGTTTATTGGGATATGGCGCCCATCGTATGAAGCGGCATCATTGCCCTGTATGACTTCTTTCGGATCGGTGATAAGCCAGCTTTTGATGGCTACTCCTACATAAACAGAGACCCACAAAAAAAAGGGTTAACCGTTTTACTTCACTATGACACACAGGGCGTGCGCATTACAAACGATAGTTCTGGCCTCTTATTCTTCAGCGAAATAAGTAGGTCAGCGGAAGGGCCTAAATCTGCACCAAGGGCAGGCACTCATGCACCCCGCTCGAGGACCCATCCAAAACGGAAAGGCGTCTCCTCGATTAGCGGAAATATTAAAAAAAACCTGGCACGGCTTTATTTGATAACGACAAAGATATCGGCTCGAGAGAGACTCGTGGACTCAGTTCAATCTGATGGCAATCAATGGACCCTAAGCTATGGGGCTGACTTGGGTACTGCCCGAAATACGATGATCTGATCTGAATGTCTAGAAACCGTCATGGAATAGCTTGTGCTCGTTGCGGTGAAGGTTGTCACACTGGAGGCCATGGCAGCATGAGCATTAAAGTTTTCCGTTGGCACATTCAATGCCGCTGATGTCCCCGTACCGGTCACGGCGGAGAAATCATACTCATAAAGGTTGTAGACAACACCAGGCGTTAAATTCGATAAATCGAGGCGAACCGGCAAAGGATTCATTGGATAGGCAGGAGGATTATTCGTACAACTATCCCCCGTGATGCTATCTCCAATCATGCTATTTTCGTATTGCCATCCAGCGATAGGATCTTTAGGATTAGCCACCTTATTTGTGGAGGTTACACTAGGTATCGTTAGCCTAATAGGAACAAGATAACGTTTCCCTACGGTGTTATCCGTTGCACCTGAGACAGAGAAGGCATAGTTATGACCCGTTATTGATTTCAATGTCTTATAACCATCTCCACCGGCGAGGGTATAAGATGGATTAGCTCCAGGGATAATGATCGAGTAGGCGCTAGACGTTTTTTCATTAGCTTTTTTACGAGTTTTAGCGAGCTTATCGAAGCTATATCCAAAAATATAAGGCGTACAACCTATAGTGTCAGATCCAGCACCAGGAGGGATAGGTGGATTATCGGTGGGTGAATTACCACTCAAGGTGTAAAGGCCATGATCATCGAAATAAAGGACGTCATCACCATAGTAGGTTTCATCAGTGACAGCGTGATTGGTACCAATCGCGATCACCGAAACAATATGATCATACTGAGCATCATCACCACCCGAAAAGAGAACCCCTAAGGTGACTTGATGGCCGGCTATCAGCTCTTTCTTAACCCAGTTCATATAGTCTTGAAAGCCAGCCATCCCAACATTGGGCGCCTTATATCCGCTGAGATAGGGATAGGTCGTTGCAGATAATCTAGCATTCGAGAGACAGGCTTGCGCATTGGAATAGACATGAACGCCGGTTACCCCTGTTGCTGGTGTCTCAAGCAGCATTTGTGCATTAAAGTTTGGGGAAAACTTATGCGCAGCACACCAGCCATCCGGTCCCGATTGAGATAACCCTGAACCACAAATCAGACGTGCATTAGACTGAGACATCCATTGGCCGTTATTCATTCCAGCCTGCACCAAAGAAACCTCACCACAGTAGCCATTATTATTTTCCCACTGGTAAAATGGGGTCACTTGTTGACTAGGAAAGATCTTGGAGGTAGTTGCCGGAATCGTAGTGCCATCTAGACGATTCTGTGTGCAATTCGATTCTGAGGCCAAAGCAAGAGAGAACCCCATTATGGCCGGTATCAGCATCAGAGCCAGGGCTCGAATTGGCCAATGATGAATAGATGGTTTCATGATATTTCATCTGGGATGGTTATTTTGAGGCAAGAGACATTAATCGATTAACATCTGACGTTTTTCTTTACCTTGTAATTTTAAAATAATTCATAAATACTATATCTGCCCACTCGCTCGAAGGCCTGATAAATAGGCGCCATGAACAGTGCCTATATAAGCCCTATTGGTATGTTCCCCAGCAAAGTAAAGCCTCGAATTGATGGATTTGGTGAATACATCACAGTCAGAAGGACTCGATCCTAGCGCAACATAAGAGTAGGAGCCAAAACTCCAACTGTTTTTACCCCAACGAGTCATCTTATACCCTAAAGGATCAGGGGCCGCTGCGCCATAGATCGTCCTCAGAACGCTCATTGCGCTAGCGACGGTTTGTTGATCTGTATAAGCTTCTGCCGTGGCTGCAAAAGAGGCCGCGTTAAACCCAAGAAGTATCGGCTGATTGGTTACATGCTGAAGATCGTACCATTCCGCCCACCGCCCCTTTTCTAGTCCTATGTACCCCAATAATTGTTCTTGATTGTTCCAGAACTTATACGGGAAGCGAATATAGAGCTTGTTAAGCAAACCCATGCCAAGCCGGCCAATAGCGGTTGTATGGCTCGCCGGCAAGCTGGGCGTGAACTTTATTACTCCTTTCTTCAGTACGCCTAAGGGGGTTGTAATAATTACTTTCGGGGCTGTATAAGTCCCATTGCTCGTCATGACGTTCACGGTCGTTTTGGCATAATTTATCTCAGTGGCTATCGTAGAAAGCCGAATATCGAGCCCACTTGCAAGGTAGGAGGTGATTTGATCATAACCTTGAGTAATCAGTACATCCTGCCCTCCGAAATCAGAGTCCTGATCCCAATATTTCAAGGACATGACGCTGACATCAGCTGCGTAATCATGTTCAATCTCAGTATTCACTGAATACTGTATAGCCCGCTGCTCGAATGGCGTATAGGTCTTTGTCGCATTGATAGAATTAATAGTGACGCCAAGTGATTGATCCTGTTTAGCGGCCCGCTGGGCTTTACTGACCGCGGACATGAGCGTGCTGTAATTTTTATCTACGAGAGTATCTTCAGTATCCGTTATCTCACGGCCATCGTAATCATACCGCTGTATCGCATCGTAATTCGTTGGCGATGTCGCCAGATTCAGAGAGCTCGCGATGGCGGCGATGGGGTTTTTATTGACACCATGAATCCATGAGGCACCGAGGTCTAAGGGGACGCCAAGGGATCGATCCGTGACGGTGCGGCCTCCAATGGCGTTTTGTGCCTCTAGAAGAATCACCTTCTTCCCTTTTGATTGAAGGTCTTTTGCTGCCGCCAGTCCAGACATGCCGGCCCCAATCACAATGACATCGGCACTAAAGCCCGCTGCACGGGCCTTCCCGTAAGGATAAAGACTCAGCCCTGCAGCTGAAGCGAGCGCTAATTTTATAAACTGTCTTTTGTTCTCATGAATGCTCACGCAAGGACTCCTAGATTTTGGGATGATTTACAAAGAGGTCAGTGATGCCTCATGAAACGTATTTGATCAGCAAGGGACCCCACCTACATCACCTCTTATGGCTTGCTTCATTCGATTTGGAAGGTCGCTCACATAATGACGTAGGGCTTCGGTCACCGATTGGGCTCAAGAACCTATTCTTGAGTTGCTGATGACCCTGCTGCTCAATCCATACATCCATCACAAAAAACAACGGTTGCTTTTGATGGTTTCGGTCCACCATCACGAAACTTGCCACCACCGAAGATCCAAGATCTCGAACCGCCATTTTTGTAAGGATGACAGCTTTCAGCACCTTGGCATCCTTTGAACATGCGGCAAGCCACTCGGCTCGAGGCGTGGGATCATCGGCTGTTAGGGGGGTCCTTTGCTCAAAATCCTCCGTAAGCAATTCGTCAATTTTAGAACCATCCAAGCCCAATATCGCCATCGTCAAATTTGATTCAAGCTCACCGTAGATTTTGACCAGCCGGGTCATAGTTGGAACTTTGATAGGTTCCTCTGTGGCTTGAGATGATTGCACAGCATATAAGGCAAGGGCTAACACAATCGAAGCTCCCTTCGCCATCTTAGGAAGCACTTTAGGGACTTCAAAGATCATTGATCTTCAGTCCTTTTAGGGCCCAGCGCACATCGCTGCGATAGACCTTTCATCAAGGTCTGGACTGACATCCAGCGCCCGATTGATTGACCCAGTTTTGCTGCAGGAGGAAATCCCTCGCGCCAACCTTCATGTTAGCTTTTGCGTTGTTGGCGCGGTAAGTAGGTCCAAAGTTCCAATCACACAAGTCTCCATTTTCCCTTCCTTTCCCGTCATACCAAGCAGTCAGCTCAGGATCAGATGTCGTCGACAAGAGTTCCTTCACTAAACTATTCGCCATCCCATCGCCCCCCCCTTTCCCGTTGGGACCCACGGGTTGCGACTGACAGGACGTAGGACATCTTTCCGTATCACCGACGAAGGCGTATTTGATCTCGGATGTGGGGGTCTTCATATGGGAATGCCATGCACAATAGGTGTTGCAAAAGCCTGTTGTCTCATCAACATCCGAGGAAGTAAGAACGAAATAAATACCTTTCGGATCCTCTGGGAGTGCACTCCTCTTGAGAGTATCCTGCACAATAGATTCAACGTCATTATCCGATAAGGACTTCCCCTTTGAGTAGTCATCAAAGACTTCACCAGCGAAGAAAACAGGCCCTTTAATCGTTTGGCCTTCAAGATCATGATACGTGCTATTGGTCGCGAAGAGGGCGCTGTCACCGATCTGATTTGCTAAATCCCTTAAGATTCCATGCGCCGCTGGACTTTTGGTCCAGTCACCGTACCAAATGTAATAGATCTGTGTGGGGCCTACCATCAAAGGCCCCCCATGAAACTGAATTTGATGGCCATCCCCTATTGGCGCTGGGCTTCCAATGGGCGCAGCGACACCGTAGCCTTTCCCCGTGGGGACATTATCCTGATCGTGACTCTCCCTGACGCCCTGAGAATTCACATCGCCACAGATAAAGACGGCAAGAAGCAACAATAGAAAAGACACTGATCCTTGCACCTTCATGACAATCACCTTTTTAAAAATATCAGGCAAATAACTTAAGTTCCATCTTAACCAGGTTCAGATGAAGGATCATCAATCCTAAACCGCCTCGTATCCATTGATTTTTGAATAATCAATAAATCGATCATTGATAAAAGAACCCTTCAATCAGGCGATATTCTTCATCAACGCCTACTTATAGGTATAAATATTTTGAGGGGATGTCGTCGTTACCCCCCCAACCGTTATGGCAATGGGCACGGCACCTAAAATATGGGCCGGCGTCACCGCCGTGATACTCGTCGCACTGATGACTTTGAGCGACGTCACCGGCCCCCCCCCTACACTCACCGCCGTCGCACCAGTGAAATTCGTTCCTGTGAGGGCGATCGCTGTTCCACCCGCCGTGGTTCCCGTGTTCGGCGAGACTGATGTAATCGTCGGTGGCGGCACGCTATAGGTAAAGAGATTAGTCGATGAGGTCACCGTCCCTGAGGGCGTCGTCACCGCAATCGTCACAGGGCCCGCAGTCGCAGCGGCCGCCGTCACCGCGGTAATGGTCGTCGCACTAGTGATGGTAAAGGACTT
>QYQA01000095.1 GCA_007280285.1 Methylococcus sp. | reverse complement strand
TCGCTGAGATAGCCAAACTCAGGGCGTTTTTTGATATCGGTCAAACGAGCGTTCGCCTTCAAGTAGTCCATCTTGTTTTGGTGTTCGTAAAACTCTTTCGTTCGCCAATCAAGAATCGTGTTGTAAACCTTACGAACACAACCAAACGTCCTCGCCAACAGGGTTTCCTGCTCAGGTGTGGGGTAGAACCGATACGTGTAGCCGAGGTTGACCGAATCCATGACTTAAATTGTATGGTAGAGAATGTAAGGATGGAACCATTAATCCGACCCGTTGGGTCGGTCGTTATCCCTCCCCGCCCTAAAAGACGGGGTCTCTCGCGAGGAAACTGATGAATGATCGCCCGATTTCAATTTCAGCGCTCTTAAGAGAACCCTCCAGGGTCTTAGGCGCTGTGGAGCCGATGCCCGATTATCGCCAAGGCCAGCCAGCCACCTTGAGGTGCATCAGCGCACCGATCCGGTGGCCGTCTTACTCAGTGAGCGTGGCCTCTGCCGCCCGCCTCCCGGCAGGTATTGATCATGTCTTTGGGGGCCAGTTGGATGGCGCGAGCGATCAAGGAGGGGCGCCGTAGGAGATCATCCAGAAAGCCAATCGCTGGAATGAAATCCGGAATCAGATCAATCGGGCTGCATGCGTTGCAAAGGGTCCCGTACATGACCCTCTTTACGATGGGGGGGGTCTTTTAGTGCCGCACCAGCAAGGTGAGCAGGATCATTTCTCGCCGTAGCGACGGAGCCTAGACTTTGAGAGAAGCCATCAAGGGGAAGGCTTTGACGGTTGGAGTGACATGCTTCAAGAGGGGAGCATTGAGAGCGCGCGATCTTCGTCAGGCGAAAAGCCTGACGAAGGGCGCTGGAGGGGCTTGTCTTATTTCTTCATCACGCTGGTTGGGCTGACATCGCGGGGAAGAATTGGCGTTTCCGTGCTGATCTTGAGGTCTGACAAGAGATTGAGTTCGTTCTCTATCTGAAGGAACTGGCCAGCGATCAGGGCTGAGGTCGACTTCTTGATGCGGCCATAGTACTTTCTAAAAAGTTCGTTGCGGTCATCACGGATCTTCAGTGAACGAAGCGCCAAGTTGTCAGCGATCTCATCGTTCATGTTTTCATAGTTGGCCGCGTAATCACGAATAATACTGTAACGCTCATCGTAGACTTTCTTGAGCTCTGCCTCATAGGGATAGTATTCCCGCCAGAATGCATCATGCTCCTTGGCGTTGAGGTTGAGTGCCTTTTCGATCAGCGCGACTTTCTTTTCTCGGTATCTGGCGCGATCGGCATCCAGGGCCTTCATTTCAGGGTCATTGGCAGAGATGGGGGTCAGCGGCTTCGGCGTTTGGGCGCAGCCACTGAAAAGAGCAGCAGCGATCAAGGTGGCCACTGCCGCGGCGCGAAAAAGAGTCTGTTGAGCGTTCATGGCTTCGTCCTTCTATGGTGCTTGGTTGCTGATGTCAGCGTTGATTCGGAGGTTCGGCGTGGTGGTGGCCTTTCAAAGTTCCACGACATCACCGCGAGGTTCATTCTAGCGCAAGGAAATGAAGAAAATGGAACCTTACCGGGCTTCTTTTTTTAAGCGGCTTCTCGTCCATTCAAAAAAACATTGTTTGAGCTCATAGAAGGGCCCTCGATGGATTCATAGGGCCCGGCATGACCTCAAGGTGATGCCCCACAGGGGATCCTCCACCCGATGGCGGTCACTTAGCTCCCTTCCTTCAATCCATATTTTCGAACCCGGTAACGCAAGGTTTCTCGTGTTGTTCCGAGTGCACGGGCGGCTGCCGTCACGTTACCCTGGTGGGTACCCAGCGTGGTCTCAATGATGAAGCGGTCCATGTCATCGAGATCCATGCTGCCATCCAGAGGGATGAGCAGGCCCTTTCGAAGATCCTGCGCTGACATGGATTTTGGCGGGGCGGTGTTGAGTTGAAGCCATTGGGCAGGAAAGATGGGGCCTTCAGAAAACAGCACGCAGCGCTCGACGACGTTGCGAAGTTCCCTCACATTTCCCGGCCAGTCGTGATTTCTAAGTTGGTCCCAGACTTCATCCGGGACGGTTCTCACTTGCTTGGCGGCCTTGACATTGAGTTCTGCAATAAAGAGAGGAACCAGTTCATCCAGATCCTCCTTGACCTCTCTCAAGGGGGGCAGGTGCATCTTGAAGACGCTCAGCCGATGATAGAGGTCACTTCTAAAGCTTCCCTCTCGCACCATGGATTCGAGGTCGCGGTGACTGGCGGCAAGGATTTGGACATCGACACTGATTTCACGCTCAGAACCGAGACGTCTGAATTTACGATCCTCAATGGCCTTTAGGAGTTTGGCCTGAAGGTCCAGAGGCATTTCGCCAATTTCATCGAGGAAGAGCGTGCCGTTATCCGCTTGCTCGATCAAGCCTCGATGGCGACCACTCGCGCCCGTAAAGGCCCCCGCCTCATGACCAAAAAGTTCAGATTCCATGAGGTCTCGAGGCAGCGCGGCGCAGTTGAGCTCAACCAGGGGATGGGGTCCCCGGCGGCCGCCATGATGAAGTATTCGCGCGACCAAACCTTTGCCGGTACCGGTTTCACCGCCAATGATGATGGCGCTGAAGGGGACTCGATTGAGCCGCGTGAGCAATTCTCTGACGGCTTCTGCAGCGGCACTTTGTCCAACAAAGGCGGTTGGAGAGAAACGCCGCGAACCTGCTTCGGCCTGTTCAAGGAGTCGGCGCTGAGCTTGAGCGCTCCGGGTCGCGCTGGCCATGACGAGATCTAGCCGCGACATTTCGCAGGGTTTTTCCAGGAACTCATAGGCCCCGAGCCTAAGAGCGCGAACAGAATCCTGGACGCCGCCATAGCCTGTTAGGAAAATCCATTCGGCGTGAATCAGAGAGTTTTTGATGTCCTCCATAAAATCGAGCGCATTACCGTCAGGCAGATTCATGTCAGAAAGGATAAGGAGCGGCTCAAGCCGACCCTCCTTCAACAGCCGTCGCGCCTCACGCAGTGTCCGTGCCCACTCGACGTCCCATCCCTCTTTCCCATAATGGCGCCTTAATTCCTGGCCGAGGAGTGGTGCGTCTTCAATAATGAGGAGGGTGTGGGACATATAAAGTTCTTTGTAGCGATCGGTTTTTTTTGCGGCGCTTTTTTTCGAAGTCTATGGGCGGATTTCGACAGGCCGGCCCGCGCAGATTCTCATGTAGATGCCTGAGGCGGAGATGCCGTTGAGAACAAAGGCAATAGCGACAAGCGGGGCCATCCAGGCATGTTCGCTGCTGAGATGAAACAGCAGGAGGTCTTGCCCCAGAAAAGCGGGGGTGATCGGAAATCCGACCAGTCCAAGAAAGGCCAGAAAGAACAACAAGGCGTGGATGGGCATTTTTTCATCCATAGCGCGGTAGATGTAGGGGTTCATGTTTGGCCCATCGATGCGGGTCATTCTCACGATGAGGAACAGACCCATCAGCCAAGCGGCGATGATGCCGCTAAAAAAGAACACGAGGTAATCTCGTTCATCGCTGATGAGGGAGGTTCCAATGCCCGCCAGGAGGGTGCTAAGCCCTACCTGATTCCAGGTCCAGATCGGGGTCCTTTTGCGGCTAAAGGCTATGGCCGAGAGATACATCATACCGAGTGCAGCGAGAAGGCCAAGGTAAGGTCTGATGTTGTAACCTTTCTCTAAGAGCAGGAAGCCTAGCCCAAGGGCCGCGAGAAGGGCGGTGACCCTGAGGAAGGGATGAATTCTACCTAACACATGGCCTAGCGTTCTAAAGGAATCCCAAAGGACGGATCGGACCAGGGTTTCAAGGTTGAATTCCTGAAGTGCCACGACTTGTAGGGTGTTCTGGAGAGTTTCTGGGAGAGATTGCCTTAAGGTCATCGGCAGGGAGTGGGCTATGGCGCTATTGCGGATGTCAAAGTGGACGTCGGTATCCCCCTCGACTCTGAGCAGATGGGCCACGATCGACGGGGAGACCAAAAGTTGGTAACAACGCAGAAAGGCATTGCCCAGAAAGTGAAGCAACACCAGCGCCTCAAAGCCGAGGGCCAGCTCGATGAACATAAAGCCCACCTGCGTAATCGAGGCATAGGCGATTTGACCCTTGATGTTCGATTGAGCTTGTTCTGAGATGCTGGCAACAAAAACCGTGAGGACTCCGATCGTCAATACAATGAGTCGGGAGGGGAGTTCAAACCCCCAGATCGGCTGGGTTCTTAATAAGAGGAAAACCCCAAGATGGACGGAGAGTGCGCCATAAAAAATGGCGCTCGAAGGGGTCGGTCCCTCCATCGCTCGGGGTATCCAGAAGCAGAACGGGAATTGGGCTGATTTTCCCGATGCTGCAATGATGAGGAGGAGTGAGAGGCCAAAGAATTCGATGTAGCCACCAGGCGGATAGCCGCCGCTGAGGACCTCTTTGAGTTCAGAGAAATGATTGCGGCCGTGGAGGAGAAGGTCAATCAGGAGGGCAGCCAGCAAGAGCCCAAAATCACAGAGTCGATAGATGCTATAAGCCCTCAGGGCATTTCGAATGGGTTGGTGGCGATGCCGATAAAACGCGATCAGGAGAAACGAAGAGATGCCAACAATCTCCCAGCCGGCAAAGAACATATCGAGAACCCCAGAGAGGATCACCATGTTGAGGCCGAAGACGAAACTGAAGATGGTCAAGAAGAACCGTCGGTAACCGGCCTCACGATGCAGGTAGTGTCGACAGTAGCGGACGATGATGGAAAAGATAACCCAGGTACAGAAGAGATAGGCCGCGCCAATTCGGTCAAATAGAAAGAGGATAGGGAATTGGTAGTTGCCCTGTTGTAGCAGGGTAAACCAGTGAAATTCGTGGACAGGAAATCCAAGCCACGCCCAGAGTGCCAGCAGTCCAATGATGGCCGCGCCGAGAAGGCGGGTTATCCAGAGGCTGATGAAAGCAACCCGCAGCTCAGTCCTTCCCAGCAGGAAAATCAAGACAAAGCCCAACAGAGGGATAAAAAGGCAGGCCAGGATCAGGCTATTCATTGGGGGGCCTTCTTCAGGATGTGCACGGGAATCGTGTTCGATTTTCCTTGGTAGATCGCGCGGGAAGAGCCTCCTTCTGGGGCCGTAAAACTTTCTGGAAACGTGAGGGCTTCCCAGCCGCTGGACCGGTAGAGGCGGGGTTCGGATGTTGTGGGGTCAATCGCTGCAAGACGCAGCCAATCATGATCCAGCCATTCTTTGAGGGCGGGAATCTGGGACAGGGCCTTGTCTAGGATGGTCGTGGTCTGGTTGACCGCAATCAGAAGTCTCGACGGCTCGTGCACCTCGATCATCTGGGAGGGAAGGCCCGTTCGAAGGTCGCCTTCGACACCATTCGCTACCCCCAAGAGTCCAATGACATTGTGCGGAAGTTTGGTGCCGGCACCATACATGGAGTTATCAATCCGTGAGAAGAGGTATTCGAGGTTGATTCCGCCGCACACAGGAATGACCTGCGAGAGAATTCTTGAGAGCCTTACTCCCTCTGAGTCCTGGGTAGGATCGTAGGAATGGAGGAATGCTCGGCGATCCAGAAAAAGGGCCTCAGTGAGGCTTCTAGGGCCCACAATGCAGTAGAGGTTGTTTGAGTGGTTGAGTTCCGGGCGCGGCTCAAAGATCGAGGAGGCTCTGATGCGGACATGATCCACCGCGGCGGCCTCTGAGCTTGATTTTGGCCCTAATTCAAACCAGCGGCAGCGCTCATGGGCATTTCTTGCTAGAGCCTCCGTCATGACCGATTGAAAATGACTCAAGCCATCAGGTCGTTCGCTTGGCCAGTCCTGCTGATCGTAGTAGGTCACTTCATCCCGGCTGGTGTTGTGCAGCGCAGGTATAAACAGCGTGTTTTGAGGGATATCAATGCCGCGGCCTTGAAGGAGGTCTCTAACTTCCGGAATGTTGGCCATGTGGGTAAACGCTCTTGCGTTAGGCGCTCCAGGCTTTCCGGCACAGGCACCACAATCATAGGCGGCGAAATGGGGGTTGTTGGTGCTGCTAGAGCCGTGAGCGACCACCACAACCACAGGGGCGAAACCGTGCGTTAGCCCGATATTTTTGAGCAGAGATTCTAGGCGGTCGGCCATTTCAGTGTGGGTGAAACCGAGTAGCTGGCCCTCATCGTTCAGTTCGTCGGACTCCCTCAGAAGATGGAGGCGGGTTTGATGGCTCACCTCGGCCAGCTTTTTAATCTTAATCAACTGCGCGCCGGGTCTAAAGACATCCCAAGCTAGTTTAGCGGCATAACCAAGCCCCAGGGTCTGGGTAAACAGCCAGTTGCGCATCAGCTGTGACTTTTTGATGGGGTCGAGGGAGGGTCTTGAGGGGATCTCTGGCTGGATTTTGGGTGAGGATTCAGACTCGATCACGAGATGCTTTGGTGTCATGACGACCGGGCATTGGGCAACAGGATAAATGTCATCGATCCCTTTGAAGAAGAATTCGATCCCGAAGAACCCGGCGGCGCCGAACGTTTCAATCGCCGGTGAGATTTCCTCCAGATGACGGCGTAAGGAACATTCGCGATCATCGATGCAGAAAAGCGCTTGGACCTTGATCTCTCTGGTCGGTGTCGGGTGGGGCTGTTGCTGAAGGGCGGTCAAGAGTTCTGCGTGGAGCGAGAACTCCATGGCCTCGTGCCAGATCTTAAGGTGTTGAGGCGTCGTCGACTGATCCAGAGACTCTGCAAACGAGGGGGCTTCGTCGATGCCTGGGATCTCTGAGAGAGCTTTAAAGTGAGGGCCACGCTTGCTGAATAAAAGCGCCATTTCCATGGCGAGTTCCACGGCTATGAACTCCTTAAGAGAGATGATTCGCCGGGTCAAAAGGCTCTCTGGGTTCCTTTCAATGACCCGCACCATCCCCGACCAGCCTGGGTGCCCAAGGGCTAATTCGAGAAGGTAGACCCCGAAGTGTGTCTCATCGCCCACGATTCTTTGAAGGCAAAAGAGAATGGCTTCATCAGGCGACATGGCGAGAATCTTCCGGACCTGACGGTCCTTGAAGGGGTAAAGCGGGACAAAGGAGTTTTCGGTCAGCCGAGAAAGGCACTGCCAGAGGGACTCCTCCTCCCGGGCTACGGACCACCGACTAATCCCCTGATCAAGAAAGTTAGCAATGAGACGAAACAAGATGGGATGGACTTGGGCATCCAGGTTGACCTCAATATGGGTGAGCCAGGTTTGCCGAAGACCATGAAGCGCTAATGATAGGGGAGGGTAGTGGGCTTCATGGTCGTCGCGAAAAAGCTGCTCCTTGAGGTGCTCCCGCAATGATGGCACTGGTTCAACGGACGCTAGGGCGCGGTCGAGGGCAAAGTCGTAGATGCGTCCTTCGCGGTACCTTGCTTGATAGTCCGATAGGGGGAGGTAACTTTTGGCGCCATAGATTCTTGAGGCAATGGCGACGGCTTCGTGAAAGGGTCTGTGCTGAAGTGCGTGAAGTGTATTGTGGTGAATAAAATCCTTAATAGGGCTTTGGCTGGGGAGCCAATGGGCGATGTGTTCAAGTGCCGAGTCAAGGTCGAATCCAAGCGTCGTGGCTCCCGAGGCTCGGGGATTATTCTGGTCGGAGGAGAGCGGAGGGACGGCTTGGAGTCTTTTGGGCATATTGCTAGAGGGGTGACTGCTTTTAGACTTCGTTAAGCAACTAATGCGCCATAGGGAAGGCATGGCGCCATCTTCCCCCTTAGAATGAGCGTGTCGGATCTAAGTTTTGAAAGGGGAGAGAGCGTCTGGGGCACAGTGCGAAGTGGCCCGATCCTAGAGAATTTGTCGTTTTGGCATGCTAGAGTTCATGG
>QYQA01000092.1 GCA_007280285.1 Methylococcus sp. | reverse complement strand
CCAGAGCACCTCTTCCGTGATCGGCTGTGATGCGATAAAGACCTGAAGATCCTCAAGATCCGCCGGAAGGTAGAAGTTATCTGCCACACCGCCGGCGCGCCATGAATTATGGCTGGCCATCGACTCATTGAACCGAAGGTCACCCCGAAGGTCTTTGGCGAAAACGGGCGGATTAAAAGCCTCGAGGATCATGTCTTAGCCTTTTTCAAGGGACGCCTTAAGGGTTTTCGGAAGCTCTTGAGCGACCGCGCCAATGTTCCCGGCTCCAAGCGTCAGCACGACATCATCAGGCTGGAGAATGCCGGGTAAAATTAACGGTAGTTCGCTCACCTCCGCCAAAAACACAGGCTCAATCTGGCCCCTCATCCGAATCGCCCTTGACAGCGAACGCCCATCAGACCCAGGAATCGCCTTCTCCCCTGCGGCATAGACCTCGGTCAGAATCAGCACATCGGTGCGCGACAGAATCTCTACGAAATCCTCGAAAAGATCGCGGGTTCTGCTGAAACGATGGGGCTGGAAGATCATCACCAAACGCCGCCCCGGAAAGGACTGGCGGGCGGAATCCAGCGTCGCCTCGATTTCTCGAGGGTGATGGCCGTAATCGTCCACCAAGGTGATGGCGCCATGACCCAGCGGCAGGTCTCCATTTATCTGGAAGCGGCGGCCGATCCCTTTGAACTGTCTCAAGGCACTTTGAACGTGGGTGTCATCAATACGCAACTCATCAGCTATGGCGATCACCGAGAGGGCGTTGAGGATGTTATGGCGGCCTGGGAGATTGAGCGTCACCTCAAAGGTCTGATCATGCCCTCTGCGCGCCACATCAAAAACGCTCTGCATCCCCTTCTGTCGCACATTTAGCGCCTGAACATCCGCTTCAGCCCCAAACCCATAGGTCACTACCGGCTTACTAATCGCGGGAAGGATTTCTTGAATCCCTGGATCATCAAGACACAATACCGCCAACCCATAGAAAGGAACATGGTGCAGAAACTCAATGAATGTCTGCTTAAGCCGCTCATAGTCTCCTTCATAGGTTTCCATATGATCTCGGTCGATATTGGTCACGACAGCAATCATCGGCTGTAAATGAAGAAAAGAGGCATCGCTCTCATCGGCCTCAGCGACCAGAAAAGTCCCCTTGCCCAGTTGAGCATTGGTTCCTGCGCTGTTGAGTCTCCCGCCAATCACGAAGGTCGGGTCGAGATCCGCTTCGGCAAGGACGCTGGCGACCAGGCTGGTTGTTGTCGTCTTGCCGTGGGTTCCTGCCACCGCAATCCCGTAACGGAATCGCATCAATTCTGAAAGCATTTCGGCGCGGGAAATCACGGGGATCTTGAAACGGAGGGCCGCCTCTAATTCCGGATTGGTGCCTTGGATCGCGGTGGATACGACCACCACCTCGACCCCCTCAACATGGTCGGCCTGATGGCCTTTGAACACCTGAGCACCCAGCCCCTTGAGCCTTTCGGTGACCGCATTCTGCCCCTGATCGGAGCCTGAAACGATATAGCCAAGATTCAATAGAACCTCAGCAATACCGCTCATGCCGGTGCCACCGATCCCGATAAAATGAATCCTGCGAATACGGCTCATACCGTGCTGACCGTAGCGTTCGTCCGAAAGTCTCATGTACTTAGTGTTATTTTTTTTGAATCCCGCGCCGCGGCCTGTTCAAGGCAGACTGCGACGACCCGCTGAGTCGCCTCGGGTTGAGCCATTTTTTGGCTGTTGATGCGCATGACGCTCAATAATTCCTTCGAAAACAAGCGCTCTTTGAGGGCGTCCTTGAGGGATGCGACCGACATCTCGGCCTGCCGCATCAACAGGGCGCCACCAGCATCCGATAGATACCGCGCATTCGCCGTTTGGTGATCATCAATAGCGTGAGGGTACGGAATGAGAATCGCGGGTAACCCCACCGCTGCCAACTCACTCACCGTCATCGCTCCCGAGCGGCAAATCGCCATATCCGCCCAATCATAAGCCGCGGCCATATCCTCAATAAAGGCCGACACTCTGGCCTTCAGCCCCAACGCATCATAACGCGCGGTCGTCTCCTCAACCATGGCCAGCCCGGTCTGGTGCCAGACTTCGATCGTTTCCCCAAGCGCCGCAATCGCCTCCGGCACCGTTTCATTGAGCACCTTGGCGCCAAGACTACCTCCTACGATCAGCAGCCGGCATGGAAGGCTGCGATCAAGCCTCTCGCCTAGGCGGCTTTGAGGATTCAGTCCCGCCCGCAGGGGGTTGCCGGTGGTGACGGCGCCCATCGATGCGGGAAAGCTCCGGGGAAAGGCCTCGAGGACCACATCGGCGCGCTTTGCTAAAAGACGATTGGTCGTCCCCGGGATCCGGTTCTGCTCATGCAGAACCAAGGGGATTCCCATCCAACCGGCGACCAGGCCTCCGGGGCCCGACACAAAACCACCCATGCCCAGCACCACATCGGGACGCACGGTTTTGAGTGCCGACCACGCCTGCCTCAGCGCTTTTAGCAGCATAAAAGGCGCTTTGGCGAGGCCAAACTTGGATTTGCCTCGAATCCCTTCGACCGACAACCATTCCATGGGGATGTCTTCCTTGGGAACCACGCGCGCCTCAAGTCCACGGCGGGTCCCCATCCAGAACACCTCATGCCCCTGATCTTTCAACGCCCTGGCCACGGCGAGGGCTGGATAAACATGGCCGCCGGTTCCGCCTGCGAGAATCATTATACGTTTGACCACGTCGACCTCACTCTCGGTTTGGCGCTGACCGCCGCAATGGCATCACTGCGGACTCGGAACAGGAGGGCCAAGGCGGCACACATCACCATGATGCTGCCTCCCCCATAACTCATCAGCGGCAACGTAAGGCCCTTGGTCGGCAACATCCCCATATTGACGCCCATATTGATAAAGGCCTGCAATCCAAACCAGACGCCGATTCCATAGGCCAGAAAAGCCGAGAAACGGGTACCGGAGGTTTCCGCCAACTGACCAATCACAAAGGCTCGCCAAACCAGAACCATAAACAGCAGAATCACCGAGGTGGTTCCCACCAGCCCCAACTCTTCGCCAATCACCGAGAACAGAAAGTCCGTATGCGCCTCAGGGAGGTAAAACATTTTTTGGATGCTTGATCCAAGACCGACGCCATTCCACTCGCCCCGCCCAAAGGCAATGAGCGCCTGGGTCAGCTGAAAATCACTGTTCAGTGGATCGTCCCAAGGATCGATAAAACTCAGCACCCGGCGAAGCCGATATTGCGCCGTCATAATCAGCGCTATTCCGGCCCCCACAAAGACCGCAATCAACGCGCCAAATTGCCAGAGGCTCGCCCCGGCAAGAAAGAGCATACCTAAGGCGACCGACAGAATGACGGCCATCGCGCCAAAATCAGGCTCTTTGAGCAAGAGGAAAGCCGCCACACCTAATAGGAGAAAGGGACGCAGCATCCCAAGGTAGGAGCTCCGGACCACGCTGATATGCCGGTCGATGAAGCTCGCCATATAAACCACAGCAATCAGCTTAAAGACTTCTGAGACTTGAATCCGAAGGCCCAGAAGGTTAATCCAGCGAGAACTCCCATTGACCACCTTGCCAATCCCTGGAATGAGGACAAGGATCAACAAAATCAGACCGGCGAAAAAAAGCTGAAGCGAGATGTCGCGCCAGGTTTCAAGCTTGACGGAGCCTGCCATCACACCCGCCATGAGACCTAAAGCAATATGGATCAGCTGATGTCTTGGAAAATAATAACTGTCACCAGCTAATTTATCCCCAAGGTGCAGGGATGCCGAGGTCACCATGACATAACCGAATAAGAGCAAGGCCAGCGAGGTCATTAAAAGGATCGTATCCAGGTAAAAACGATGGCCGCGCCATTGGAGGACCAGACCCTTGTTTTGGGGGGCGAGAGGCGCGTTCATGGGGCCCCCTTTCGGACTTCCTCGGCGAACAAGCGACCTCGCTCCTGATAATCCTTGTATTGATCAAGACTGGCGCACGCTGGCGCTAGGAGAACGACATCACCAGGGAGGGCGAGCGACCGAGCAGCACTGACCGCCTCTTTCATGGTGTCGACCATGCGGGTTTCAACGAGATCCGAGAGCGCCGCCTGGAGCTTCGAGGCATCTCGTCCCATGAGGACTAAAGCGCGGACTTTACGAGCCACGACGGGTCGCAATTCTCTGAAGTCCGCCCCTTTGCCATCCCCCCCGGCAATGAGGATGACCGGCTGATCAGTCCCTTGAAGGGCGGCCACGCAAGCGCCAATATTGGTCGCCTTAGAGTCATTGATCCAGTCCACCCCACCCGACTGCTCGACCCACTCGGTTCGATGCGGGAGACCCTTGAAACTGCTCAGCGTTCGCACCATGGCCGCTTCTGAAAAACCCGCAGCGTAGCCCATTGCAAGCGCTGCGAGGGCGTTGGCTACATTGTGACCACCGTGGAGCTTTAGATCCCTCCGGCACATCACCGGATGCTCCCGATGGCACAGCCAGGTCTCGCCGCTCACTTCTCTAAGACAAAAATCGGCGGCCTCATCCTCCACGCTGAACCAGAAGGTTTCCCGAGAGGGCTCCAGCATCGCGGCCACCACTGGATCATCACGATTCAATACCATTGCGCCCTGACCTTTAAAGATCCGTTGCTTCGATTTTGCATAGGCACCAAGGTCTTGGTAACGATCCATGTGGTCTGGACTGATATTGAGGACGGTCGCCGCCAAAGGCTCAAGCCGGTGGGATGTGTCGAGCTGAAAGCTCGATAACTCGAGGACGTAAAGTTCGGTTTCGCGACTCAGAAGCTCCAGCATCGGGGTGCCCAAGTTGCCGCCCATTCGAACCTTTTTGCCATCCGCTTCTCCCATCAGGCCCAGCAGGGTGGTGACGGTGCTTTTGCCATTGGCGCCCGTCACCGCCAGAATCGGCGCTTCGCAGACGGCGGCAAAAAGATCGAGATCCCCCATCAGATGCACCCCTCTGCGCTGGGCCGCCTGAATAAAGGGATGATCGAGCGCAACACCGGGACTCATAATCAGATGCGATGACGCCTCGAAAGCCGGCTGATTAAATCCGCCGAGGAACACGGCCGCATCGGGAAATTCATCGCGAAACGCCTCAAGCCCTGGGGGATTTTCACGGGTATCCGTGATTGCAAAGCGCAGGCCATGCTGGGCCAGAAAGCGAGCGATGGACAACCCCGTCTTGCCAAGACCCACGATCAACAGCGCTGAATGCACGGTGACGCCAAAGTCAGCCTCGAGGCGAGGGGATGGATGTCCTTGGTTGGCGGCAGAGAGCGACATGGACTTATCTGAGCTTGAGTGTTGCCAGCCCAAAGAGGACTAAGATGACGGAAATGATCCAGAACCTGACAATCACTCGAGGCTCCGGCCAACCCTTCAGTTCAAAATGGTGGTGAATTGGTGCCATTCTAAAAATGCGCCGCCCGGTCAATTTGAAGGAGAGCACCTGAATCATGACAGAGAGGGTCTCTATGACAAAAACGCCGCCCATGATCACCAGTACGACTTCCTGCCGAACCAGAACAGCCACGATCCCAAGCGCAGCCCCTAAGGCGAGGGCGCCCACATCCCCCATAAAGACCATGGCCGGATAGGCATTGAACCAAAGGAAACCTAATCCAGATCCGACCAGGGCGCCGCAGAAGATCACCAGCTCACCGGACAGAGGAACAAAAGGAATACCGAGATAATCCGCAAAAACCGAATTACCAGAAAGATAGGCAAAAATGGCCAGCGCTCCGGCCACCAAGACCGTCGGCATGATCGCAAGACCATCCAAGCCATCTGTCAGATTGACAGCATTACTGGTCCCAACGATGACGAAATACGTCAGTACCGGGTAAGCCCATCCCATGTTCCAGGCAAACTGCTTAAAAAAGGGAAGAATGAAGGTGGTTTCGGCCGGCACGGTCGCGGAGCAGTAAAGAAAAGTGGCGGCGGCCACGCCAACAACAGATTGCGCCAGATATTTATGCCTCGCTGCGAGCCCCTTACTATTCTTCAAGACCAGTTTTTTGTAATCATCAACAAACCCGATCGCACCAAACCCCAAGGTAACCAGTAGGGTGGTCCAAATGTAGCGATTTTCAAGGTCGGCCCAAAGCAGGGTACTCAACACGACGGCCACAAGGATGAGCGCCCCGCCCATTGTGGGCGTACCCGCCTTTGAAAAATGGCTTTGAGGACCGTCATCACGGACGCTTTGGCCAATCTTGTACTTGCTCAACTGGCGAATCATCGCCGGCCCGACCATCAAGGCAATCGCCAGTGCGGTCAGAATACCCAGAATCCCCCGAAAGGTCAGATACTTAAAGACCCTGAAGCCATCGTAATAATTTGACAACCAATCCGCTAACGCGAGCAGCATACCCCCTCCCTTATTCCACTAAAAACCAGCCCCTTGGGACCGGCACTTATTGTTATTCATCGATGGCGAGACGCCAGGCGGGGCCTCTTGGGCCATCCAGTCAAGAATGACCATACGATCACTAAAGGGCGTCTTCATCCCACCGATATCCTGCGTCCCTTCATCCCCTTTCCCGGCCACCAGAACGAGATCACCGTCCCGCGCAAGATCAAGTGCTGCATAGATCGCCTGGCGCCGATCACGGATCACCTTGAGGGGGGCAGCGTGCATTCCAGCCGCAATGTCTCTGATTATATCGCCACCCTCCTCACTCCTTGGATTATCGTCGGTCAGCACAATGGCATCGGCCCACTGCTCCGCAACCCGCCCCATTTGGGGGCGCTTACCCTGGTCACGATCACCACCACAACCAAACACCACCCATAAGCGCCCTTTACAATGACGCTTCATGCTGGAAAGGACCGAGCCCAAAGCATCCGGGGTGTGCGCGTAGTCAATCACCACATGACGGCCTCGCCCCTTAAGATTTTCCATGCGGCCAGGTACCGCCTTAAGAAGACTGGCGCGGCTCAGCGCGACGTCGAATGGAAGGCCCAGTGCGAGCAACACCGCGACGGTTGCAGCGACGTTCTCCACATTGAAATCGCCATAGAGCTGAGGGCTCAGCCACCCCGCTTCCGCGCCAAATTGGAGCTTGAATCGAAGCCCATCTGGACCTTGCTCGATTCCACCGAATCGCAGCAGGGGACCCTCGAGCCCCGCCTCATAGAACTCCGAGCAGAAACCAATCCGCTGGGCTTGAGCAGGGGCTCGCTGCATAATGTCCTTTGCGAACGCCTCTTCTGCATTGAAGACCACAAACCCAAGTCCTTCCGCATCAAGGAGCCTAAGCTTCGCTTCAAGGTAAGCCGCCATCGTTTGGTGATAGTCAAGATGATCCCGGGACCAATTGGTGAATAAAGCCCCTTGGAAACACACCCCCCCGAGCCGCCCCTGGACAAGACCATGGGAAGAGGCCTCCATCGCCACAACATGCGTTCCTTCATGACGGAGCTGATCAAGAATTCGATGCACTTCGATGGCATCAGGCGTCGTGTGCCGCGTCGATTCGAGCGCCCCAGGAACACCCCACCCCAACGTCCCGATCACCGCAGCACGATCAGCCATGCCGAGCGCCTGCGCGATGAAATGACTGCAGGAGGTTTTGCCATTCGTCCCGGTAATCCCAATCACTCTCATCGCTCGCGATGGGTGCCCGAAGAATCGATCCGCGATCAGCCCCAATCGTTCGTCCAGTTTAGGGATAGGAATAAAGGGCACACTGAAGGCGACCTGGCCCTCAAGAGGTCCAGCACCTTGGGGATCATAAAGAATGGCGCTAGCGCCTAATTGGAGTGCATCGGCGGCAAACTGCAACCCATGGGTATGAAGCCCATTGAGCGCAATAAATACATCGCCCGGTTTGATTAAACGACTGTCGTGATGAAGCCCCGTGATCGTGACCGTCAGTGGGTCACTCGATTCGATCATCCCAATCAATAGATCCTGTAAGACCACAGGGGCACGTTGATCAGGATCCGGCGTCACCTCGAACCTTCCTCATGCGCCACCAACATCGAGGGTGCTTGTTGGTCCGGAGCAATATTCAGAATCCTCAGCGCTTCTTGCATGACTTTTGAAAAGACCGGGGCGGCAACCACCCCACCATAATAATCGCCCGCCCGAGGCTCATCGATCATCACGACCATGACCAAACGCGGATTACTTGCTGGAGCGACGCCTGCAAACAGCGCATTGTAGCTCGAGGTGGTATATCCTCGGGCACCCAACTTCTTGACGGTGCCTGTCTTGCCGGCGACCCGGTATCCTGGGACCGCTGCCTGAATCGCTGTCCCCTCTTTCGAGACCACGGTTTCCAGCATCGCCATCATGGCATTCGCTGTTTTAGGCGACATGATCCTATGGGCTTCAGCGTCCTGATCGAGCTTGGTCAGACTGACCATCGGCATGAGCCCATCATTGCCCAGGGCGCTATAAGCCCGTGCCAACTGCAACGCAGAGACCGATACGCCATAGCCAAAAGACATCGTCGCCTGCTCAAATAGACTCCACCCATGGTAGTCCGACAAATGCCCTCGCGCTTCACCCGGGTAAGACGTCTCCAGCGTTTGACCGAATCCTAGATTGTGGTAGAAGGACCACAACCTCTTCGGTGGGATACTCAGTGCAATCTTACTGGTGCCGACGTTACTCGACTTCTGGATGACCTTCGTGACATCCATCGCTCCATAACTATGAACATCTTTCACGATGTTGCTCCCAACATGCATGATGCCGCCGTTGGTGTTAATCATCTGCCGAGGGTGGGTCAAACCCAACTCCAAGGCACACGCCACGGCAAACGGCTTCATGGTCGAGCCTGGCTCAAAGAGATCGGTGATGGCCCTGTTACGGGACACATCCGGCAATACTTTTCCGCGGCTGTTGGGGTTGAATGCCGGCTGATTGGACATGGCCAATACTTCACCGGTTTTGGCATCCAGCAGGACCAGCGTCCCGGAACGCGCTCGATGATGCGCCACCGCATTCCTCAATTCGCGGTGCGCAACGTATTGGAGTCTTGCATCAATACTCAGCGCAACATCCTGACCCGGTTCCGGCAGCCGCACGTCCTCCATCTTTTCGATGACGCGCCGCTTACCATCCCGAACCGCACGACGCGCGCCGTCAACCCCATGCAGCGAAGGCTCCATGACCAGCTCAAGTCCTTCCTGCCCCTTCCCATCAATATTGGTTAAGCCAATCAGATGAGCGGACACCTCGCCGGTAGGGTAATACCGCTTGTATTCCCGCTCGGCGTAGATCCCCGGAAGACCCAACGCCAGAATCTGATCGGCCTGCTCCGGATTCATCTTGCGCTTCAGGTAGGCAAACGCGCGGGCCTCATCATCGCCGACGCGCTGCATGACTTCCTCGACCTTCAGCCCCAGATGACCCCCAAGCGCCGCCATTTTTTCGGTGGAGACGGCGCCCCTTAGGAACTCTTTCGGATTCACCCAGATGGTTTTAACGGGTGTACTGACCGCCAATAATTCGCCATTTCGGTCGGTGATCCGTCCCCGATGCGCCGGCACCGGCATGATCCCGACATGTCGAAGATCGCCCTGATGCTTCAAAAACTGTTTATCTAACACCTGAAGGTAAACCGCTCGACCGATGAGCACGGACAGCGCGGTCAAAATGACGCCCAACAGCAGTTGCCAGCGGATGCTGTAATCCTGACTCGCCGGTTTGGGTTTGATCATCAGCATGACGGTTTTTTAAGCTCAAGGTTTGATAGAAATCATGTTCGTAGGATCCGGAAGATCCATGCCCAAGTGGTCACGGGCCTGCCGCTCTATTCGCTCCCGCTCCGCCCATCGGTTCTGTTCGAACTGAAGTTGCGCGAGCGTCTCGTCGTACGCTTCGTTGATCTGCTGCAGCCGCTGAATTTCAGAGAACAGCAATCGGGTCCGGTATTTCATATGAACGACACCGAGCGCTGAAGCAACAGCAATGGCCACTAACAACAAGAACATCCGCATCGTTAAATCTTTTCCGCTATCCGCATGACCGCGCTCCGCGATCTGATATTTGCCCTGACTTCTTCAGGACTGGGCTTGATCGCTTTACCCATCCGATGAAGCCGCCCCTGATGCGTCCGCCCCAACAGCGGCATCGGGTCGCCCGCTCGCCAACCCCGCTCCTCATCCCGAAAGAATCGCTTGACGATGCGATCCTCGAGGGAGTGAAAGGCAATGACGACTAAGCGCCCCCCAGGCCTCAACACCTCAAGGGCCGCACCAAGCCCTCGCTCCAACTCACTCAACTCCTCGTTGAGGGCGATTCGTATCGCCTGAAACGTCCTCGTTGCCGGATGTTTGTGCGGGTCCCCGCCTTTGACGACCCCCTCAATCAACCGAACCAGGTCTTTCGTCGTGACGATCGGGGTCCTGTTGCGTTCACGGACAATCGCCTCGGCAATCCGTCTTGAACATCGTTCCTCGCCATACGTCCACAACACATCAGCAAGCTCCCGCTGTCCGATGGTCAGCAACCAATCGGCCGCGGTTGGCCCTTCTGTCGTATTCATGCGCATATCAAGGGGCCCCTCACGCATGAAGCTAAATCCCCGCTCAGCCTGATCCAGCTGTGGGGATGACACCCCCAAATCCATCAAGACCGCATCCACTCGACCAGTCCAGTCCATTGCCTCCGCCAACGCCTCAATCCCCCCAAAGCTTGCATGGCGCAGCTGAAATCGCTCATCTCCTCTTAGGGTATCCGCTTCGGGTGAGGCAATGGCCTCAGGGTCCTTGTCGAGCGCCAACAAGCACCCTTCAGATCCCATGTGTCGCAATATTTCCCGACTGTGGCCACCCCGACCGAAAGTAGCATCGATCACTCGATCGTTCCCTTGAAGACCCAGTCCCGTCACCGCTTCTTCCAACAAGACCGAACGGTGAGGGCTTGGGGCTGCGATCATCAGAGGGATAAGGTGCCCAGCTCAGGCGGCAACGCTTCCTCATCAGCCTGTTCCTCGTCGATCCAGGCATCTCGTGCCAGGCCCCAGCTGTCCTCATCCCAAATCTCAAATTTGTTGCCTTGACCAATCAGGGCCGCCCGCCGATCAAGCCCTGCAAATCGCCTCAACGGTTCTGGAATCAGAAAACGACCCTGACCATCCATCTCACACTCCGTCGCGTGACCGATTAAGAGGCGCTGAAGTCGTTTGGCTTTCTTGTTAAGGGCCGGCAACTTGACCAGCTTTCGTTCGATCTCCTCAAACTCGGGCAATGGGTAGAGCAAAAGGCATTTATCAAGACCAACCGTCACCACAATCTGGTTATCACAGCAATCACCCAGCTCGGCCCGATAGCGGGTAGGAACCGCCAATCGACCCTTTTCATCGAGGTTGATCGCACTGACACCACGAAACACTTACTCCCCCCAACACCATTTCACGCCAAGTTTCACCACTTTTCCCCACTTTTGACGCGAATATATGAAGCCCGCGACAACAAGTCAAGTGCCAATTCGCAAGGACTCGAAACTACGGGAAGGTAAGGGTATTTATTTGATATAAATCAATTGGTTGTGAATATTAGGCCGCGAGGCAACGAAGCCATCAAAAAGGATCAGAACGACGCTGAAACCACTTCGTTGGAAAAAAGGGGCCAAGAGGAAGACCCCGAAAAAAGGGGCGACAGGAGGCGGGAAAGGTCAGAAAACTAAAAGAAACGGGGGCGGCACCGTCCAAAAACGGGCCACATCAGGTCAACCGGGAGCCATCAAGGCCCGCCGGAGCTCAGAAGACGACGAAGCCCAAGGGTATGAGACGTGACGGGCCTCAAGGGGGAGGCCCGTAGAAGGCAAAACGATCAGTGATGCGCGGCAGGGACCGGCGGCGAGTCACCCGCCTCGACCGAGCTTTTATTGAGCCCAGAATACACCGGGCACCACTGCATTTTGGCTGTCGCCACTAACATGATGCCAATCAACAGCATGGGGATATTGGCAAGAAATGTGGACACCAACAGCAGGACCAAGCCAACGCCGTAACGCGTCTTCTGTTCTTTGCTGCCTACGTTGAATTCGCGCTTTAAGGCACGATTGAAGTCAAAGCTCATGGGACCCAGCTCCTCACTGTAGATTGGGTGGACTGATTCGATCGTCTGATCGAAGCGCTTTATTGAACAGGGGCAACGTGACCGCCACCGCGTCTGAAGTGAGACGGACAGACCATCACTCACCTCTCATGATATCAAAACTACGGGATAGAGGCCTTCAGTTAGAATAAGGCCATGGATATCACTGCCCTCATCGCCCCCCTCAATGAACCTCAGCGCGAGGCAGTCTGCTCTGATACGCCGACGGTTCTGGTGCTTGCTGGGGCCGGGAGCGGTAAGACCCGCGTCCTGGTCCACCGGATCGCCTGGCTGATCAGCGCGATCAATGTGCCCCCTCAGCGGATTCTGGCGGTGACCTTCACCAACAAGGCCGCACAGGAAATGCGGTTTCGAATCGAGCGCCTCCTGAACCTTTCGACCCGCGAACTTTGGATTGGCACCTTTCACGGACTCGCACATCGCCTATTGCGGCGTCACGCGCTCGAGGCCAAGTTGCCCCCTGGATTTCAAATCATTGATTCGGGCGACCAATTGCGCGTCATTAAGCGACTACTGAAAAGCCTTGAAATCGACGAGTCGCGGTGGCCACCGAAGCAACTTCTCTGGTACATCAACGGACTCAAAGACGAAGGCCGCAGGGCCCGTCATTTAGCCGAAGCCTCGGATCCTTTTGAGCGACAGATGCAACGGGTCTATCGGAGCTACGAAGAACTGTGTGACCGCTCCGGTCTGGTCGATTTTGCAGAACTGCTTTTAAGAGCGCTTGAACTCCTAAGAGACGACCCCGCCTTACTCGACTTCTATCAGCGAAAGTTTGAGCATGTCTTGGTCGATGAGTTTCAGGACACCAATAAGATCCAGTACGCCTGGCTGCGGCTCCTCACCCAGCCCCGAGATAACCTTTTTGCCGTGGGGGATGATGATCAATCGATTTACAGCTGGCGCGGGGCCTTGGTGGAGAATCTCCAGCATTTTCAAACCGACTATCCGCACAACAAATTGGTAAGACTCGAGCAGAATTATCGCTCAACCGGTCATATCCTGGCGGCTGCAAATGCGTTGATCACTCATAACCAAGACCGGCTTGGCAAGCATCTATGGACGGAGGACGGCAGCGGTGAACCCCTTTCTCTTTATGCCGCCTTCAATGAAGTCGATGAAGCCTATTTTGTAGCCAACCGGGTGCAGAGTTGGGCGTCTGAGGGTAACGCCCGCAGTGATGCTGCCATCCTCTATCGATCGAATGCACAGTCGCGGCAGTTCGAAGAGAAGCTCATGGCCATGAACATCCCTTATCGGGTCTACGGCGGCCTCAGATTCTTCGAGCGTCAGGAAATCAAAGATGCCCTCGCCTATCTAAGGCTCCTGATCAATCCCAAAGATGACGCAGCATTCGAGCGCATCATCAATACGCCCCCCCGGGGGATTGGCGCCAAAATGATCGACACCTTGAGGCTTTTTGCTCGAAAGGAGGAAACCACCCTTTGGGAGGCCATGCTGTCGCTCATCGAATCAAAGGAACTCAGCGCCAGAGCGAAAAACCCGCTCATCCACTTCAGGGCAACGATGGCGGCGCTTCTCGACAGCACCGAGCACTTAGCGCTTGCGGCACGAACCCACGAGGTGATCCAACAGACCGGCCTCCTTGCTCACTACAGAAAGGAAAAAGGAGAACAGGCCGAGCAACGGGTCGAAAATCTAGAAGAACTGATCACCGCAGCACGCCAGTTCGAAATAGAACCGACACTGGATCCTGACATGCCCCTCATGGACCAGTTTCTTTCCCATGCGGCCCTCGAATCAGGCGAAAACCAGTCGGAGCCCGCGACAGATTGCGTTCAGCTTATGACCCTCCATGCGGCCAAGGGTCTTGAATTTGATCTGGTTTTTCTCGTCGGCCTGGAGGAAGGCCTTTTTCCGAGCCTCCAGTCAATGGAGGACCTTGCCCGGCTGGAGGAAGAACGACGCCTCTGTTACGTCGGCATCACGCGAGCCAAACAACGATTGGTGCTCAGTTATGCAGAGTCGCGGCGCCTCTATGGCAAGGAAACCTACCCAAGGCCTTCGCGCTTCATTCGAGAAATCCCCTCCGAGCATCTTCAGGAAATTCGGGCAAGAACACCACCCTCGCCACAACGCTTCCAGCGACAGGAGTCCTTGGGCCAACATTCGGGGGAAGCAGGACTTAGAATGGGTCAACGCGTCTGTCATGGCAAGTTTGGTGAGGGCGTCATTCTCCAAGCCGAAGGAGAAGGCTCCCAAGCGCGAGTCCAAGTCAATTTCTCCGACAGCGGCGTGAAGTGGCTGATGGTGAATGTGGCCAAGCTTGAGGCTCTTTAAGCCCTGACCCTTTAAGTGATCTCCTCTTTGTCCCATGCGTTTTAAAGCCATCATTTTCGACTGTGACGGGACCCTCGTGGACAGCGAACGGGTCGGCAACCAGGTCATCATTGAAAGCCTCAGGGATTTCGGCCTTCATCTCGACCTTGAAGAAGCCGTTGCAGCCTTTGCGGGACGAAAAATGACCGACACCCTCGCGATCATCGAAGCGCGCCTGGGCCATCCTGTCCCCACCGATTACCTCACCCAGCTCAGAGCCCAGATGGCGACGGCCTTCAAGGACCGACTCGAGGCGATGGAGGGGGTTCATGATCTGTTGAAAACCCTCAAAGTCCCCCTGAGCGTCGCCTCAAATGGCCCTCATGAAAAGATGCAGGTCAGCCTCGGTGTGACGGGTCTCCTTCACTACTTTGAAGATCGAATTTTCAGCGCCTACGAATGTAATAGCTGGAAACCAGAACCTGGCCTGTTCCTCTTTGCGGCGAACCAGCTGGGGATTGATCCCGCCCATTGCGCGGTCATTGAAGACAGTCCGCTGGGCATTGAGGCCGCGCTTCGGGCGGGCATGACACCATTTGGCTACGCCCCCAGGGGGGATGGATCAGCGTTACGCCTCGGATCGACCGAGGTTTTTCATCATATGAACGATCTCGCGCCTCTGCTCTGCTAAGCCTTGTGGCCACGATGTCAGTCGTGTCTCGCGAATTCCAATTCCATTTGGTGGAAGGCCACCTTATACTAGCGCGAGGGTAAAACCCGCTGCCTGCCCTCGTGGGGCCACAATTACTTCAAACATCTGAGAGAGGAAAGACGTGAAAGTCCAAAATCTAACAAAAACTGTCCTCGTAGCACTGATGATCGCCAGTCCACTGGTTAGCGCGGAAGCCCAATACCCCGCTGCCGACTTCCAGCCAGAAATCATCAAGCAGGATGCCGACCTGATTGCCAAGCACGCTAAGGCGAGCTCAGCCAGTAGCTCGACAACCGCTGCCCCCAGCAACAGCGCCTCAAATGACTCGTCATCCAACAGCGCAAGCGCCTCGTTTGAGGCAAGCGCTGCACCAAAGCAGGAAGAACCCTTAAACCTCACCTACATTCTGATTGGTGTGGCCCTTGCGGCAGGTGCTTTCCTTCTAACCCGCAATAAGGGGACAACAGCCGGGACTGAAGCCAGCGGTGGTTTTGCCCCAGCTCCTGCGGTGAGCAACCACGGCGCATCGGGCGTCGAGAACTATGTCAATAACCTCTCACAAGCCCCTGCAAAGCTTGAGACCGGCGTGCAGCGGTACGTGAGCGCCATGCCTCAGAGCGCGCCTCAGGCGAAGACAGGCGTGGCCAAGTACATCAGCTCACTGCCAGCGACCGAAGCCAAATCAGGCGCGGCGGCTGCCCCCCAGGCGGCCAAGGGCACCACCGGGGTTGACAAGTATGTCAGTGCCATGTCGGGTGCAGCCCATCCTCAAGCCGCGGCTGAAACCGGCGTGGCCAAGTACCTGAAGAATCAGGGGCTGGCGGCTTAAGGAGCCTCCACACCGAAAAAAACCAGCCTTTAAGACTGGTATTTTGACGCCACCGGGGGCGCTCTTTAGGGAGTCTCCCCTTAGCTGGGATGATCGAGCCGAACAGGTATTTATGATCAAACCCAAAAACGTGTGTTGACAGCATTCAGGCTTCTGCCTTAAATTCGGGAATAGTGCGTTTCTAGAATGCATCGCACGCGAGCTATCAATTAACCATAAACAATCAATCGGAGAGATAACATGGCAAGACCTTTAATTCAGTTGGCTCTGGACTCCCTAGACAACGCCACCACCTTCAAGCTCGCTACTCTGGCGGGTCCTTATGTCGATATCCTTGAAATCGGCACCCCCAACATCAAAGCCAACGGTCTGGGCCTGGTTCGCGAACTCAAGAAGAAGTTCCCGAATAAGCTCCTTCTGGTTGACCTTAAGACCATGGATGCCGGCGAATACGAAGCATCTCCTTTCTATGAAGCGGGTGCTGACATCTGTACTGTTCTGGGCGTTTCAGGATTGCCCACCATTGCGGGCTTCATCAAGGCAGCCAACAAGTACAATGCTGAAGTTCAGGTTGACTTGATCAATGTTCCAGACAAGGCGGGTATCGCTCGTGAATCAGCGAAGCTCGGCGCCCAGATTATTGGTGTACACACCGGTCTTGACGCACAGGCTGCTGGCCAGTCCCCATTCGCTGACCTCCAGTTGGTAGCACGCCTTGGTTTGCCCGTTCGCATCTCTGTTGCAGGCGGCATCAAGCAGGCCACCGCACAGCAGGTTGCGCGCTCCGGTGCAGGTATTGTCGTCGTCGGCGCTGCCATCTACGGCGCACCATCACCCGCAGACTCTGCTCGTGAAATCCGCGAACTGATCGAGGCCGCATAAGATGGCTCATCGTCGACTCATCATAGACAAAATCGGTAGCATCCTAGATGCCACCGACCAGACCTATGATCAGCAGTTGACTGCCATGGTTGACCAGGCGTCCCGCATTTTTATTGCGGGCGCTGGTCGCTCAGCCTTGGTTGCAAGATTCTTTGCAATGCGCCTGATGCATGGTGGTTATAACGTGTTTGTCGTCGGTGAAATCGTGACGCCGAGCCTGAGCAAAGGTGATCTTCTGATCGTCATTTCAGGATCGGGTGAAACGGAAACCATGATTGCCTTTGCAAAACGCGCTAAGGAATTAGGCGGCAAGCTGGTGCTGATTTCTTCCAGGACGACGTCGACCCTGGGAGACATGTCCGATAAGGTTATTCCTATCGGTCAGCCCGACCTTTACGGTCAGGTGGTCGGCATGCCGATGGGCACCGTTTTCGAACTATCGACCCTCGTCTTTCTGGAAGCCACTGTCTCCCATATCATTCATGAAAAGGGAATAGCGGAAGAGGAAATGCGCGCTCGTCACGCAAATCTCGAATAAGCTTTCTGATTTGCCCCTGCGCTTAAAGACCGGCCTGATGGCCGGTTTTTTTATCCCCCCATAAGGGCGCCAGTGATCACAGCACACCATAAAAAAGGCGGGGCAATCTCTTGCCCCGCCTTTTTCATCACTCAGGAGGTGAACTTATTTGATCACAGGATCAAGCGTGCCCGCCGCATAAAGATCCGTCATCTGAGCGAGGCTCATCGGCCTGATCTTTGCCGCGTTGCCCGCCGTGCCAAACGCTTCGTAACGATCCTTACAGATCTGCTTCATGCTCTTGGTCGCTACAGCCAGGACTTTACGTGGGTCAAACTCCTTCTTGTTTTCGGCAAGAAACTTCCTCATGGCGCCGGTAGAGGCCATCCGAAGGTCGGTGTCGATATTCACCTTACGCACACCGTGCTTGATGCCTTCCACGATCTCCTCAACCGGAACACCGTAGGTTTCACCCATATCCCCACCGTAATCGTTGATGATCTTCAGCCAGTCCTGGGGCACCGATGAAGAGCCATGCATCACCAAATGGGTGCTGGGAATGCGTGCATGAATAGCCTTGACGCGATCGATCGCCAGAATGTCGCCCGTGGGTGGGCGGGTGAACTTGTAAGCACCATGTGAGGTGCCGATGGCAATGGCCAGCGCATCCACCTTGGTTTTCTTGACGAAGTCTGCCGCTTCCTCTGGATCGGTGAGCAGCTGTGAGTGATCCATGCTGCTGCCACCTTCAAGGGAACCCAGACACCCCAGCTCACCTTCAACCGAAACGCCACAGGCATGAGCCAGTTCGGCAACTCGGCGGGTGACCTCGACATTGTATTCGTAGGAAGCGGGCGTCTTTGCATCTTCCAGCAAAGAGCCATCCATCATCACCGAACTGAATCCACTCTGAATAGATCGGAAACAAACGGCCGGCGAGGCACCATGATCTTGATGCACGCAGATGGGAATCTCGGGATACATTTCCAGCGCCGCATACATGAGATGGCGCAGGAACGGCTCACCCGCATATTTGCGGGCACCTGCCGAGATCTGCACGATCACCGGGCTATCCGTTTCCTTCGCAGCCTCAAGGATGGCCTGAATCTGCTCCAAATTGTTGACATTAAAGGAAGGTACGCCGTAGTTGTTTTCAGCAGCGTGATCCAGCAATTGCCTCAGGGAAATTAGCGCCATTGTTTATCCTCTCTTACGCATATTTCAGTAACACTTCGGGCCCCAGAGGAGCCCGAAGGAATCCTTCAGATGATCAGAACAGTCCTTCGACCGTCTTGACCACATTTTCAACCGTAAAGCCAAACTCCTTGAAGAGTTCACCCGCCGGTGCAGACTCACCGAAACGGTCAAGGCCGATGACCTTGCCGCCAAAACCCACATACTTGTACCAAGCATCCGTCACACCCGCTTCAACCGCTACCCGGCGGCTGACCGTCGGTGGCAGCACGCTGTCGCGATAGGACTGGGGCTGCGCCTCGAAGGCATTGGTGGAAGGCATCGACACGACGCGAACGTTCTTCCCGCTCTGACTTAACGCTTCCTGTGCCTTAATGACCAGCTCCACTTCAGAGCCTGTCGCAATGAGGATGGCATCCGGCGTGCCCTCGCAGTCACGAAGAACATAACCACCTTTCTCAATCGCGGCGATTTGATCGGCCGTGCGGCTCACATGCATCAGATTCTGCCGGGAGAAGATCAGCGTGCTAGGACCATCCGGGCGCTCAATCGCGACCTTCCAAGCGACCGCTGATTCAACAGCATCTGAAGGACGCCATACGTGCATGTTCGGAATCATCCGAAGGGTAGCGGTCTGTTCCACCGGTTGGTGGGTCGGGCCATCTTCACCAAGACCGATAGAGTCATGGGTGTAGACGAAGATCGTCGGGATCTTCATCAAGGCCGCCATTCTGAGTGCGTTACGCGCATATTCTGAGAACATCAGGAAGGTCGCACCGTAGGGCTTAAAGCCACCGTGGACGGTGATCCCATTCATGATGGCCGACATACCGAATTCACGAACACCGTAATGGATGTAGTTGCCGTCATAACCTTTCGCACTGACATCTTTGCAACCTGACCACAGAGTCAGATTGGAGCCCGCGAGGTCCGCTGAGCCGCCCATCAGTTCAGGCAAGAGGGGGCCAAAGCCATTAAGGGTATTTTGAGAGGCCTTGCGGCTTGCAATCGTTTCACCCTTCTCATTGACCTGATGGACGAATGCCTGAGATTTCTGCGCCCAGTCACGGGGCAGTTCACCCACGATCCGACGCTCAAATTCAGCGGCCAACTCAGGGAATTCACTGCGGTAGTTTTCGAAACGGTTATTCCAGTCGTTTTCGACCTTAGCACCCGTTTCCTTGGCATCCCAACCTTCATAGATATCCTGAGGAATCTCAAAGGGCGCGTACTTCCAACCAAGATTTTCCCGGGTCAACCCAATTTCATCAGCGCCAAGCGCTGCGCCATGGCACTCTTCCTTACCCTGTTTATTGGGCGATCCGAAGCCGATAATGGTCTGACAGCAAAGGATCGACGGCCGGTCCGTCACGGCCCGGGCTTCTTCGATAGCCTTCTTCACCGCGGCAGGATCATGGCCATCCACCTTCGGAATAACGTGCCAACCATAGGCCTCAAAACGCTTCGGGGTGTTGTCAAGGAACCAGCCTGGCGTGTCTCCATGGCCGCGAACCTCACCATCGATAGAGATGTTATTGTCATCGTAGAAGGCAATCAGCTTGCCTAACTTCATAGAACCTGCGAGGGAACAGGCTTCATGTGAAATCCCTTCCATCAGACAGCCATCCCCCAGGAACACATAGGTGTGGTGATCAACGATCTCATGGCCTTCACGGTTGAACTGACCCGCCAGTGTGCGCTCAGCAACGGCCATACCCACGGCGTTGGTGATGCCCTGCCCGAGAGGGCCGGTCGTGGTCTCAACACCAGGCGCATAACCATACTCGGGATGACCCGGAGTCTTTGAGTGCAGCTGGCGGAAACGCTTGAGCTCGTCGATCGACAAGTCATAACCAGTCAGGTGAAGCAATGAGTAGATCAGCATCGAGCCATGTCCATTCGACAGGACAAAGCGGTCGCGATCTGGCCACTTAGGATTGACGGGGTTGTGGCGCATGTAGTCATTCCACAAAACCTCGGCAATGTCGGCCATACCCATGGGCGCTCCCGGGTGTCCGGAATTCGCTTTCTGCACGGCGTCCATGCTCAGAGCGCGGATGGCGTTCGCTAGTTCTCGGCGCGACGACATGATGTTCTCCTAAAAAGATTGTTGATAAATACAGAACGGATAATTATCTAACAGCAGCACCCCATTTGTCACGACCCTCAGGCCTTGGATGGGATTTAAGTCGTCGCCACGGCCAACCGCGACGATGCCGATGCTAAAGGGCTGCTCACTCTACCGGCTTCAACCCATAAGGAAAAGCTATAATGCTTTTCTTTATGATCCTGATGACCCGCCTATGAACATCACCCTGCGTCAACTCGAAGTCTTCGAACGCGTGGCACGGCGGCTCAGCTTTACCCGTGCGGCTGAGGAGCTCTTTTTGACGCAACCTGCCGTGTCGATGCAAATCAAGCAGTTCGAAGAGGCCGTGGGCCTCCCTCTTTTTGAACGGCTTGGCAAAAAGATTTATTTAACCCGCGCCGGTGAGGCCCTTTACCAGCTGAGCCGAAATATCGCCCAGCAGCTCAATGAGGCTGAACAGCTGATTGAGGAAATGAAAGGCACCGAAACCGGCCGCCTCAATGTCTCGGTCGCTAACACCGTCCACTACTTCGCCATTCGTCTCCTCGCAGAATTTTGCCGTCGACATCCCAAAGTTCGGGTCAGCTTCAAAGTCACTAACCGAAAAGGGCTTCTTCAGAGTCTTGAAGACAATGAAGCAGACCTCCTGCTGATGGGGCAGCCACCGGATCATCAGGATCTTGAAGCGGAGTCTTTTCTCATCAACCCACTGGTCATTATCGCTCCGCCTAATCATCCTCTGGCCGGAAAACCAAAGATTCCCCTCAAGGAATTGGCCAGCGAAACCTTCATCATGCGCGAGATCGGCTCAGGGACTCGCAACTCGGTGGAACGCTTCCTCGCCGAACGGGGCGTTCACCTCAGCGTCAGCATGGAAATGAACACCAATACCGCGATCAAGCAAGGTGTCGAGGAGGGTCTTGGACTTGGGATTGTTTCAATTCACACGCTCGAAAGAGAGCTCGAGAGCGGCCGTCTAACCGTTATCGATGCCGAATGCTTTCCCATCTTAAGGCAATGGTTCATCGTGCATCGGGCCGGTAAACGGCTGTCGGCGGTTGCCACCGAGTTTGCGGAATTTGTTCGGCATGAATCCCATCAGTTCGTCTGGGACGACATCATCAAGGCCGCCCTTGGCGAATCCTTTGCTGATCTAACCTCCCTTTCAAGCGGTCAACCCTGATCGTCCTCTTTAGCCTAAAGCTTCGTCAACGCTGAGATTATCGATGAGGCGGGTCCGGCCGAGACGGGCCGCCACAAGGATCACCAGACGACGCTCCAAAGGCCCTGGAATCTCGAGGTCATCGAGACGACGAATCGCGAAGTAATCGACCTCGAAGCCTTTGGCTTCAAGGACCTGCTGCCCTTTTAAAGCGATCTCACCCCACGCTGAAGGCCCGCGACCCAAGGCCGAAGCGGCCTCGTTCAGTGCTGCAAAAAGCGCCCCGGCGAGGGGTCGCTCGATCGCCGAGAGGTAAGAATTTCTGGAGCTTTTGGCTAATCCATCCGCCTCACGGACCGTCGGCACGCCGACGATTTGAATCGGCAAATGGAGATCCTCCACCAGACGCCGAATCAGGACGAGCTGCTGGAGGTCCTTTTCTCCAAAAACGGCCGTATCCGGCTGAATCAGATGAAACAGCTTGAGAACCACCGTCGCAACCCCTCGAAAATGTCCAGCGCGGAAGGCCCCACAGAGGGTGTCAGAGAGCCCTGGCACCTCGACAAAGGTCATCGCCTCAGGCGGCCGCGGATAGAGCTCCTCCGTCGCCGGCAAGAATAACCCATCCACGTTCTCCCTCCGGAGCGCCTCGGCATCCGCCTCTGGCGTTCTGGGGTAGGAGGAAAAGTCCTCGCTTGGAGCAAACTGGAAGGGATTAACGTAAAGACTCACGATGACCCGGTCGGCCGATTGACGAGCCGTTCGGACCAGCTGCAAATGACCCTCGTGCAAATAGCCCATCGTCGGGACCAAAGCAATCGTCTCGCCGCGACGACGAATCTGAACCAACGCCTTTTTAAGCGCGTTAAGGGTCCTAAAGGTCTCCATGGGTCGACCGACTAAAAGCTATGCTCAGCGGCCGGGAACGAGCGATCACGAACGGCCTTGACGTAGCGATGAAAGGCGTCGCCAATACTATTTGCGCCGACCATGAAATTGCGACAGAACTTCGGGTTGCGGGGACTCATACCCAAGAGATCATAGGTCACTAGGACCTGGCCGTCACACGCGGCTCCAGCACCAATACCCATCGTTGGAATGGTCACCTGCTGGGTAATGTCTTTTGCGAGGCTGGCCGGAATGCACTCAAGAACCAGCAAGGAGGCTCCCGCCGCCTCGAGACTCAGGGCATCCGCCAACAAACTTTCGGCAGCAATCAGATCCCTGCCTTGGACCTGATAGCCCCCCAGCTGGTGGACGGCCTGCGGCAACAATCCGATATGACCACACACGGGAACATGATGGGCCGTCAAGGCGGCAACGATCGGAGCCACTTCACGCCCGCCTTCGAGTTTGACCATCTGGGCCCCGCCCTCCTGAATCAGCCTTGCGGCATGACGCAGCGCCAATGCCTCGGTGGTGGTCGACATAAAAGGGAGGTCAACCACGTGCAGCGCCTTCGAGCGGCCTCGACCCACACAGGCACTGTGGTAGACCATCTGATCAAGAGTCACCGGCAAGGTGGTGTCATGGCCCTGAATCACCATACCGAGAGAATCTCCCACCAAGAGGACGTCAACCCCCGCCTCCTCCATTAACCTGGCCATAGTGGCGTCATAGGCCGTCAACGCCACGACAGGCTGGCCCCGTTGTTTCATCTCAAAAAGTTCAGGAACCGTCATAGCCTTATCCGCCTTCCACGTCCAAGATCACGGCCAAACCATCCAAGGGACATGCCGCAAGCAAGCTTTCGAGGGATCCCAGACCGGGAATCTTGAGATGGGGTTCAACGTCATGAAGAGGCATCAGCACAAAACGCCGCAGCGCGATCCCGGGATGGGGAACCGTTAGACGCTCGCTCTGGATTTCTTTATCGCCATAGACGAGGAGATCGAGATCAAGCGTCCTTGGCCCCCACCGTTCCCCCTGCCGGACCCGGCCATGCGCGGTCTCGATGGCCTGGAGACGATCCAGCAATTCAAGCGGCGTCAATGGGGTCTCAATTGCCATGACGGCATTGATGTAGTCCGGCTGATCCTTAGGCCCCATCGGGGCACTCCGGTAAAGGCGAGAGAACGCCAGCGCCTTAACCCCAGCAAGCGATGCAATCTCGCGCTGGGCATCCAGAACGTGTTGCTGCGGCTGCTTAAGATTACCACCGAGACCTATGTACGCTCTCATGGCCACCAGATCATGCCACAGGGGGGGTCCGGGTGGTTTTACTGCGCGACCTTCGTTTGCGGGTCCGATTGCGGGACGAGGGCGCCCGGTTGCCCGACCGCACCATCGTCTTTTGTTCCGCTTCCGCGGCACTTTGGAAACGGGTCCACCAGTCGGCTAGCTCGGGGTCCGCCTCGCCCGTCTCCGCACGGAGAATCAAAAAGTCATAGGCCGCCCGAAAGCGCGGATGGCCGAGGAGGCGGAATGGACGCCCCCCCTGGGTCATGTCAAAACGAGGCTGCAGCGCCCATAACTCGCGCACGGGCAAACCGATACTCTTCGGGAGGGCAATCAGACGCAGCTGACGGTTGATCACCTCATTGCCCGCATCTTGATAGGCCAGAAGGGCGCTCTCCCCGCCTTCAATCAACCTTCCAGCGCGCGCCCTCACCGGCTCCCAGAGAAGGGCTGCAAACAGAAAGTAAGGGGCCACCGACTGGTCGTTCGCAATGCGTTCATCCGTTCTTTCCAGGGCCTTGGCGAGAAAGGTGAGCGGAAACCCCTGAGGTTCCTGGCTGAGACTGCGCTCAGTGTCGGGGAAAAGGGCGCCAAACAGGCCGAAATGGCGCAGTTGCTCAAAATTCTGCACCGCATAACCCGCCAACATCAACTTCATGATTTCATCAAAGAGGCGAGCGGGGGGTATTTCGCGAAGGAGGTTAGCCAGCCGCGGGATAGGCGCTGCCGAGTCCTGATGGATTTTGAATCCAAGACGAACGGCGAAGCGGACGGCTCTCAGCATTCGGACCGGGTCCTCACGATAGCGTTTCTCAGGGTCGCCGATCAATCGCATCATGGATGCACGATGATCTGCCATGCCCCCCACGAAATCCACCACGGAAAAATCATGGATGTTGTAGTAAAGCGCGTTGACCGAAAAATCGCGGCGGAACGCATCCTCCTCAATGGTCCCGTAGACGTTATCACGGAGGATGCGACCATTTTCGAGAACCCGCTCGGGTTGCGAGCCTTCCGCCTGAAACGCCCTAAACGTGGCGACTTCGATAATTTCCTGACCAAAATGGATATGGGCCAATCGAAAACGGCGACCAATCAAGCGACAGTTTCTGAACACCTGACGAATGTCTTCAGGATGCGCATCGGTGACCACATCAAAATCCTTGGGTTCCCGCCCTAAAAGGAGATCGCGGACACAACCGCCGACCAGATAGGCTTCATAGCCCTCCTTCTTCAGGCGATAAAGAACCTTTAACGCATTCTCACTGACCAGTGACCGCGAGATATTGTGTTCCGAGCGGGCATAAATCCGAGGAAACCCCGAACCAGCCGGCGCCCCAGACGCCTCCGCCGCCTCTTGTGGCCGCAGAAGTCCCTTGATGAAATTAAGAATGGACAGAATGGTGTCTAAAAATGAAGGGTGGAAGGACGAATACCGCCCACAATATTAACTGACGGGGGCAGCTCTGGCAAAAGTGCCGGTCCTGCTCAAAACAGATATCATGCCATTTTTTTAACGCCAACTGAGAACCCTATGCAGATTGCAAACGACAAAGTTGTCACGATTCACTAAACCCTAACGAATGATGAGGGTGACCTTCTAGACAGCTCCAAGGACCAAGACCCCCTCGCCTACCTCCATGGTTCCGGCAATATTATTCCGGGTCTTGAGAATGCCCTCACTGGCCGCTCGATCGGCGACACCTTCAACATCGAAGTCGCCCCCGAAGACGGGTATGGGGTGCGCGATAATGAGATGGTCCAATCGGTTCCGCGCAGCGCGTTCGAGGGTGTCGATAACATTGAACCAGGCATGCAGTTCCAGGCGCAGTCACCCGACGGGATCCAGCTGGTGACGGTGATCGACCTCGATGGCGACGAGGTCATTCTCGACGGCAATCATCCGATGGCCGGGTTCACCCTCCATTTCGATGTAGAAGTGATCAATATTCGGGAGGCGACCCAAGAAGAATTGGACCATGGTCATGTCCACGGAGCCGGCGGCCATCACCACTGACGTCTGATCTGATGACCCATCTGGCGCCTCAAGGCGCCAGATGGGCCCAGAGAT
>QYQA01000077.1 GCA_007280285.1 Methylococcus sp. | reverse complement strand
TCCAAGAGCTCTCCCTGCCTATGCCTCCACAAAAAAGACGAGAGACATCGGCCTCGGGTCATCAATTTCCGAATCGGTCCTTGATAGGGCAAACCGAGGCGGGCACCAAACCGCTTAGCGATATCAAAGTCCTTCGAAATGATGCATCAATCGGCAAAGGCGCTAGCGAGGCGTCGGATCTTTTCATTCCGGCAGGAAGTCTTCTCTCAGGACAACTCCTCAACGGACTGGATGCGCCCACGGGCAAAGGGGCTCGAAAAGAACCGTTTCCGGTCTTGGTTCGAATTAAACACCAAGCCATTCTGCCCAATCGGTTTCAGGCTGATGTTCGGGAATGTTTTCTCCTTGCGGCAGGTTATGGCGATCTCAGCGCAGAAAGAGCGTATCTGCGCGCAGAAACGTTCTCCTGTGTCCGTCAAGATGGCGGCGTCCTTGAAGTCCCACTCGATGCTTACGCTGTCGGCGAAGACGGCAAACTCGGGCTTCGAGGTGAAGTCATCAGTAAGCAGGGCCAACTGATGGCCGAGTCCCTCATCGCGGGGTTTACCCACGGGATCGCTGAAGCCTTCGGTCGGGTTCAGATTCCTGTCGTGATGAATGGCGGCAGCCAACAGCTTTCATCACAGGTGCCTTATCAAACATCTTTCAGTGAGGCTGCCCTTCAAGGAGGAGCCATGCGAGGCGCTAGTGGCGCCATGGATCGCATGGCCAATTACTACATGGATCTCGCTGAAACCTTGTTCCCGGTGATTGAGATCGATGTCACCCGTCACATTGAATTTATTGTTCAGCGAGGAACTCCATTGAAACTCGTTGCGGGTAAAGCCTTAGAAAATCATCATCTTCAGAGCAACTAAAGGCCCGACGACACACTAGGCTATCAAGGTCAACCAACGCCACCCGAGGTCACCATGACGAAAGTCTACTCTCTGTCTCTCTTCGCCAGTCTGATGTTACAAGCGGGCTGCGCCGGCAGCTACGGTTGCAAGGGCTTTCCCCATCTCCCAGTGTGCCAATCGGCCATCGAAGCCTATCGCGCGACGGAGGGGCCTTCAGCGGGAAACGATCACGAGGCTGCCGTCCCCTCGACAAAGTCTCCCATGAAGACAGAAGAGGGTTTGAATGAAGCCATCAAGGCAGGACGCGCCAATCCCTCGATCCTCAGAATCTGGCTGGCCCCCTATGAGGATGAAGAGGGTGATCTTGAGTCTACCCGCTTTGTCTTTACTGATCTTGAACCCAGGCGTTGGACCTATGGATCCGGACATCAACAGCAAACGATTCGGTTAACCCCACTCGAGGTGAGCCAACGGCCATCAGGGGAACCACGCCCATCACCAAGGAGCCTTTCGCCACCGAGCCTCAAAAGCCCCTCTGAAGGTTATGAAGAAGATTCTTAACCATAGGAAAAAGAAACGAATGATCACGCGACGCCTAACCACCTCAACCTTTCGGAGCCTCTCATGACGCGATATCAACCCTATACACCCTGGATCAGCCTGTTTCTTTTCATGCTGTTACTGACACAAGGCGCTGCAGCAGGGACCGGTGGATCCAGTGAATTTGGAAGCATTTATACCCTGTTGACGGGATGGCTCCAGGGGATGCTAGGACGTATCCTCGCCGTGACCTTCTTGATGGTCGGTCTCGTGTCCGGCGTTATGCGCGGCAGCATGATGGGTCTTGTCTTGGGTATCGCCTGCGGCCTTGGGGTTTATACCGCCCCCACAGTCATCAACAACATTGTCACCGCAACCTTGAAAGTAGAAGCCCCCGAAGAATCACACCGCCGGAGGGAAGACCCTATTAAGCCCAGACCAGATCAAACCCTCGGTGCGCCTTGATGAAGGCATCCTTTTACCAAAATCCAAAGGCCAGCGATCTTTTCGATGTCCTCGCCTATGACCCTGAATCCGCTCTTTTTTTAATGGAAGACCGGAGTCTCGGATTTGGCTTTCGATGTCTGCCACTGGCCGGCGGCGATCAGTCGCTGGCCGACCGCCTTAATGTATTTCTCAATGGAGATTGGCCCACCGACACGCTCCTTCAGATCAGTCTTTTTACGTCACCGGATCTTGGGGCTTGCCTTCACAATCAAAAAAAGCCCCTAAAAGAGAGGGAAACACCGGTTTTAAAAGCCTTGCATGACGCGTCGAGACGCTTCTTATTGGAGGGAATTCGGCGTCCTTTAGATGACATCACGGGACTTCGATTAAGTCGCGCTGAAGTCTTGATCACGCTCAAGCTCCCTTTGAAAGCGTCCTTTCCGACCGAACAAGAGGAATTCATATCAAGGCGTCTTCAAAAAAGTGCGCATCAGGCCTTGAAGACGATTGGCATTCAGCCGGAGATATTAACCGCGGAGGGTTATCTAAGGTCCATGGCCGTCCTTTTAAACTGGGATAAGACCAGCCATTGGGTGGATAGTGGCCATGAGCCAGCAGACCCTCAACAACTCCTTCGACATCAGATCCTAGATTTCAATCAAGAACTTCGGGTGGATGCCGAAGGGATCTTCCTGCGGGATAAAAGAGTCAAAACCTTGTCGGTTAAACGATACCCCGATCATCTTGCCTTTGGTGCCGCGCAACACTATCTGGGTGATCTTCTCACTGGTAGTCGGGGCATTCGTCAGAACGCCCTGATCACCGTCACGCTCCATTATCCAGACGCCGAGGCCACGCGCTCGCAATTAGAATCCGTTCGCCAGTGGGTCACCACGCAGGCCGATGGCCCGATGGTCCGCTTCATCCCGCGGCTTAAAAGGAGAAAACAAAGTTTCGATATCCTCTTTGACGCCTTTCATGAGGGTGATCGGCCGATCCGTGCTGCCTTCAGCATGATTCTTTTTTGTGATGAAGGTGAAGATCAAGAGGCGATCAGCAATGCCCGAGTCTATTACCGTGAATTAGGCTTTCAACTCCTTGAGGATCGTTTTTTCTGTCTCCCCATCTTCCTTAACAGTCTCCCCTTAGGCGCCGATCGAGCCTTCATTAAGGACAGCAGGCGCTATCGAACCTTCAGCACCCGCCATGTGGTCCCCCTGTTACCGCTCTTTGCGGACTGGCAAGGGACCGGAAGTAACACTCTGAAGCTGGTCTCGCGTCAAGGCCAATGGATGGGTTTTTCGCTGTTCGATTCAGGAACCAATTACAACGCCTCTATTGCCGCTCAGTCGGGTTCAGGGAAGTCCTTCCTAACCAACGAACTCATCGTCAGTCATCTTTATGAAGGCGCTAGGGTCTGGGTGATCGATGTGGGTCGTTCCTACCAAAATCTCGCAGAGACCCTCGGCGGGACCTTCATCGCCTTTGATTCTGTAAAACGTCTCAGCCTCAATCCTTTTAGCCTTATAAGGGATTGGCAGGAGGAAGCGGATGCTATTGCAGGGCTGGTTATCGCGATGGCCGCGCCAACCGACCGGCTCACTGACTTTCAAACCGCTTCTCTTAAAAGACTGCTAAAAGAATGCTTTGATGCTGAGGGATCCGCCATGAGTGTTTTGAGCATCGCAAGGCGGTTACTGATGGAAGCGGATCGGAGACTGAAAGACCTTGGGAGCCAGCTTTTTCCCTTCACCCCGGACGGCGAATATGGGCGATATTTTGAGGGCCCAAATTCGGTTTTGTTTGATGGACATTTCACTGTTCTGGAGCTTGAGGAACTGAAAGGGCGCCGTCATCTTCAGCAGGTGGTCTTATTGCAGCTGATCTATCAGATCCAGCAAGCCATGTATCTTGGCGATCGCAGTCAATCGAAGATCGTGATCATCGATGAATCCTGGGATCTCCTCACCCAATCCGATGCCGCCAGCTTTATCGAGCATGGCTACCGGCGTTTTCGTAAATACGGCGGCTCTGCGGTCACCATCACACAGTCGGTGAATGACCTTTATGGGTCATCAACAGGTCGCGCGATTGCAGAAAATTCAGCGCATCTCATCCTTCTGGGGCAAAAGGCTGAGGCCATTGATGCCCTCAGCAAAGACAAAAGGCTCCCAATCGATGACGTCGGAGTTCGACATCTAAAGTCTCTTAAGACCATTCCTGGAAGGTATTCTGAACTTTTCATTATCAGTGACCGAGGAGCTGGGATTGGTCGATTGATTGTGGACCCTTTCAGACGCTTGCTCTATTCCACAAGGCCCCAAGATGTTGCCGAGATTAGAGCGCTCAAACAGAAGGGTTTTGACATCATCGAAGCGGTCCGTCATTTGATCGCCCAAAGGGATCTTGCTGCGCGCCATGGCTAAATATTTGACCCCTCATCGCCTAGGCCTGGTCGCCGTGAGTGGCTGCATTCTTGGAAGTCTCGCTCTTTACGAAAACAGCGCATTGATGGAACACCAGCGCATGTTCACACCGATCGTTATCATCGATCGAAGCCATTTTTTGAGGACTTTGCCGGCGGAAGAAGACAGTGATCAGCGCAGACGTCGTGTGGAGGCCTTTGAAGGGACACTCCTTAACCTCAAGGACTCTGGTTATCTTGTTCTAGATGCCTCAGCCATTCTAGCGGCCCCCGCTGATCTTTCGGCAAAAGTCCCGATTGAATAAGGTAACGCTTTGACCAGAAAAAAACCCCTAGGAAGCGGCTCTTGGTTCATGGCTATGGGCTGGGTTCTCATCTTGAGCCTGCCTGGCGTCTATCTCCTTCAGCGGTTTACGCTAGGAATCGATGCCCAGGACATTCGTTGTCTCCCGGATGATAGCCGTGCCTATTGGATTGATCATTGGGCGCACCAGCCTCAAAGAGGCGATCGAATCGCCTTCAGAAGTGATCATCGCATGCTGCCCTTTTTTAACGTCAATACCCTGATGGTCAAACAGGTTGCAGGGTTACCAGGGGATCTTGTGGTGCTTGAAAACCAACAACTGAAAGTGAATCACATCACCGCCGCTGAAGGTCTTCTAAAGGGAGTGATGAGTCAGCTCAAAAGCGACGATTGGACCAGACCTAGACGGCTTAAAATCGGCGAATGGGTTGTTGTTGGACGTCATCCGCTCTCCTTTGACTCGAGGTACTGGGGCGTGGTTGATGAGGCTCATCTGGTAGGAATCGCTCATGCCTTCCCGTATTAAAGCGATGAGGTCTCGCGCGATTCTCTCGATCCTTCTTTTAGGGCTTGGATGTCCGGCTTTTGGGGGTGACTCAGAAGAAAGCAGCCTTTCACCAAGGTTCAGTCAACAAAGGGAGGATGGAAGCCAAAGAGCGCATCGCATGGCGCCGCTCAATCTTGATGATTCTTCGATCATCCCATCGAGTGATTCAATCCGCAAGGTGCTTTATGTCTCTATGGCCATGGGGCTCGCGGGGATCGAGGAAGCCATTCGACGAGCCGACCTCACAGACCCTCAGCAGGCTGAAGTCCTCATTGTCTTTCGAGGACTCTTAAAGGGCGACACGCTGAGAGCGTTCAGTCAGCGTTGCCGGCATCTCATAGAGCACCTTAAAAAAGAAAAGCCGCATTCAATCACCCTCGATCCTGCCCGTTTTAGCCAGCATCACATCGTGAAAGTACCCGTCCTCATGATCGAAGACCATGATAAGGCCCTTTTTCATGATCTTGGAACCCTTCGCCCGATCATCACCGTGTCTGAAGAAAACCTGATAGAGCAGATCAAAGAGCGGATGAAAGCCTTTGACTATGACAAGGCGATAAAGGACTACGGAAACGATGCGATCAACAGCCTGACCCTGATCGACCTCCCAGAAGCCACTCAAGCTGCCTCAAGAAGTATCACGCTGTCGATGAAGGTTCCCTATGATCTGAAGACACCAGACGGGACTTTGCTTGCCAAGACGGGGGCCCTCATTAACCCCCTTGCCCTCCCCCTGCCACCGATCCATCTATGGGTCTTCAATCCCTTAGCGAAGTCCCAAATGGAGGCCACCTTAAGGGTTCTTACCGCACACCCTGACAGAGTGATCACTCTCATCGCGACGCAAGTAGATCGGCAACAAGGTCTTCCAGGGATCAAAGAACTTGAAAGAAAACTCCAGCATCGCATAACCCTAATGACCCCCCTTCTGAAAGAGCGGCTCGGATTAACGCACGTTCCCGTTGAAATTACTCAAGAAGGTGCGCATCTGAATCTTCGGGAGATCTCGCCTTTAAGAGACCCTAAATGATCCCTGTCGGTGGACACCATGGGACGGCCTTGATCGTGATCGTCATACTGTTTTTACATCCTTCAACAGGACGGGCTTTAGAAGGGGTTTGTCCCGATGCCGGTATCCTTTCGGCAAACATGGTTGATACCTTTTGTTTCAACTGCCTCTTCCCCATTCGCATCGCGGGCATCAGTTCCTCAGCAGCCCCGATTCCTGAAGGGGTAGCGACCCAATCCTTCTGCAGCTGCGCTGGTTTTGAGTGGGGGGTGACTGTGGGCTCCTGGCATCCAACCCGTCTCATTGAGGTGGTCACCACCCCGGGCTGCTCCCCGACCATGGGCCGTCGCCTCCTGACGGCTGATAGCCTTGGAAGTGTCGGCCACGGTGATCACGAGAATGGCGATCTCGCTTTCTTTCATGTCCACGATTTTCCCTTTCCTCTGGCCCCGCTGTTGGATGTCTTTGGAGAAACCCCCTGCAGCGCGGGGAATCACGCCACACCCCCCTACCTTTCGGAACTCGATCCTAGCTGGAACCACGAATTATTGGCCGCCATCATGCATCCTGAAGCTATCCTTTTTGCCCAACCTCAAGCGATCGAGGCGTGCAGCGCTGATGCGGCAGCGGCAAATATGGGGATGCCGATCGATAGCATGATCTGGTGTGGCGGCAGTTGGGGATACCTTTATCCCTACACCGGGATGGTCAAGGCCACAACAGGCGTAGATCCCCGCCTTACCAGCCTGCTCGCGATGAGAAGTAGAGCCCTCTTACATCGAAGGGGCCTGGCGCTCAACACGGTGGGCGATCAAGCGCTCTGCGGCGGCGTTCCAGATCCTTTCCTCAAGAAATCACATTACCGGATGAGTATGCTCTATCCGCGGGCTGAAACCATGGAAAACCACGCCATGGGGGCTGCAACGAGTCTTTGGGGTTTAGCTCAGACCCTACCAGGATCTGGCGATAACCCGGTTTACCTCTTGTGGCAATGGGAGGATTGCTGCCTCCCACTCTATTGAGAAAATTCAATAAGATCGTCTAGTTAAGACAGCATTTTTTGTAGGCCTTACCACTGCCACAGGCGCAAGGGGCATCATGTGGCCTCAGGGCGCTAAGGGTTGCCTCCTCGTCCGCTGCCGGTAGCTCACCATGCCAGTAATCCCAAAGGACATGGGCCAGCAAGGGCAACATACCAATCAGCTCTCGGCGTCGACCATGGTCGATGATGTCATCAGGCTCAGGATTCTCACTTTCCTTGTCGAGCATCATGATGGGACTCAAGAGGTCCATGAAATCTTCATCCTGCATGGCTTCGATCCATTCGTTCCCAGAGAGAACCATCGCTGAAAGAAAGCCGTCGGCCCAGTTGTCACCGAGATCAGATTCAAGATCATCGTCAGCAACCATATCAGGATCGCCCTCCATCAGAGGAGCGAAAGAGGCCAGAGGGTCTTCTTCAGGATCCTTTCGAACCGCATGAACAATCGACTGCCAATGGCGCTGTATCAATTCATAAAATAAGTCTGCGGCCTCCTCACTCTCAAAGTCAGGAGCCGTCGAACCCAACATATGGGGAAGCCAAACGTCAGGTTCAATGGCGACGGGATTCACCGCCAGTGCACACAAAAACCCGTCCATCCCTTCAAGGGTCAGACTGTCATCCGCCAACGACGGCGAATAGATCATCTCAAGGAGGGCCTCGATTTCATCATCATCCAAAGGCACAGGTTCATCAGCGGGGGTTTCATGACGCATCTCGTTCTCCTTAACTCCTATCGAAAGATTGCGGTTACTGATTTGGCGTTTCTCAAACGGACCTTACACACCGGATTTCGTCCCGCACAACCGCCACGCCAGTAACTAAAAGTCACGCCTGTTCCAGGGGTTGCGGTCAAGATCATCGGCGTTCCCCGGGTAAAATAATTCTCGCAGTAGGCGCCACAATCGATCCCAACGGGATCACTTCGGATAGTGCCAAGGCCCCCTTTCGTGGCTGTTCTAAGACGAACCAAAGGATCAGGGTAGACCGGCTCCACCACGTTGATGGTCATGATGACATCCGGCGCTGGAAGAAAAACCGAATTACCCGTCTGACTTAAAGTAAGGATACAGCTGCCTGGGGCCACACCGGTCAAGACCGCACCATTGAGCGTGCAAATGGCGGGGGTATCGGTGGTGATTTGAATGCGTAGTCCTGAGGAATCTGAAGGGTTGAGGGTGATGCTCTGCCCCCAGTTCAAGGTGGTGGTTGGATCCTTGGTGATGGTCTCAGCGCTCTTGATCGGGGTGGTTAAATCCTGAAAGAGCCCAGCCCCATTAAATGTTCCCCACCCTGTCGCGTTGTCATAACCGGGTCCCGCCGCGTAGTAGAGATTATTGCCCTGAGTAATATCGTGAAAGTCGCTCGTGTAACGAGGGGTCTGTGCAACCTTATATAGGGTCGGATTAAAGTACCCCATGGGGGGAAGGCTATTGGTCGCTCGCTGTTGGTTCACCCGCGCCATGAATCCTGACCAGATCGGGGCGGCACAGCTGGTTCCACCCAGCACGGTCCAGCTACCTCCATAATAGATGGAATAGCCCGTTTGAGGGTCTGACTCAAGGGCGATATCAGGAACATTTCGCATCGTATTTGAGGCCTTCGTCGTCAGCGTCTGCTGCCAAGTGGGGAGTGGCCAGACCTGACTGATGCCACCACCGCCTCCAGATTGATCAGCCACCTGGCCCCAGACGATCTCGCTTCCATAGGTTTGGCCGGAACCTAAAGCTAATTGGGTCCCACCGACGCCGGTGACATAGGGCTGCGAGGCGGGGTCATCGACACTTAAAACGGGTTTATTGTTGACCTTCGTGTCATAAGCGCCGGCATCGCCAGATGCAGCGAACAGGGTTTGGCCTTGGGCGGCCATCTGTATGAAGATCTGGTTTTCTGACTGTAGAAAACTCGAGGTGTTATCGCCTTCTGCACTACCCCAGGAGGTGCTGACTGATTTGGCGCGATTATCGTTGGCGATTCGGCTGTAAAGCGCCAATGCTCCCGCGTTGGTATTAGGGCCCTCATAGACTAAGACCCGGCTGATTCCAGGGGCCGTTGCCATTTGAAGCTCAAGATCGAGAGTCACTTCATCCGCAGCCGAGCCGGGTTTACCGCTAAATCCAGGCAAGAGGATGGTCTCAACAGGGATTGCCGGCAGATTGAAGTAGTTCTGATAAAAGCTGATGTCGCTCTGGTTGAATCCATCCATTTCAAAAAGCGCAAGCACTTGTCCGCTGCCGGTGGCGGGTATTGATTTCAAGTTGTAAGCCGATGCGATGTCAGAAGGGCTGAGCCCTCCCAATGGACCACTCCCCTGAGCCGATGCCATTAAGACATGATCAACGATCGAGGGCTTGATCCTCCTCGGTTGACGCTTGACGGCATCATCAAGGCCTGTAATGGCTAAAATCTTTCGAGCGAGCCCTTTGGGAAGCCTTGGACCTTTAGGGATCCCATGAAACACCCGACCCTGGTATTGATAGCGGTGGAGCTCAACCCCCAAAGCCTTTTGGATGACAGAAGCCGGCGCTAAAACATCCATCATCAGCCGATTAGAGGAGACCTTTCGAACGCTAAG
>QYQA01000002.1 GCA_007280285.1 Methylococcus sp. | reverse complement strand
GGCGTTGATTGTCTCGGCGATCGGTTCGTGCTGCTCTTGAATCGGGTATTGCCAAGGCCATGCCAGCCGCCGCGGGCGACCATCAGAGTTTGACCTTCAAGGGTCAAGTCCCCGAGTTTTTCGTCGGTCTCGGCATCTGAAATTTGGGTTCCGGTGGGAACGCTCACGTAGATATCCTGGCCGGCGCGGCCGGTGCAGTTGCCCCCGGATCCATTTTCTCCCCGCTCTGCCCGATAAACGCCAGTGTAACGGAAGTCGACCAGGGTATTGAGGTTGGAGGATGCGACTAAAAAAACGCTGCCGCCATCGCCGCCATCGCCGCCATCGGGGCCACCAAAAGGAATGTATTTTTCTCGGCGAAAACCAACGCAGCCGCTGCCTCCGTCGCCGGCTTCCACTCGAATGTCTGCTTCGTCAACGAATTTCATGAGTGCTCTGACAAAAAAGCCCCGTCATCGGACGAGGCTTTTGATGCGTGCGCAAGGCGCGCTGGTTGCAAGGTCTCAGTGGGTCTGAGCCGGCGCGATGCTGACGTACTTGCGACCTAGAGGGCCTTTGACCTTGAAGGTAACGTGGCCATCGGTGAGTGCAAACAGGGTATAGTCCTTGCCAAGACCAACGTTTTCGCCGGGATGAAATTTAGTGCCACGCTGACGAACAATGATGCTGCCTGCGGTGACCAGTTGGCCACCAAAGCGCTTGACGCCGAGACGTTGAGCGTTGGAATCGCGACCGTTCCTTGAACTGCCGCCCGCTTTCTTATGAGCCATGGGTGTGCCTCTTGAAAAGTTTAGGCCGTAATGCCGGTAATTTTAACTTCAGTGAAGTTCTGACGATGACCTGCCTGCTTCATGTGGTGCTTGCGGCGGCGGAACTTCATGATCTTCACTTTTGGGTGACGTCCTTGGGCAGTCACGGTCGCCGTGACCTTGCCGCCTTCAAGATAAGGGGTGCCAATCTTGAGGCCTGCATCGGTCTGAACCAGCAAGACCTTGTCGAAGTGGATCTCTTGACCGGCCTCGGCTAGAAGGGTCTCGACCTTCAAGAGTTCGCCCGGCTTAACCCGGTATTGCTTGCCACCTGTGTGAATAACCGCGTACATGATATATGTCTCCAATGGAGAGAAATTCGGTAAACCCGGAATTTTATCGGCATCGAGGGGTGTAAGTCAATATCTCGACCTTATCGGGGACCGACCTTGGGCTTTGGGTGCTCATTATACGATGCCGATCAATAGCCCAATGATCATAAGACCAAAAATGATCAATATCGCCTTGAGGGTGATGTCAGCCACTTTCCTGAAGATCTCGTCCCTTAAGGCTATGAAGCGGCTGATGCGCTCTGATTCTGGCGTGTTAAGCGGCGAAGCCCTCACGCCTTCAAGATCGATGATGGCGCTTTCAATTTCCATCTGGGCCTGACTTTGTGCCCGAATCTTCTCATGGAGGATGCCCATATCAAAAAGGATATCGCCAAGGAAGGCATGGTCGGGGGCCGCCTGATACGCCCTGATGTCCGCCAGGAGCCTCAGGGTTTCGCGGCTCAGATCCTCCGGCAGGTGATCAGCTGCCTGAGTCATCGTTTCCTCGAAGGAGGTCCCTAAGACGCCCAGAAGTTCGGTGACGGTGTGGTTGAGCCGAAGCCGAGCGGCGCTGAAGGCGATACCCAGATGATCAGAGTCTTGTACTGACATCATGGAGTTCCAAAAAGAGGGAGGGTTGAAGGCGCGCCATCGAATGCATCGTGTCCCTAATGCGTCAGGCTGATCACAAAGACCCCAAGGAGGATCAGTGCGATTTGCTGTAATCCAGCACGCGCCGTGGTTTTCTGATGAAGGCTTGGTATGAGATCGGCGACGGCGATATAGATGAAGCTTGAAGCGGCTAGCGCCAGAATATAAGGCAGCTGCTCATGGATGTCGCCGAGACTGAAGTAGGCGATGACTCCGCCTACCATGGTGGCAAGACTCGACAGGAGGTTGAACAGTAAGGCCTTCATGCGGCTGTAACCACTTTGGAGAAGGATCGCAAAGTCGCCGACCTCTTGAGGAATCTCGTGGGCAGCGACCGCGAGACTGGTGACGACACCCAATTGAATGTCGGTAAGAAAAGCCGCCGCGATCAGTATCCCATCGACAAAATTATGAATGGCATCACCGAGCACGATCAGCGTGCCGGCGGGTTGGTGAAAGTGGCCTTCCTGATGGGTTTCGCAATGATCGGAATGGCAGTGACGCCACAAGAGCAGCTTTTCCAAGAGGAAGAATCCGAGGATCCCAAGAAGGACCGTCCCCAGGATCTGTTGATGTTGATCAGGACCGGCCATCGCCAGGGCATCAGGGAGGAGATCGAGGAGGGCAACACTCAGCAGGGCGCCGAGTGCAAAACTGACGCCGTGCGGAAGAATCTTCGGATGATGGTTTTGCGGGATCAGCAAGAGCAGTGAGACGCTGAGGACGCTCAGGATCCCGCCAATCAAGGTGAAGCAGATGATCAGGGCCAGAAGGCTCATGGGGTGTTAGGCATCCAGGTGACGCCAGATGAGGGTGGCCATTCGACCGGTTGTCCCGTCACGGCGGTAGGAAAAAAAGTCGGCGGGCTGGTCATGGGTGCACCAGTGGCCGCCGTAGATTGCATCAGGGTTCACGCCCGCATCGATCAGCATCATCCGTGCGATCAGGGTGATATGGGCTAAAAAGTGTTCGGGTCCTTTCGGAGTGAAGGCTTGATCGAAGGCTTGATCGAGGCTTAGAAAGATCTCGCGCAGGTCCTCGCGGACTTCAAAGGCTAAAGGGCCAATGGCTGGCCCGAGCCAGGCCATGAGATCCCTCGTGCCCATGGCCTTGATCGTTGCAGCGACTATGCCATGGGCTAGCCCCTTCCAGCCGGCATGAACAGCCGCCACTTGGCGGCCATCCATCGTCGTGAGGAGAATAGGGAGACAGTCGGCGGTCATGACCCCACAGACGACACCCGCCTGATGGGTGAAGCTGGCATCGGCCTCAGGCAGATGGCCATGGCCGGCTTCAACCGCAAGAGTGCCGTGGACTTGTGAGAGCCAGAAAGGGCTTTGAGGGAGCTTGAGGGCGATGGCCAGTTGCTCGCGGTTCCTGAGGACCCGATCGGCCTCATCACCGACATGAAGGCCGAGGTTCAGGCCGTGGTAAGCCCCCTGGCTACATCCCCCGTGGCGCAAGCTGCTAGCCGCTCGAACCCCTGCTGGAGCTGGCCACTCAGGCGCGATCCATTTCATGGCGGGGCCTCTTCCTCGCGGAGCGCGAGAAGGACCTTGTTGAAGTCCGCTGGAATGGGTGCTTCCCATTCCATGTAGTCGCGGGAGTCTGGATGGATAATTCCGAGTGCTTGGGCATGAAGGGCCTGTCGTTTGAAGGCCTTCAGGGTGGCGAGGGTCTCGGGCGATGCGCCCGCTGGTATTCTGGCGCGTCCGCCATAGACGGGATCTCCGACCAGAGGATAGTGAATGTGGGCTAAGTGAACGCGGATTTGATGGGTCCTGCCGGTTTCGAGTCGGACCTCCACCAGAGTATGCACCTTGAAGCGCTCGGCAATGCGGTAATGGGTCACGGCTGGCTTCCCATCAGGGCGAACCGCAAAGCGTTTGCGGTCGTTGCCATGCCGTCCGATCGGCTCATTCACCGTGCCACCTCCAGTCATGGCCCCATGGACCAAGGCAAGATAGGCTCTTCGGACTGAGCGGTCCTGGAGTTGGTCGACCAAGTGTTTGTGGGCCTCCAGGGTTTTTGCCACCATGAGCAGGCCGCTGGTATCTTTGTCGATGCGATGCACGATGCCCGACCTTGGAACGGTTTCAAGCGCTGGGCAATAACTCAGCAGCGCGTTCTGTAAGGTCCCGTCCCAGTGGCCCGCAGCCGGGTGGACGACCAGCCCCGGAGGTTTGTTGAGAATCAGAACGGTCTCATCTTCAAAGACAATATCGAGGGGAATCGCCTCGGCGGCCACCTGAGTGAGGATGGTCGGTTCGGCGATCAGTGTGACCTCTTCGCCGCCGAAGACCTTATGCTTTGCGGTGACTATTTCGCCGTTGAGGCGGGCGTGACCTGAGCGAATCCATTCCTGTAGCCGATTTCTCGAATACTCGGGAAAAAGGACACTCAGCGCCTGGTCCAGACGCTTTCCTGCAAGGTCGTTCGGAATTTCGGTCTGCCGCATTGTTTCCAATTTCATTTCAGTCGTTCAAAACAATCACGTTATACTGAAACGATGTGGCCCACGCACTGAATAATCGGTTTCTCATGCGCATACTCCGCCCTTTGATATCTTGGATATGGATTTTTATGGCCCTGAGCTTTTGGCTCGGGGGTTGTTCTGATACGCCAGAGGAAACGCAGGACGAACATGCGGACTGGACCGCAGAACAGTTCTACAAGGAAGCGCGTAACGAGCTGAATGAAAAGCGTTTTGAAAAAGCCGCCAAGCTCTACGAGAAACTGGAGGCTCGCTATCCCTTTGGTAAGTACGCCACACAGGCGCAGCTCGATGTGGCCTACGCCTACTATAAAAATGACGAGCCTGATTCTGCCATCGCGGCTGCAGATCGCTTCATCAAACTCAATCCCGCCCACCCTCACGTTGATTACGCCTACTACGTAAAGGGCTTAGTCAATTATAACCGAGGCATCGGCTTTATTGATCGATTCATTCCAACGGACTCCTCACAGCGTGATGCGGGCCCGACCCTTGACTCCTATAAGGATTTTGAGGAGCTGGTCCGCCGCTTCCCGAACAGCCGCTATGCTGAGGATTCAAGAAAACGTCTTACCGCCCTCAGGAACAATCTTGCGATGCACGAGATTCATGTGGCCGATTTCTACATGCGGCGTGAAGCCTATCTTGCCGCGGCGCGACGGGCTGGCGATGTGGTCAGGAAATACCAGCGTACCCAAGCTGTTCCAGTCGCTCTTGAGATCATGGAAAAAGCCTATCGAAATCTTGGGATGAGCCAACTGGCTGACGATACGCATCGGGTCTTCGAACAGAATTATGCGGCAGGAGCGCCAGGCCAGGCCGTCAAGGACGTTAATTATGAAACGTCGGCGATGGAGGATGTTTGGCACTTTATCGGCCTTGAGGAGTAAGGCGTTTTGTCAGTGATGGTCAGAACCCTCGATGTGTTGTGCGTCGGGCATGCCTCCTATGACCATGTCTTCTCGGTCGATCATCATCCGGGTCCGGATGAGAAGCTGTTTGCTGGAGGAATGATCGGTTGTGGTGGAGGGCCTGCCGCCAATGCGGCGGTCACGGTGGCCCGCCTTGGTCATCGAGCGGGCTTCATGGGCTACCTTGGGGAGGATCTCCATGGCGCCTTGCATGTCGAGGAGCTTTTAAATGAGAAGGTCGATACCACGGCGATCATCCGGGGTGATCAGCCGACCCCCGTATCGGTCATTTTGGTCAAGCCCGATGGCACCCGTTCGGTCACCACCTTTAAGGGCAGTAGCCCATCGACTTCTGCCCAGGGGGCCGTGAAGAAAAGGGCCCCTCGGGTGATCTTGATGGATGGTCATGAACCCGATCTTTCCATGGCCATGATGGATGGGGCTGCGGTTACGGTGCTCGATGCAGGCTCTCTCCATCATGGAACGGAAGCCTTGATGCGCCGGGTCGACTATCTGGTTTGCTCTGAAAAATTTGCCACCTCGATCGTTGGGCGCGGGGAGCCTGAGGATGCGCTGAGGACGCTCGGGGAGGTCGCCCCAACGGTGGTCATCACGCTCGGTGAGCGGGGTCTTCTCTGGCAGCATGAGGGAATGAAAGGGCGACTTTCTGCTTTTACGATCAGGGCACGAGATACCACCGGCGCCGGAGATGCATTTCACGGCGCTTTTGCAGCAGGGCTCGTTCGGGGCCTTTCATGGCCGGATCTTCTGCTGTTTGCCTCTGCCGCCGGGGCGGCGTGTTGTGAAGTCTTAGGGGCTAGGCCTGGGCTTCCGGGTGATGCATTGATCGCGCGGATTCTCCAAAAGGAATCCCCCTTATTTTCACTGGGTTAAGGACTTCTCTTTGGTCGACCCCTCCCTTTTATTGATGGTCAGAATGACTCTTAAGGACATATCAAGCGTTATGGTTCATCGTTACCTATTGATCCTTCTCTCGGTGATGGTTCTCTCTGCCTGTTCGGGGTGTGCGGAGCTTGAGAGTCCTGAGGCCTTAGCGCCAGCGCCTCCCGCACAACCCCCAAGATCTTCTGCGCCAAGGGCCGAGGGTAATGCGGGGGGCTTTTATGCTGCGAGCTCCCTGACGGGTGATTTTCGGGGGTATCCAGAGGCGGAGCGATTCATTGACAAGATGGTGAAGGCGCAGGGGTTTTCGAGAGATTACCTTGACGGTCTCCTGTCCCAGGCCAAACGAAAAACCTGGACTATCGAATACATGAACCGGGAAAAGCCGACCACGCAACCCAAGCCAGGTGGCTGGACCCGTTATCGCGCTAAATTTCTCGATGACCGTCATATTGAGGCCGGAGTCGACTTCTGGTCGCGTCATGAATCGGCGCTTAAAAGAGCCACGAGAGAGACCGGTGTTCCCCCCGAGGTCATTCTTGGCATTATGGGCGTTGAGACCATTTATGGTGCGAACCTCGGCACTCACCGAGTGCTTGATGCGTTGGCGACGCTAGCGTTTGATTACCCGCGCCGCGCCGACTATTTTTTGAGTGAGCTTGAGAGCCTCTTGATCATGGCGCGAGAGGAGAGTCTCGATCCCTCCCGTCCGATTGGGTCGTTTGCGGGGGCTATGGGTCTCGGCCAGTTCATGCCCAGCAGTTTTTTGAAATATGCCGTAGATTTTGATGGTAACGGCCGGAAGGACCTTTGGGATCCCGAGGATGCGATCGGCAGCATCGCGCATTATTTTCAGGCGCATGGCTGGCAGACCGGTGAACCGGTCGTCACCGACGCTGTGGTGATGGGCCATTTAGAGCCAGAGCTTAAAACGGGGTTTGATTCCCATTACAGTCCTTCAGCGCTGAGAGATTATGGGATTAGGCCGGCCCGGGGGGAGGTATTCGGTGAGACCAGCTTGCTGGCGTTGAGTACCACGAATGGCGATCAGTACCTCTTGGGTTTTCCCAACTTTTATGTGATCACCCGATATAACCACAGCACCTATTATGCCTTGGCGGTTTATCAGCTGGGTCAGGCGATCAAGCAGCGATATTCGGGCTTTGACTAACCGCTAGGCCTCATGAGCGGGCCAGAGTTCAAGACCCGTTCGGGTGGCCTTTGGGGTATTCAAAACGCAGCAGATGAGCGGATCCCTTCATGATATGGACCCAGGCGTCCACCTGGAACTCCAAAATCGCGATGCCTGTTGTTGGTAGATGTGAAATTCCAGCGCCACTCAGGTCGTTGATGAAATCGGTGAGGTCTGGATTGTGACCGACCAAGTAGACCCGATGCCAGCGGTCGTCAAGATCGTGAACCGTGCTGATGAGCCCCTCAGTACCCTCTTCATAAAGGTCGCCCTTGATCTCGATGCCGCTGGCTGGATGATGCACCGCCGCGGCGATGAGATCAGCGGTCATTCTTGCCCGTAGCGCAGGGCTTGAGAGGATATGATCAGGGACATAGCCCCACCCCTTGAGGAGGGCCCCCATCCTCGGAGCGTCTTTGAGCCCTCTTGGATTCAACGGCCGGTCTTGATCCTTGAGGCTGGGATCGTCCCAGCTGGACTTGGCGTGTCGAATGACGACGAGCTGTTTGATGGCGGTTCCTCGGTGGATTTTTAAGGACGCTTTGAGCTTAAAAGATCGCGGGTCTTTTGACGTTCTTTGGAGCGTCAGGCCGCGTTATACTAACCCAAACATTTTGGCGGGTGGAATCCGGCATCGATGATGGCTCGACGTGTTGTTGATGTTGCCGTTCCAAATGTTGGCCTTACGCATGGAGAACCGATCTTGACCTTTAGTTGATAGGAAAACTGACCGTGAGAAAATCTAGTTTTGGTGTTTGGATCGTCTTCGCCCTTGGGGTCTCAGGAATGGCTATGGCCTCGCCAGGGAAAGTGGCCCCGCCCCCCGCGCCGGAACAGCCCGTGGCCGCCGCTGAGGCGCCTTGGGTGTCTGAGGTCAGGCCCTTTGACTTTTTGGATGTCGAGACGAAGGCGAAGGAATTATCGAAACAATCGTATCGCCGTGATGACAGCGGGATGCCAGAAAGCCTTCTGAAGCTTGATTACGATCAGTATCGTGATATTCGCTACAAGACTGAAAAATCCATATGGCGTGATGAAGGACTCCCCTTTCAGGTCCAAGCCTTTCATCGAGGATTCATGTTCAAGGATCGGGTGATCGTTAACCTCATTGACCACGGTTCCAGTGCCCGTGTCGGCTATTCGCCAGATCTTTTCGACTATGGAAGGAATCGCTTTGAGGTGCCGCTTCCTGAAGATCTCGGTTTTGCGGGCCTTCGGTTCCATTACCCCTTAAAACGCGATGAAACGTTCGATGAGATTGCCGTCTTCCTCGGCGCGAGTTATTTCAGGGCTGTGGGGCTAGGCCAGGCCTATGGCCTCTCTGCCCGAGGTCTTGCGATTGATACGGGACTACCAAAGGCTGAGGAATTCCCTATCTTTCGGGAATTCTGGGTTGAAAAGCCGGATAAGGACGCGAACGCTTTGATCGTGTATGCGCTGCTGGATAGCCCGAGTGTCGCTGCGGCGTACCGCTTTGTCCTTCGCCCAGGACTTGATCTTGCTATGGACGTTCAAAGCCATTTTTATTTCAGAAAGAAGGTGGAGCGACTGGGGATTGCGCCGCTCACCAGTATGTTCATGCAGGGTGAGAATACCGATCGGTTTATGGATGATTTCCGCCCCGAAGTGCACGATTCCGATGGACTTCTGATTGGCAAGAGCACGGGTGAATGGCTGTGGCGCCCCCTCAATAATCCAAAGCAGCTCCGAATCAGTGTGTTCAAGGATGCTAAACCCTCTGGTTTTGGACTGATGTCGCGCGATCGGAATTTCGATCATTATCAGGATTTAGAGGCGGGGTATCATCTTCGCCCCAGTGCCTGGGTGGAGCCGATGGGCGATTGGGGTGCCGGCGGGATTTACCTCATTGAGATTCCAAGTGATGCTGAAAAGTACGACAACATCGTTGCGTTTTGGGTGCCAGATGAGCCTACGGGTGAAGGGAAGGAGCTTCGCTACGATTACCGACTGCACTTTGTGACGAATGAATTCACAGCGCCGAGTGGCGGCAAAGTGGTGTCGACCCGGGTCGGATCGATCGGAGGCAAGACCAGCCGGCGAAAGTTTGTGGTTGATTTCACTAGTCCGATGCTCAAGCTGATGAGCCCTAAGGCAAAGGTAGAGGCAGAGGTGAGCGCTGTGGGCAAGATTACGGATGTGGTCGTGCAGAAGAATGAGGCACAAGGAACCTGGCGGTTGAGCTTTGATCTTGAGCCTGAAAAAGGCCGTAATCCCACCGAACTTCGAGCCATCCTAAAATCAGGCAAGGACATTCTGACCGAGTCTTGGGTTTATCAGTGGAATACGCCGTGAATCAAGTGGTGATGGAAGATGAGGGCGTCGCCGATGCGGTTCTTGAGCGGGTCCAAGAGTACTGGCGAACCTTAGGGCTATCCGATGAGGTCCTGATCGACAGTCTGTCGGCCGACTGTCTCAGTCGGGGACGGCGCCTGGTCAGCAGAACCCACTCAGAAGCACTCCTCAGACGGGCGCTTGAGGAAGCTCAAAGACGTTTCGATCACGCCTTAGCGGCCGCCTTTGGGCTTCCACCCTCCAATGATCCCTATCCCCTAGCCGCTGCGCGGGCAGCGTTTTTGATGGCGCCTGATATCTCGGCTGATACGCTCTTTCGTCACGACGATACGACCCGCCAGCTGCGTGAATCCTTGGCCGGGCAACTGCCGCAGTCGACACCGCCGGAATCGCCCCTAGAGATGCTGCCGGTGCCCCTTGATTTTTGGCTGTTTCAATCCACCGATCGCTGACTCAGGATCCATTCGCATGCCTTCAGCAGCCAAGAAGCTGACTCCAAGAACGATCACCGCTAGACGAATCCTCTTTCTGCTCCTTGTGGGCCTGACGACCTTTCTGGCGATGGTGATGATCACCAGTGCGTTTTTGCAAAACGGCATCACGCCCACTGAATTATTACTGTTGGTTCTCTACACCCTCTTAATCCTGTGGGTGAGTACGTCTTTTTGGACGGCTACCTTAGGCTTCTGGGTCCTCTTGCGGGGGGGGGATCGACTTTCTATTGGCCGACTGGCGCCGAGCCCTTCAACCAATGAGGGGCCTCAAAAGACGGCCCTTGTGATGCCGATCTACAACGAAGATCCGACCCGGGTGACGGCGGGTCTTCGGGCGATGTGGCAATCTCTTGAAGAGACCGGGGAGAGTGATCGTTTTGAGCTTTTTATTCTCAGTGATACCCGCGATCCTGAGGGGTGGATGCAGGAGGAAGCGAATTGGTACCAGATGTGTCTGGACTTCCATGCGCATGGACGCATTTTCTACCGTAATCGTGAGCGTAACATCGCGCGGAAGAGCGGGAACCTTGAAGAATTCTGTCACCGCTGGGGTGGTCGCTACCGCTACATGGTGGTTCTTGATGCCGACAGCATCATGGCGGGTGAAACACTGGTGAAGATGGCGGATCTTATGGATGCCCACCCGGGGGTAGCCTTGATCCAGTCGCCGCCGTTGCCAGCGAACCAGCACTCCCTCTTTTCCCGGATCCTTCAGTTTGCCAGTAGCTTTTATGGCGATATCTTCATCTGGGGTATTAATTACTGGCAGCTCTCGGGGAGTGGTTATTGGGGGCATAACGCGATCATCCGGATCGCCCCATTTGTGACCCACTGTGGGCTACCGAAATTGCCGGGACGTGAGCCGTTTGGGGGTGAGATTTTTAGTCATGACACGGTGGAGGCGGCCTTGCTGCGTCAGGCTGGGTGGGAGGTCTGGATCGCCCCGGAACTCAAAGGGAGCTATGAAGAGCTGCCACCGACCTTGATTGATTATGCCAAGCGCGACCGGCGCTGGTGCCAAGGAAACTTGCAACATCTTCGCCTGGTCTTTGCTAAGGGCTTTTCGAGTCTGAGTCGGCTCTATTTTTTGATGGGTATCATGTCTTATGTCTCATCACCTCTCTGGTTCTTGTTTTTAGTCCTCACGGGTTTTGAAGCCTACGTCAAAAGTCAGACCATGCCGGTCTATTTTTTCGGCGACAACTTATTCCCCGTGTGGCCTGAATCCTATGCCGTGGAGATGACCACCGTCCTTTTAGTCACGCTGGTGATGCTGTTCCTTCCCAAAATTTGGAGTCTTATTTTGGGGGTTCTTCATTGGCGCCGCTTAAAACTCTATGGAGGCTTATTTAGAGCGACGCTTTCAGTGTTTCTTGAAAGCATCTTCTCGATGCTCACGGCGCCGGTCCTGATGATCTATCAGAGTAAGTTTGTGGTGGCTATTCTGATGCGCCGAAGCGTCGGTTGGCCCCCTCAGAACCGTGACGATCATCGACTGAGTCTCTGGGAGGCCATTCAGGCGCACGGAGAGCATACCGTGATTGGTCTTTTAGCGGGATGGGTCAGCTATGAACATGTCCCAGGATTTTTTCTGTGGCTCGTTCCAGTATTGGCGGGCCTGGTTTTGTCGATCCCGCTCTCGATGGTATCGAGCAGTGCCTGGGTCGGCGTTATCACCCGGAAAATGGGGCTTTTTTTGACCCCCGAAGAGAGTAAAGAGCCGAGGGTTCTGACTCTCCTTAGCGAGAATCTCCAAATGCTGGAAGCTCAGAAGGCTGGACGCCGCCGGACGGGAGAAGTGCGCAATATTGAAGATCCAGGGGTCTGCGCGCTGCATTTGGCGCTGTTGCCCAATCGGCCGGTTAAAAAACGCCAGCGGCACCAGTTGCGTGCGTTGGTCTATGAGCTGATTGAAGAGGGCCCTGAAACGCTTTCAGGGCCTCAGAAACGGAGTCTCATCTCGGATCCAGAAACTCTGGTGAAGCTTCATACGCTCTCATGGAGTGATGATCGAGGTGTTCGTTAATTCCACGGGTTGTTCAGCGTTTTTCCCGAAAAAAGCGTCGTAGTTGCTCGCCGCATTCCACTTCGAGGAGCCCGCCATGGACTTCGATCCGATGGTTTAAAAAGTCAGCATCCTGAAGCCTCAGCGCGCTTCCCGCCGCACCGCGCTTGGGGTCAGACGCCCCATAGACCACTCGCACAATGCGAGCATGGCTCATGGCTCCCATGCACATCACACAAGGCTCTAAAGTGACATAGAGGGTCGCCCCGACGAGTCGATAGTTCTTTAAGGATTGGCCTGCTGCTCTGATCGCAACGATTTCGGCGTGGGCCGTCGGATCGTGATCTGCGATCGGGTTATTGAAGCCTTCCCCGACGACTTCATCGTTTAAGGTGATCAAGGCTCCAACCGGAACCTCGCCAAGACGCTCCGCTCTTTCGGCAAGTTCGAGGGCACGTTTCAGCCAAAAGATATCCTTCTGTAAGACTTGAGAAGACAAAGCGGTGAAGCTCACAATGGGTGGTGGTGAAATGAGGCAATGAGTCGTTATTCGTTATAACTTTCAAATATCATTCCCACTCAATTGTTTCCAAGGCCTGCAAACCCACATGAATAAAGGATTTCTCTGTATGGGACATCTATTTACCGTCAAAAAACAAACGCTTTGACTGGCGCGGGAGATCCACTCGGTTTGTGCGGCGACTACTCTTCCACATCAATCATCAACTATCGAGGGGGTCTGGAAGCCCATCGAAGCCACTGCGTCCTACGTTTTTCCTCTCAAGGAACAAGTATAAAGCAACGATTCTCATGACCAAACCATATACATCGAGAGTGTTCCAAATCATGAAATCCAAGGTCAACGGCACGCCTGCGACAACAACTCACTCTTGCGTTCGACTGTACTCTCCCGAGCTTTGGGACTTGAAAAGTGTCAGAAATGGCTTCATACTTCTTCCATATCAAGAGATATCGCCATGCAGACCCTCGCCAAACAAATCTTGGAACACGCCACCGGAGCGCCGGAGGGTACGCCTTTGGTCGCCAAAGAACTGTTGCATCTGGGTAGTCGT
>QYQA01000052.1 GCA_007280285.1 Methylococcus sp. | reverse complement strand
CTGATTCACCGATACTTCAAGGGCGCACACCATGCCAAGGGGCAGGCACTCTACAGTGCTTTTAGCTATGGTCTTGGCGGCGCCTTGGGGAGTGTCATCAGCGGAGAATGCTGGACGCGGTTTGGTCCTGAGACGATGTTCCTTGGGGCTTCGCTGGTGAGCGCCATAGCGCTGGTGGTGGCATGGCCTCGGGTGGGACGCCATGACCATGATGGAGCCCATCGCACCCCTTGATCGAGGCGGTCTCAAACAGCGCCCGCGAAGGCCTAGATCATGCCGAGCTGCAGCAAGGCGGCCTCGCTCATCCTGTCGCGCGACCAAGGTGGATCAAAGACGACCTCGACCCGAACGCTGTGAACCCCGGGAAGCGCCTTGACGGCCGCTTCGGCATCGAGCTGCAGGACGGGCCCCATCCCGCAGCCTGGGGCGGTGAGCGTCATGATGATATGCACCTCGAAGTCGCTCTCTTTTCGGGGCTTGAGGCCACAATGGTAGACCAGACCCAGCTCGACGATATTGACCGGAATCTCCGGGTCGTAGATCGTCCTTAGAACGTCCCAGATGTTCTTTTCGACGGTTTCAGGATCGGTTCCACTGATGATGGCGCTGTGGATGGCCGGTTCTTTACCCAGGGCATCGGCGTCTTCACCGGCAATGCGAACCATGTGGCCGGTTTCATCAAAGACGGTAAAGTGACCGCCGAGTGATTGCGACAAGGTGATGAGGTGTCCCTTCGGCAGTTGATCGGGGGTTCCATCGGGAATCCGGACCACATTAACATCGCGAAGAAGGCAAATGCTTTCCCGCCCGTATCCTGTCATCGTCATAAGTTTTTTCCCTGGTAAAAAAGTCCGTTTAGGACGATGGATGAAGGCACAGCCTGAGCAAAGCCTCTTGGATATCCTCTGGATCCTTAAGGCTGTTCAGCGCTTCGCCGGGGTATGCCTTGAGGCGAATGGGGGACCGGATAGGTCCTGGAGTCAACACCTCACTCACCATCTTAGCGCTTTCATTCTCGGCGCCAAGGATGCGTGCATAGGCTCTTAGCGCTACTTTGGAGACACCATAGGCACCCCAAAAAGCCTTCCCCTCCCCGACAGCAGAGTCGCCAAAAAAGACAACAGCCCCAGCTGAACGTCGAATCAAGGGCACCAGGGCCTGGGTCAGTAAGATGGGGCCCAGAAGGTTAATTTTTAGGAGCCGTTGCCAGCCATTCCCGTCCATTCCAAAGAGGGGTGTCAAGTGCCCAAGATCGGCCGCGCAATGGATGATGCCATCCAGTCTCCCAAGGGACTCTTGAAGTCGATCGGCCAAGGTCGCGTAATCCCCTTCTTGAGCACCTTCAAGATCGAGCGGGTAGATCGCTGGCTGTGGTGTACCAGAGGCCTCTAGTGCGTCGTAAAGTGACTCCAACTTCTTGATGTTACGGCCCATGAGAATGACCGTGGCGCCTTCGAGCGCCAGGGTTCTAGCGGCAACGCCGCCAAGACAACCACTGGCACCAGTGATCAGGTAAGTCCGTCCTAGGAGAGCCTTAAAGGCCATCTTGTCCCTCGATCCAGTGGATCAAATCCGTCGGGGCCTTAAGGGCACCATCAGCACCCCAAGACGCCACATCATCATCGGCTGCGATATAGCCATAAAGCGCCGCCAGGGTGGCCATGCCGGCCCGTCGGCCCGCTTCGATATCGCGGGCTGAATCGCCGACGTAGACGCATTGCTTGGGATCAATCCCCAGCCGCTGACTGGCTTCCAGTAAAGGCATGGGGTGAGGCTTGGCGTGCGGGGTGGTGTCACCACTGATGATGCACTGGGCGCGTTGCTGGAGCGCGAGTGCTTCAATGACCGGTTGGGTATGGCGGGTGAGTTTATTGGTCACGATACCCCAGGGAATCTGCTGCTCATCGAGGGTATCAAGAACAGATTCCATGCCAGCAAAGAACTGGGTGTGCCTGGCCGGGTGGGCTTCATAGCGCTCCATCATGTGTTCGATCAGACGGTCGAAGAGTGGTTCGTTGATCTTGTTGACGATGTTGCTGATCGGAAAGTTGAAGACGGGACGATTTTCGAGCGTTTTGACCAGCCAGTAGCCGAGCATACTTCTGGCGCCGCCAGAAATATGCGGTTTTACTTCGTCGATGGGACAAGCGGGCAATCCTGCCATGCTGAGGGCCCAATGGGCTGCTGCCACCAGATCAGCGGCGGTATCGAGGAGGGTTCCATCAAGATCAAACAAGACCCCTTCTATGGTCCCGATGGATGGATCCCTTTGTCTCATGTGGCGGGCCGCTTAAAGGCCGCTAGATAGTTGACATCGATATCCTTGGGGCTCAGGTTGAATTGGCCTGTGAGAGGATTGTAAACCACCCCTTCCATCCCCAGGAGTTCAAGCCCCCCGCGCCGCGTCCAGCGACCCAGTTCTGAGGGCCGAATGAAGGCCGAGAAGTTATGGGTTCCCTTGGGGATCATGTGAAGGACATATTCGGCGCCGACAATGGCCAGAAGATAGGCTTTAAGCTTACGGTTGAGCGTTGAGAAAAAGAGGTGGCCGCCGGGTCTGACCAGTTGGGCTAAGGCTATGACGATAGACTCCGGGTCCGGCACATGCTCTAGCATTTCCATGCAGGTGACGATGTCAAAGCTTCCAGGGTGTTCTGCGGCCATGGCTTCGGCGCTGATCAGCTGGTAACTAATCGGCAGCTGTGCAGTTTCAGCATGGGCTTTGGCCACCACAATTAACTCCTCAGCGAGATCAATCCCGGTGACCAGCGCGCCCGCTTGAGCGAGGCCTTCACTGAGGATGCCACCGCCGCAACCGACGTCAATGACGCGCTGACCGGATAATGAGGTATGAGAGCGAATAAATTGAAGGCGAAGCGGGTTGACGGCGTGCAGGGTCTTGAATTCCCCGCGCGGGTCCCACCAGTGGTCGGCTTGAGCGCCAAACTTCTCGATCTCGTGGGCGTGGACGTTGTCGTTAAGGGTCATGAAGATATCCTGCTAGTGGGCGATGGGCCGATCGTCCTGAGTGGCTGGGACAGTCAGTTTCTGTCGCCAGTGGCTGATTCTGCTTTTGAGGTCCTGAAGATCAAGCGTCGTTAATGCGCGATCCTTAAGAAGGCGCTTGCCGCCGACCCAGACATCACTGACCTGGTGGCGGCCGGCGGCGTAAATGAGAGCTGACAGGGGGTGAAAGAGGGGTTGACTCTCGATGTCGTCGAGCCTGACGGCCGCGATATCGGCCCATTTTCCGACTTCGAGCGAGCCTAGATCGGCGTCTCGTCCCAAGGCTTTTGCACCCCCGAGTGTCGCCATGCGGAGGGCGTGGGATGCCGGGACAGCGCTTGCATCAGCCGCGACCCCTTTGGCTAAGAGGGCGGCAGTCCTCATTTCGCCCAGCATGTCGAGATCGTTATTGCTGGCAGCGCCATCGGTGCCGAGGGCAATATTAATTCCTTGGGCATCGAGTTTGGCAATGGGGCAAAAGCCGCTGGCGAGTTTCAGATTGGATTCGGGGCAGTGGACGATGGTCGCGCCAGATTCGGCGATCAGCTCGATCTCCTGGTCGAGTAATTGGGTCATGTGGACCGCCATGAAGTGGGGTCCTAAGAGGTCGAGTTGATGGAGTCTCTGGAGGGGCCGCGCACCGAATTTTTGAATACTTTGATTTATTTCATCAAGGGTTTCATGGACATGCATGTGAACGGGAAGATCCAGTTCGGCCGCTAAGGTTGCAACCCGTTTCAGTGGCGCGTCGGATACGGAATAGGGTGCATGCGGTGCAAAGGCAAACTGGACCCACGGGTCATGAAGGTATTCATCCCGAAGCGCGAGTCCTTTTTCGAAATATTCATCCGGACCTCTCGCCCATGCCGTCGGGACATCGATGAGGATCATGCCGAGGGTTGCCCTAACGCCCGACATCACGACGCGCTGAGCGGTGATGTTAGGAAAAAAATACATGTCATTAAAGGTGGTTACGCCACCCCGGATCATTTCAGCGATCGCAAGATCAGTGCCATCGCGAACAAACATCTCTCCGACAAAGCGTTGTTCCAAGGGCCATATGTGCTGCCCCAGCCAGGCCATCAGCGGGAGGTCATCGGCGATCCCCCGAAGGAGGGACATGGCCGCATGGGTGTGGGCATTGATGAGCCCAGGGATCAGGACATGGTCTTGAAAAGATTCGATAGGGACCCCTTGGTAGCGGGCCAGAGCATCGGTGATCGGCAATAAATCGATAATACGGCCTTCTCGAATAACCACAGCATGGTCTACAAGCACCGTGTTATGAGGCTCAACTGGGATCACCCAGCGGGCCGTGAGAATGTGATCAGGAAGAGACATCGCAATTACCCAGTGAAGCGCTAAACTTTAGCACAGGTTCTACCTGAAGGGCTCGGGAAATAGCCCTTTTTAGTTCACCCGATGGCTCATGGTGCTGTCTTGGTTTCGTCTTCTCCTTGAATCGTTAGGGAATGTTAAATGCCCGAATCCCATTTTTTAGGCAGCCAACGCCTTCACGTTGTAAAAACGCCTATTATTCCAACCGTCGCTGACTGGGTTCTGCAGCATCCTGGAACCATTTCTTTGGGGCAGGGGGTCGTAAGCTTTGGTCCCTCGCCAGCAGCGCTCGCTGTTGCTAAGGCCTTTGGAAAGGCGCCGGAGGATCATCTTTATGGTCCCGTGGCGGGTGATGCTGATCTTCTGGAGGCGATTCGGCAGCGACTCCTCAAGGCGCATCATGTTGAAGTCGGCGACGATCGTTGCCTGTTGGTCACTGCGGGGGCCAATATGGCCTTTGTTCATGCCATGATGGCCATCACAGATCCTGGCGATGAGATTATTCTGCCCTTGCCCTGGTATTTCAATCAGGAAATGGCGGTCAGAATGCTGGGCTGCGTTCCGGTTGGGGTCGCTACCCGCCCGCATGACCATGGTCTTGATCTCGTGGCTATCAGGGCGGCCATCACTTCTCGGACGCGGGCCATCGTTATGGTCTCACCCAACAATCCGACCGGTGCAGTTTATCCTGAGGCCGATCTTCGGGCGCTCGATCAGATGGTCAAGGATCAGGGGCTTTTTCTTGTGTCAGATGAAGCCTATGACGCTTTTGTTTGGGAGGGACGACGGCACTTTTCTCCGGCGTCGATTGAGGGGTCGGCGGGCCACACCTTGGCTATTTACTCGATGTCAAAGTCCTATGGATTAGCCAGTTGGCGGGTCGGTTATCTGGTGGCACCGGCAGCGCTGCTGCCGCATCTCAATAAGATCCAGGATACCCACCTGATCTGCCCGCCGAGGATCGCCCAGGCCTTGGCG
>QYQA01000114.1 GCA_007280285.1 Methylococcus sp. | reverse complement strand
GTTAAACGGTATTGGCTTCCAGAGTGGTCTGATTGTCACTGAAGGGCTTGATATCAATCTGTTTTTGTCGGCCCGGAACATCCCGAACGTCTACGTTTCAGAAGCTCGTTCCTTGAGCCCAGTGGAATTGGTTCATAGCGAGAAAGTGGTGGTCACTACGGCAGCCCTTAAGGCGATCGAGGAGAGCCTGTCATGAAACAGATTGATCTGATGAGCATCCTGCTGGCCCCGGTTATTTCTGAAAAGAGTAGCGTCAGTGCTGAAAAGCACAAACGGGTTGTCTTTAAGGTGAAGAGAACAGCAACCAAGCCGCAGGTTAAGCGTGCTGTGGAATTGTTGTTCAAGGTGGAAGTAGATTCAGTTCATGTCCTCAATGTAAAGGGCAAGGACAAACGCTTTGGCAAGTTTGTAGGCACGCGCTCCGATTGGAAGAAGGCCTACATTAAGCTCAAGCCCGGTTTTGATATTGACTTCGCTGCTGCGTAATTGCACCGCTCAGTGAATCCTTGAACATTACGGAATAAGATCATGGCACTTGTTAAATCCAAACCTACTTCAGCCGGTTCCCGGTTCGTGGTTCGGGTCAAGACGGAAGGTCTCTATAAAGGGCGGCCCGAGTCTTCGCTGATCGAAAAGAAGGTAAGGTCCTCCGGTCGAAATAATCAGGGCCGTATCACCACGCGCCATAAAGGTGGTGGCCACAAGAAGTTTTACCGCATCGTCGATTTCAAACGTGACAAGCTGGATATTCCCAGCAAGGTTGAGAGGATCGAATACGACCCCAATCGGACCGCTCATATTGCGTTGCTGCTCTATCGTGATGGCGAACGCCGTTACATTATTGCACCGAAGGGTCTGGTGATCGGTCAGGAAGTGATTTCAACGGAGTACGCGCCGATCAAGTCGGGTAATTGTCTCCCATTGCGAAACGTTCCTGTCGGTTCGGTGGTTCATTGCGTTGAATTGAAGCCAGGCAAGGGCGCTCAGTTGGCTCGAGCCGGTGGGGCATCCGTCCAGCTGGTCGCCAAGGAAGGGACTTACGCGACGATCCGCCTTCGCTCTGGCGAGATGCGCAAGGTGCTGGCGGACTGCAAAGCCGTTATTGGCGAAGTATCCAATCATGAACATAACCTGGCGTCGCTCGGCAAAGCCGGTGCAACACGCTGGAGAGGGATCCGCCCCACCGTCCGTGGTGTGGCTATGAACCCTGTCGATCACCCTCATGGTGGTGGTGAAGGCAGAACGTCCGGTGGCCGTCATCCGGTTTCACCATGGGGCACGCCAGCGAAGGGCTATAAGACGCGAAACAATAAGCGGACTGATAAGCTCATTGTTCGTGGCCGCAAGAAGTAACTAGTAGAAGAGGTATAGACCGTGCCACGTTCGATTAAAAAAGGACCGTTCATTGATCACCATCTTTTGAGCAAGGTTCTGGAAAGTGTCAATAGCGGAAATAAGCGTCCGATCAAGACCTGGTCACGCCGTTCCATGATCCTTCCAGAAATGATTGGGCTTACGCTGGCGATCCACAATGGACGCCAACACGTTCCCGTCCTGGTGAGTGACAACATGGTGGGTCACAAGTTGGGTGAGTTTGCGCCCACCAGAACGTACAGAGGTCATCAGGCCGACAAGAAGTCTAAATAAATTTTCTTGTCCCAAATTTAAGAGTTAAGAACGATGGCAACCATAGCAAGACACAACACGGCGCGGGTTTCGGCACAAAAGTGTCGCCTCGTGGCGGATCAGATCAGGGGTTTGAGGGTCGACAAGGCCATTGACCTGTTGACCTTCAGCCCGAAGAAATCAGCAAAGATCATGAAGAAAGTGCTGGAATCGGCCATTGCCAATGCAGAGCACAATGATGGTGCTGACATTGATGAGCTGCGGGTGGGGGCTGTGGAAGTCGGTGAGGGGGCTACCCTGAAACGGATGTCACCCCGTGCTAAAGGCCGCGCTAACCGGATCAGCAAGCGCACGTGTCATATCACCATTCAAGTATCAGAAAAAGGCTAGGTTACATATGGGACAGAAAGTTCACCCCACGGGGATTCGCCTTGGTATCGTCAAGGACTGGACCTCGCGTTGGTTTGCCACAAGCAAGGATTATGCAAATTACTTGCATAAGGATTTGATCGTCCGTGAATTCCTTAGGAAGAAACTCGGGCATGCGTCAGTCAGCCGCATCCAGATTAATCGCCCTGCTAACAATGCGCATATCACGATTCATACGGCTCGTCCGGGTCTTGTGATCGGAAAAAAAGGCGAAGACATTGACGCGTTGCGCCGTGATGTATCCCGCATGATGGGTGTGCCGGTCCAGATCAGTGTTGAAGAAATCAGAAAGCCTGAGCTTGATGCCCAGCTGGTTGCAGAAGGCGTCGCCCAACAGCTTGAAAAGCGCATCATGTTCCGTCGCGCTATGAAACGTGCGGTACAAAATACGCTCCGCTTGGGTGCGGAAGGCATCAAGATTAGCGTCGGTGGGCGTTTGAACGGTGCGGAAATCGCGCGGACCGAATGGTATCGCGAAGGTCGTGTGCCACTTCATACCTTCCGCGCAGATATTGACTATGGATTTGCAGAGGCCAAGACCACTTACGGCGTCATCGGTGTAAAGGTCTGGATTTTCAAGGGTGAAGTGCTACCGCAATTTGGTGGCGAGGCCAAGATGGCCTCAGCGGAAGCATAAAACACAGGGCGTCAGATCATGTTGCAGCCAAAAAGAACCAAATTTAGAAAACAGCACAAGGGTCGTAATACGGGTCTTGCGCATACTGGGAACAAGGTTAGTTTCGGTGAGTTCGGACTCAAGTCCGTCGGACGAGGTCGGATGACCGCTCGTCAGATCGAATCAGCCCGTCGCGCCATCTCTCGTCACGTGAAGCGTGGCGGAAAAATCTGGATTCGAGTTTTTCCAGATAAGCCGATCACCAAAAAGCCACTCGAAGTGCGAATGGGGAGCGGCAAGGGGAGCGTTGAGTACTGGGTTGCTGAAATCAAGCCAGGCACCATGCTGTATGAACTTCAAGGTGTAAGTGAAGAATTGGCGCGTGAAGCATTCGCGCTGGCGGCAGCAAAACTGCCGATCAAGACGACTTTCACCGTCAGGACGGTAATGTAATGAAAGCGAATGAGATCAGAGCGAAGTCGGTCGGCGAATTGGGTGAAGAGCTGGTGAATCTTCATCGCGAGCAGTTCAATCTAAAGATGCAGAAGGCAACTGGACAGTTGTCTAAGCCCGACCAGATTAAAAAGAACCGTCGATCCATTGCTCGGATCAACACCATTATCGCCCAGAAAGAGGCTGAAGCATGAGCGAAGAAATTAAGAACCTTCATACCCTCACGGGTAAGGTGGTTAGCAACAAGATGCAAAAGACCATTGCGGTCAAGATTGAACGGGTCGTGCCACATCCGCTCTATGGAAAGTTTATTCGCCGGTCAAACAAGTTGTTGGCCCACGATGAAATGAACGAATCACGGGAAGGTGATGTCGTTATCGTATCCTCCTGCCGCCCGATCTCTGGCAGGAAAGTATGGAAACTCGAAAGGATCCTAGAACGGGCCAAGTAAGGCGCGCTGAATAACCATTAATTCAGGTACATTGACATGATTCAGATGCAAACCAACCTTGATGTCGCCGATAACAGCGGTGCCAGGCGGGTCATGTGCATTAAGGTTCTTGGCGGGTCACACCGTCGGTATGCGAACGTTGGTGACATCATCAAGGTCAGCATCAAGGAAGCGATTCCAAGGGGCCGCGTAAAAAAAGGGGAAGTCTATAACGCTGTAGTCGTTAGGACGCGCAAGGGTGTTCGCCGCAGCGACGGATCACTGATCCGTTTCGACGGTAATGCAGCAGTGCTGCTGAACAACCAGCACCAACCTATTGGAACGCGTATCTTTGGTCCGGTCACTCGTGAACTTCGTTCTGAGAAGTTCATGAAGATCATTTCGCTCGCCCCTGAAGTGATTTAGGAGAGAACCATGCGCAAAATTAAACGTGGCGACCAAGTGGTCGTTATCACCGGAAAAGACAAGGGCAAGCGTGGCCCGGTTCTGGGTATTCCTTCTGACGAAAAGCTCGTCATTGACGGGGTGAATGTGGCTAAAAAGCACCAGAAGCCTAATCCGATGAAAGGAATTCAAGGTGGAATTATTGAAAAGGCGATGCCCATTCATATTTCAAATGTTGCCCTCGTAAACCCTGCCACCAATCAAGGTGACAAGGTCGGTTTCAAGTTGCTCGCAGATGGCCGTAAAGTTCGGTTCTTCAAGTCGAACAACGAAGTCATTGACGCTTAATCCGTGAAGAACATGGCCAGATTGCAAACACTATATAAAGACGAAATTGTTGGTGCTCTCACCACTCAATTCAGTTACAAATCGGCGATGGAAGTCCCAAAGATTCAGAAAATTACTCTGAACATGGGTGTTGGTGAGGCGGTTGCTGACAAGAAAATCCTCCAGAACGCCATTGACGATCTACAAAAGATCTGCGGGCAGAAGCCCATTATCACGATCTCTAAAAAGTCCATTGCAGGCTTCAAGATTCGTGATGGAATGCCGATTGGTTGTAAGGTCACTCTGCGCCGTGACCGCATGTATGAATTCCTCGATCGTTTGATCACGATTGCCATTCCGCGTATTCGCGATTTTCGCGGTCTGAATGGGAAGGCGTTCGATGGTCGTGGCAACTACAGCATGGGCGTCAAGGAGCAGATCATTTTCCCCGAAATCGATTACGATAAGGTGGATGCCGTTCGTGGTCTCGATATTACGATCACCACCAGCGCGAAGAGTGATCAGGAAGCTAGAGCGCTTCTTGAGCAATTCAAATTTCCATTCCGGACCTAGGGTAAACCGATGGCTAAGAAATCCATGATCGCCCGCGAAGTCAAACGACAGAAGCTGGTTGAAAAGAACCTTGCAAAGCGCGAGGCGTTGAAGGCTATCATCCTGAGTCATACGGCCAGTGATGATGACAAGATCGTTGCTGAAACCAAACTGCAAAAGATGCCAAGGGACTCCTCGCCTTCGCGCCTTCGGAATCGGTGCCGACTAACCGGTCGTCCGCACGGGTATTATAGAAAGTTTGGATTGGGTCGTAACAAGCTGCGTGAAGCCGTCATGCGTGGGGATGTCCCCGGCGTTACCAAGGCCAGTTGGTAGTCTTGGATAGAAGAATTTGGAGTCTTAAATGAGTATTACCGATCCACTGGCTGATTTATTGACGCGTGTTCGTAATGGACAATCGGCCAATAAAGTCAATGTCAAGATGCCTTCATCTAAGTTGAAAGTTTCTGTTTGTAAGGTCTTGAAGCAAGAAGGCTATATCGAGGATTTCTCGGTCAGCCAAGCCACGAACAACAAACAGATCCTCGATGTTGCCCTCAAGTACTATCAAGGTACGCCGGTCATTGAAAGCATTCAGCGCGTCAGCAAGCCAGGCCGGCGGGTTTACAAAGGGTCTGAAGATTTGCCATCCGTGCTGGGCGGTTTTGGTGTAGCCATTATCTCCACTTCCAAAGGTCTTATGACAGATAAGGAAGCGCGTGAGGGTGGTCACGGCGGCGAAGTGATCTGCACCGTTTCCTAATTGTAGGTTCATCATGTCAAGAGTAGCCAAGAATCCGATCGTATTGCCAAAAGGCGTTGATGCCACCATCAGCGGCCTTGGCATTACCGTCAAGGGCGCCAAGGGAACCCTGTCAGCCATTTTGCATCCACTCGTGGAAGTGAAGATTGCCGATGGTCAAATTTCCGTGGTCTCCGATAAAACGAATAAGACTCAGCTGGCCCTGGCGGGCACAACGCGCGCCAATATTGCCAATATGGTCACGGGCGTGAGCGCCGGATATGAGAAAAAACTGACCATGGTCGGCGTCGGCTATCGTGCTGCTGCCAAGGGTCAGACACTGAATCTCAGTCTTGGGTTTTCTCATCCGGTTGATTACGTTGCTCCCGATGGGATCACCGTAGAGACCCCCTCGCAGACCGAGATCCTGGTCCGGGGCTGCGACAAGCAACAGGTCGGTCAAGTTGCTGCGAACATTCGCTCTTATCGTCCGCCGGAGCCTTACAAGGGCAAGGGCGTCCGTTATGCGGATGAAGTCATTATCAAGAAAGAAGCCAAGAAGAAGTAGGTCAAGAGATGGACAAAAAAGCGG
>QYQA01000082.1 GCA_007280285.1 Methylococcus sp. | reverse complement strand
AGAGGTGTATAAGGGACAGGTCAAGGTCAACCGGCGAGAGCGACAGTTGGTCTGGGGTGAGCGGTAACTTAAGATCACATTTGATGGTGGCGAGCTCCCTTGAAAGGGGAATCTGCCCGAGTGATTCTCTCAAGGATTCGCCGACTTTGCCGCTGATCTCTTCGGCCTTCGCCATGAGATGATCAAGAGAGCCATATTCTCGAAGCCATTTAGCCGCCGTTTTTGGCCCCACTTTGGGGACGCCGGGAATATTGTCTGAGGTATCACCGACCAGCGCCAAGTAGTCGATGATGCGCTCTGGGGGGACGCCAAATTTTTCGATGACCCCTTGCCGGTCCATGCGGATATTGAACATGGTGTTTTCAAGTGTGATGCCTTCATTGACCAGCTGAGCCATGTCTTTATCGCCGGTTGAAATGATGACCTCAAAGCCCCTTTTAAAGGCCGCCACGGCGAGGGTCCCGATGACATCATCGGCTTCAACCCCGGCTTCAATCAGAATCGGGAGTCCCATGGCACGAATCACCGCATGAAGGGGTTCTATCTGACAGCGAAGATCCTCCGGCATCGGCGGGCGATGGGATTTATAGGCTTCGAAAAGGTCGTCTCTGAAGGTGCGTCCTGGGGCATCAAAGACGACTCCGATATGGCTTTTAGGGTAGTTGGCGACCAGCTTTCGGAGCATATTGGCAACGCCCAAAATGGCGCCTGTGGGTTGCCCTTTCGAATTGTGGAGGGGGGGGAGCGCGTGAAATGCCCGGTAGAGAAAGGAAGAACCATCGACGAGGATCAGGGATTGCTGGCCGGTGACGGTCATGGTGGGATGCTGCTGGTGGAAGGAAGTCCCTATTCTAACAGTCAGCAGAGGGGGCCAGACCCCCCTTTTGCGGATCTTAATTCTCTGATGAGAGCCACCAATAACCCTCTCCTGGCGCGATGAAGCCTTGTGTGATAGGGCCTGGAGGCCTTATAATTCAAGGATTTCACCTTTTGCTGTTCAGGGAATGAGTCATGCGTAGCCACCGCTGTGGAGAAGTAACGGAAAGCCATCTGAATCTTGAAGTCGATCTTTGCGGCTGGGTTCATCGGCGTCGCGACCATGGGGGGGTTATTTTCATCGATCTTCGTGATCGGGAAGGACTGGTTCAGGTCGTCTTTGATCCTGACTATCAGGCTGCCTTTAGCCTTGCTGAGACGGTTCGCAGTGAGTTTGTTCTGAGGGTTCATGGCAAGGTTCGGCCCCGGCCCGAAGGCACCGAGAATCTCAATCTCACGACCGGCAAGATTGAGGTGTTGGCCACGGCACTTGAAATCCTCAATAAGTCTGAAACCCCGCCATTTCCCCTTGAAAGCGATATTGAGGTGAGTGAGGAGACGAGACTTCGCTATCGGTACATCGATCTTAGAAGGCCCTTGATGCAGCAGCGCATGAAGATGCGCCGCGATGTCACCCGCCATCTCCGTAACTTTATGGATGATCATGGCTTCTATGAAATCGAGACGCCTTTCCTGACCAAGGCGACCCCCGAAGGGGCTCGGGATTATCTGGTGCCAAGTCGCACCCACCCGAATCATTTCTTTGCCCTGCCGCAATCGCCTCAGTTGTACAAACAGCTGCTGATGGTTTCTGGGATGGATCGGTATTACCAGGTGGTCCGCTGTTTCCGCGATGAGGATCTTCGAGCCGATCGTCAGCCGGAATTTACCCAGCTTGATATCGAAACCTCGTTTATGGATGAACAGGCGATCACCGACCTCATGGAGGTGATGATTCGTGAACTGTTTAAGGCAACACTAGACGTCGAACTTCCAGAACCCTTCCCGCGTCTGTCCTATGCTGAGGCCATGCGTCGTTTTGGCTCCGATAAGCCAGATCTTCGGATTCTGCTTGAATTGGTCGATGTCGCTGATCTTCTGAGCGATATTGAATTCAAGGTGTTTGCGGGGCCGGCGAAGGACCCCGAAGGCCGCGTGGTCGCCCTTTGTCTACCAGGTGGCGCTGAATTGTCACGGAAAGACATTGATGATCTGACGCAGTACGTCGCTATTTATGGAGCGAAGGGTCTCGCTTACATCAAGGTGACCGACCGCAGCGCGGGTCTTGACGGCCTCCAATCGCCCATTATCAAATTTATTCCCGGCGAAGCCGTCCTTGAAATCCTCGATCGGGTCGGTGCCCAAACCGGCGATCTGGTATTTTTTGGTGCCGACAAGGCCAAAATCGTCAATGAAGCGATGGGCGCACTCAGGCTCAAGATCGGTCACGAGCAGGGCCATGCGAAAGGCGCTTGGGCGCCGCTTTGGGTGGTTGATTTTCCGATGTTCGAATGGGACGACAAAGATCAGCGTTTATTCGCGCTGCACCATCCCTTTACCGCCCCCAAGTGCAGCCTTGAAGAACTTCAATGGGAGCCGCAGCGGGCCCTCTCAAGGGCTTATGACATGGTGCTGAATGGGACTGAAATTGGGGGTGGCTCGGTGCGTATCCATCAGACCGAGATGCAGGAAGTTGTCTTCAAGCTCCTTGGAATCTCGGAAGAAGAAGCCCAACAGAAGTTTGGCTTCCTCCTCAATGCACTGAAATACGGGGCGCCGCCCCATGGGGGAATTGCCTTCGGCATGGATCGTCTGGTTATGCTGATGACCGGCGCTCACTCCATTCGGGAAGTCATGGCCTTCCCGAAGACCCAGTCAGCTTGGTGTCCGATGATCGATGCGCCTGCTGAAGTGACCGACTTCCAGCTCCGTGAGCTTGGGATCCGTCTGCGGAAACCACCTATTGAATCGAAGGGCGATTAAGGGAAGCTCGTAGCCTGACTCTAAAAGGAGAGAAGAGCGTGGGTGGAACCCGCTCGAAAAAGCGCTTGGAGCAATTTCGAGCGGCCTATCTAGCCCTTTGTTGAGTCATCCTGATGGCTCGGATAGCCCCCCCTCTAGGGGATTTGGCCTGCGTGTTCCAAGAGCGCCTTAAGGCGCGCTATTTCAGCGAAGGCGTCTTGTCTTTCCTTTAGAGCATTCTCCCTTTCTGCCATGGCCCTCTGTGTTTCTTCCATAGCACGCTCTTTTGCTTCTATGGCGTTCCGCGTTTCGAGGAGAGCACGTTCTGTCTCCATATGCGCCTGATCCGTCCGAGTAACAGCGCTCTCGAGCTCCTGCTGAATGGCCTGTTGCTGGCGCAAGTAGTTCTGACGAGCCTGATATTCGTGATAATCCCGTTCTTTATCTGAAAACTTTTTCAATGTACTCATGGCTTGCTCCATCTCTTTTGTGAACATCCAGTCGGGCAGTAAAATATCATCCAGCTGATGGCCCTCTTTGAGGAAACGGAGCCAACGTTGCTCCTCGCTGCCAACCTTTTGGGCGTGGAATTTTTTAATCTCAAACAGCCAGATCCCGCCATGATCAAATAGGGTTTGGCCTCTGGCATCCCTCATTTTGTAACTGCGAACATAATCTTGGTCGGTTGCGATCAGCGTATCATCCAAAAGCCAAATCGAGTAGGTCGGTTTCACTTTGTTGTAACTCTCGCCGCTTTGGAGCTGCTGACTATAGATATCCGCCCAGCTGTAGAGAATCCTTGATACAAGCTGAGCATATTGCACCAACTGAATCTCGATTTGAAATAGCTGTCCTTCAGAATCTCTGGCCTTGACATCCACGATACTGAGCTTGTCGTGAGCGAACTCCCTCTCGTTATAGGGATTTAAAATTTCAACATCGGCCAGTGGCGCTTTTAGCTCCAGGGCGAGAACGGCATTCAAGAAATGCACTAACAAGTTTCGATTCTCTTCGGCCCCCAGGAGGGCTTTGAAGACGCAATCGATCTTGGGATCAATCAGGTGTTTCATGAAGCCATTCTATGCGGCTACACTGGTTTTTTAATGGGAAAATGTGGCTGATTTTATGATCTTCCTGAGGGGCTGCACCCCGTGTTTGGTGCTGGGGTCGGAATAAGAAATAAAAGACGTTGGGCAATAAAAAAGCCCCGGGTTGTTGGAATTCCCTAGGGCTTTTTTAAACATGTCGGGGCTCAGTCCTTCTTTTTTAGTCGCACAATACCCATGGCCTTGAGGGGGAGACGCTCGTAGGTGGGCTCACTGATCCCTTTTCTAACCTTGCGGATGAAGTACTTTTCATAAGCGATCTTGGCCCAATGGACCCAACGACCACTGGATGACCACTGGACGTTCCTCGGGGGGATCTGTGGCATCGCCAGGAAGGCAACACCCGAATCGCCAAAGTCAGCAAGACACAAGGCGTTCCAGGTGGCTTTGTGGGTGGGCGCCTTGCCCTCCAGTTCCTCTCGGATGTTATGGGCGGTTGCCGTGACCATGGATTCAATCATATATCCGGTTTTCGGTGTCCCGGTCGGAACCGGGGTCTGGCTCAGGGGTGGAATGGCGATACAGACACCGATCGAATAAACGTTCTTGAAGGTCGGATTTCTTTGATGCTCATCGACCAGAACGAATCCTCTCGGGTTGACCAGTTTCTCGACCCCGATGAGGCCATCGACGCCCTTGAAGGCCGGCAGCATCATGCTGTGTTTAAAAGGAAGCTCATGCTTCTTCTTTTCCTGCCCATTCTCATCGAATTCGGTGACATACATCATCCCGGCTTCGATCTTGTCGACCTTGGCATTACAAATCCAGTCAACGTGCTTGTTGCGCAACTCACTCTCCAAAAGGCCCTTGGTATCACCAACACCCCCTAGGCCGAGGTGTCCGATAAAGGGCTCGGAGGTCACGTAGGTCATCTTGACCTTGTCTCGGATCTTCCGCTTCCTTAAATCCGTCTCGGCGATGAAGAGATATTCATAGGCAGGCCCAAAACAGGAAGCGCCCTGGACGGCGCCGATGATAATGGGCCCTGGATCCTTAACAAACTCGTTCCAGAACTCACCGGATTCGCCGGCATGATCGACATGGCAGACCGATTGGGTGTGCCCCTCTGGGCCGAGACCTTCGATCTCGTCAAAAGCAAGCTTTGGCCCGGTGGCAATGATCAGGAAGTCATAAGTCACGTGGGATCCATCGGCTAGTGCGACCCGACTGAGTTCGGGCTGGAAGCGGGTCACGGTATTTTGAATAAAGGTAATGCCTTTTTTCTTGAGCACCGGGGCCAGCTGGACCTTGATATCCGAGGGTTTTCTCCAATTAACGGCAACCCAGGGGTTGGAAGGAACAAAGTGGAAGGTCGGGGTGTTGGCGATGACGACGACTTCATCGCTTTTGCGAGCCATTTCCTTCATTTCAAATGCCATCGGGATGCCCCCGATACCGGCGCCTACAATCACAATTTTAGACATGGGTTTCTCCTCAGGGTGATCTGGGGCGTTGCCGCCCTTAGGGTTTATGGCTCGAATGGGCCAGTGATTGGGCTAAGCCCAGTTTGACCAATAACCTTTCCAAGGGGCAGAATCGGGTAAACCCACTTTGGAAAAGGTTAAGGCCGACAAAGGCGGTAAACCACAGCCAGTGACTGTCATGAAAGAGAGGGCTCTCCTCAAGGCCTAAGGCGAGGGATAACATCACAAAAAGACCTGCAACGATGCGGATGATTCGATCGCTTGTCATGGATTTTCTTCCTGGGTGGTGGGGATGACATCGTGGTGTGGATTTCGGTTGATTAGGAAGTAGACCAGCGGCACGACATAGAGGGAAAACGCCGTGGAGGCGAAGATCCCAAAAATGAAACTCCACGCCAACCCTGAAAAAATGGGATCAAGAGTAATAATCAAAGAACCAAACAAAGCGGCCCCTGCGGTGAGAAAAATGGGCCGCATACGGGTGGCTCCAGCCTCAATCAGAGCGGCTTCAAGAGGGAGTCCTTGAGCTCTCAAGCGGGCAATGAAGTCAATGAGAATGATCGAATTTCTCACCACGATGCCCGCTAAGGCGATCATTCCAATCATGGCTGTCGCGGTGAACAGGATAGGATTCTCGATGCCGTCAATGGGGGTCGTGAACAGGCTATTGAGCAGCCAGAATCCGGGCATGATGCCGATGACGGTCAGTGGGATGGCGACCATGATGATTAAGGGCAGTCCGAGAGACCCGGTCTGGGCGACGAGCAGCACATAAATCATCAGCAGAGCGGCCCCAAAAGCGAGCCCAAGGTCCCGAAAGACATCGACCGTTATTTTCCACTCGCCCTCCCCCGCTAAATCGACCGTGTAGTCTTCAGGGAGTGGGCTTTGATCACGGATACGACCGAAATCGAGAACCGCTTCAACCGGTTCGCGGCCTACCATTTCGGCTGTGACGTAATGGAGACGGCGAAGATTCTTATGATAGATCGTGAGATTCGCTGGATGTTGCTCGACGGTGCCGATGTCCCCCAAGGCGACCAGCTGGCCTTCATAGCCTCTGATTTTGAGGGACTCAAGGGCCATGATGCTAGAGCGGTCGCCTCGATTCAGGCGAAGCGTGATGGTGAGTGGTTGACGCTCCTGATCAACCCGCAGGGTGCCTTGATCGGTGCCGCCGAGAGCGGTCTCGAGCGTATGGGCCGCCTGGCTGACCGTGATACCTACCTCGGCGGCTTTGAGTCGATCGAGTCGATACTCATAGACCGTCTGTGGGGCGTCTACGGTATTGTCGACATCCACGACGCCCTCAATGGTGCTCACCTCCTTGCTGACCCGCTGGGTCACGTCGGCAAGCTCCATCGGGCCAGCGCTGAGTGGGCCATAGACTTCGGCAACAAAGGTCGAAAGGACCGGTGGGCCTGGTGGGCTTTCGACAATTTTGACATTGCCTTCATGGGCTTTGGCAATCGCTTTGACGTCGCTTCGAATCCTAAGAGCAATTTCATGCGACTGCTGGCTTCTCGCTTCCTTTGGTAAGAGGTTGATTCTCATGTCACCCTTAAAGGGTTCTCCTCTAAGGTAATAGTGACGGACCATCCCATTGAAATCCATGGGGGAGGCCGTGCCAACGTAGGTCTCCACATCCGTCACTTCATTGACTGTGAGGAGGTAATCCTCGAGATCCCGAGCGAGGGCATCGGTTTTTTCAAGGGTGCTGCCCCTCGGCATGTCAATGACCAGTGCTAGCTCCGTCTTGTTGTCAAAGGGCAGCAGTTTCAAGGGAACGACCCGAAAGACCGCGAGCAAGGCGGACAGCACGAAGGCGACAAAAACGATGATCAAAAAGAGGCGTGCATGGGTGGGAGCCTTGAGCATCGGGCCGAGACTTTTTTCATAAAAACGCCAGAGTACGGAAGCTCTTGGATCCACTAGTTCGCCCTGGCCATATTCACTTTGAAGAAGGTGATAGGTCGCCCACGGTGTCACGGTGAACGCCACCAGAAGGGACATCAACATGGCCACCGGGACATTGAAGGCCATGGGCGCCATGTAGGGTCCCATCATGCCGGTGATAAAGAACATCGGCAAAAACGAGACGATGACCGTGAAGGTCGCAAAAATGGTAGGAGGTCTGACTTCCTCAATGGCGCTCAGCGCCGCATCGAGTGGTGGTTCGCGGCGTAATTTAAAATGGCGGTAGATGTTCTCAACATCGACGATGGGGTCATCGACCAGGAGCCCAAGAGAGAGGATCAGAGCAAAGAGTGTTACCCGATTAATGGTGTACCCAAAGATGAGATCCATCAGGAGGGTCACTCCGAGCGTCATTGGAACGGCCAGGGCAACAATGAAGGCTTCCTTCGGGCCAAGGGCAAACGCCAGCAGGATGACGATGGTGACGATCGCAATCAGCAGATGTTTGACCAGTTCGTTGACTTTGTGATCAGCGGTTTCCCCGTTATCGCGGGTGACGGTGATTCTAATATCTTCCGGGATCAACGATCCTTTGGCGGTTTCGGCTGTCTTCATGACGGCTTCAGCCACTGTGACCGCATTGGCTCCCTTGCGTTTAGCAATGCCAAGGGTGACGGCTTCGCGTCGGTCAAAGGCCTTGGGTGGTAATTGGGCGTCGACCCCGGATGCTGGGTTGCCGACGGTTTTGCTTTCCGCTGCCGCTGCACCGAAGCCGATTCTGGTGTAGTGGGTCAGTTCTTCTTCCCGATCTAAGATGGTGGCGACATCCTGAAGCAATAAGGGTTTCCCATCGATCATCCGAATAGGGAGCCTCTTAACATCTTCGAGTTTCTCGAAGGCGGGACCTGCATCGAGACGAACGACCTGGTTTGACTGATCAAACGTGCCAGCACTGAGGTTGAGATTGCCTGCCTTCAAGGCCAGCATGAGGTCATCGAGGGTCAGACCAAAGCCTCCAAGCCGCGCCGGATCAGGCGTGATCAGAATCCGTCGCGCCTCACCCCCGGTGACGGTGATATTGCCGGCATCTTGGATGGCGGAGAATTTGTCCTTTAGTTCATCGGCGACTCGTCGGAGGCTGGCTGTATCCGCGTTATCGGAGATGGAGGAGAGGGTTAAGGTGACAATCGGAACATCGTCGATTTCGATCGGTGTCACTCGCCATTGCTTGATTTGGGGGGCCATGTCGGCCTGATGGGACAGCAGCCGGCTCCAGACCTTAAGAAGACTGTCTTCCCGGTCTTCGCCGACATAAAAACGAACGGTTACCAGCGCTTCATTATCTCTTGAGGCGGAGTAGACATATTCGACGCCATCAATCCCTCGGAGGAGGCTTTCAAGCGGTGTGGCGATCAGTTTTTCAATGGCCTCCGCAGAGGTTCCGGGGGCCGAAATCAGAACATCGGCCACCGGGACGATAATCTGCGGCTCTTCTTCGCGGGGCGTCAGTGCGAGGGCTGCAAACCCCGCGAGAAAAGAGGCGATCAGCAAGAGAACGGAGAGTCGCGAGGTAATGAAGACTTCGACGATCTTGCTTGTGATGCCGCGCTCTTGAGGCGTCGGTTTGGCGTTTTTCATGGTTCGTCTCGATCCATGACCACGCGATCGCCTTCATCAACGCCCGAGAGAATTTCGATTTGAGTCCCGATCTTTCGGCCTGTTCGAACCAACCTGATGACGGGCTTTCCTTCTTTAATGATATGAACCATCTCCAGTTGGCCATTCCGATGGATCCCTTCTTCTGGGATGGCGAGGGTGTTAAGGGTGCCGCAAGCAAGGCTGACGGTGGCAAAGTTTCCAGGCCGAATCGCTTGGCCATCAACCATGGCGAGCGTTGCCTTAATCAATAGGGTATGGGTGGTCGGGTCTTCGGAGGCTACGATTTCATCGATCAAGGCGTTTTGGATGGGATCTGAGGATGCGGTTCGGATGGTTAGAGAGGCACCGATTTGAATGGCGTGGCTGCAGAGGTCTGGGATACTGGCTGCAACGCGCAATGAGCCTGATTGGAGGAGCGTTAGAATGGGCTGACCGGGCATCGCCATATCGCCTAGTTCTTGGTGTCGAACATCAATCGTTCCATCGAATGGAGCTAAAAGACGGGTTTCTGCGAGTTGGGCTTCGGCTTCACGGACACCGTCACGGGCTTTCAGGACCATGGCGCTTCCTTGAGACTCTTGAGCCTCGGCGGCTTCAAGGGCCTGACGGGTTGCTGCCTCCCGCTCAAAGAGATTCCTGAGCCGATGGGCATCTGCCCGGGCTCTTTGGGCCTCGGCTTCTCTGGCTTTAAGCTCACTTCTCGCCTGCGCTAATCGGGCATCAAGGCCTGGGTGATCGATGCGGGCGATGAGTTGGCCACGCTTTACTCGCTGGCCGTTGCTGAAGGGAAGTTCGAGAATACGGCCATTGATCGCGGGGGCAATGGTAATGACTTTAAGGGCGGTGATGGTCGCTGGCCAGACACTGGTATCTCCCCCCTCGAGTCGCACCACGGGCACGGTCTTAGGTGCCGTCGGAGCTGATGCAGTGAGCACTGTTTGACCAGGCTTCGTCTTGCCCTTAAAGCCACCCTCGATCAAGATCAACACGAAAACAAAGCCTGCCACGGTGATCCCGAGTTTGATCAGGATACTGCGGGAGGAGGCGTTCATTTCGGACATGGCGGGACCTGTCTTTGCTTTATATGGATGGAAATCATCATCGCCAGTGCCCGATGGCTTCAAGCAGTTGGGCTTCGGCAACCTGGGTCTCAAATTGTGCGACCACGGCTCTCAGCGAAGCGCTCGCACGATCGGTCTCTGCTTCAAGATAGCGGGTCACGGGAGCGGTCCCACCGTGGTACTGCTCATTAACGAGCCGCAGCGCCTCCTCAGCCGATTGCGCCCCGGCTTTTGAGACCTTGAGGCGCTCAAGAGCTTGCTCTAGGGTCGAATAGGTCTGACGTACCTGTTGTTCAACCTCAAGACGGGCTTTTTGTTCGACGGCTTCGGCTTCGGCAAGACGGCGTTCTGCGGCTGAAATGCGGGCATTGATGGCGCCGCCTGCAAAAAGATCCATTTCCGCGTTGATGCCAATGCTGGCATTGCCTTCGTAAGTTGAGGGGTTCAGGGTGCGACTATTAGAGCCATAGGCGGCATAGGCGTTGACTCTTGGGAGAATCGCACCGTTGGCCGCGCTGAGTTCGTGCTGTCGAATCTCGATCTGGTGGTTCGCCGCCTGTAATTCGGGTCTGTGGTTAGACGCTTCATCAAACAGGGTCTTAAGATTCTCCTTCAGGGTCGGCGTGGGCACTTCGAGTTCACGCACCTCAGGAAGCTCCGTTCCGGTGTCTCCCAAAAGGGATTTCAGTGCAGACCTTGAGAGATTGACGTTATTGATGGCCTGAAGCTCTGATTCTTTTGCGGATTTTGAGCGGACCTCGAGACTCAGGACATCCCCTCGGAGGGCGCTGCCTTCCTCGACCTTCAGGCGGGTGTGTTCTACTGCCTTATCAACGGCAATGATGGAGCGCTTGGCGATTTCGACCTGTTTTGGGGCTGATATGACCGCATAGAAGGCGGCAGTGACCGCCGCGGCGAGGCGGTTTCTGAGCGCTGCATACTCAAGTTCTGTGGCCTTGACGCCCAGTTCAGCCGCCTTATGGAGATAATCATCCTGGCCACCCCGATAAAGGTTGATGCTACCGATGACTTCCGGCCGGAAGTTTTCAACCCAACCAGGATTATTCACCTGACTATTAAAGTCACTGCTATTGGCATTAAATCGTCGTTGGGAGACGATGTAGGAGAAGGCGAGGGCGGGATTATTCGTGTAGTCATAACCGACCCGAGCGGTCACTTTGGGATAGAACCCGGCTGCGACCTCGGCGACCCGAGATTCAGCCTGTCCGATTCTGGAGACCGCAACGGCGAGATCTGGGTTCTGGGCAAAGGCGAGATCTATCGCCTCCTTTAAGCTGAGGCCTCGGCTGGGTGTTCCCTTGTCCGGTGCGTTTTGGGGTGTCGCCAAGACGGTTGAAGAAAACAACAGGGCCGATAATCCAACACGTATCAGTCGAAAACAATGATGCATGGTGACGATGGCTGCGACGTTTTGGGTCAAGGCAGAAGGGTAAGGCTTGGCTAAAGCCGGATACAAGATATTAGTGAATGATTATATATCATAAGGTGTCGGCCGTGAAGAAAATATTTTGGGTTCTGGTTATATGAGTGCGATCACGTGATTTGATGGCTGTATTTTCACGTTTGATGATGGGCTTCGCTGATTTTATTTGTCTCTTTTCAGAGGGCCATATTCATGGCACTGATGGCCAGATCCCGTGCTGAAAGCGGACGTGAGAATACAGCACTTCTTCAAACTGGTACCCCCCTTGAAGACCCATCGGTCGCAGATTGCTGGATGTGCAGCGATGCCGGCAAGAAGCCAGCCGAGTGCATAGTCTTTCTCGACAATATGCACCTGAAGCTGGAGCTCGGTGGCGAGTGCCATGATCTCCTGCTTTGGGATCATCGCGCGGCCTTGTGGAGTTCAGTCGCGGATACCCAGACGCGCCAAGCGGTGACCAGGCGATCAGCCGGTAATGAAGGGGTCCAGCTTGGCATAGCCGGTGGAGAGCTTCGCCTGGCATTCCTCGATCAGCGCGCCTTGGTCAGGGTGATCACGTTCTAGGAGGAACCCGAGGCGCTTGTATATGGCGCCGATGCCTAGCTTGGCCGCATAGTCGGTTAGCTTGGTGGCCTCCCTCGTGTTTTCTGCCACTTTATCGCAGGGAAGGTCCTGAGCCTTAGAGCTGGCGACGGGCGACGAGGCTAGATTTCGAGTGGGGTTTTGCGCTGAGCCTGACGTTTGCCCGGGATTTTTTTAGGCTTTGATGGCGTTACTTCAGTCCTTGAAAGTACCTTTCGAAGGTATTGCCCCGTATAGGAACTTGGCGTCTCCGCAACCGTTTCGGGGGTGCCTGTGGCGATAATCGTGCCTCCGCCATCTCCCCCCTCAGGGCCCAGATCAATGATCCAGTCGGCCGTTTTGATGACATCGAGGTTGTGTTCGATGATGATCACGGTGTTGCCATGATCCCTCAGTTGATGAAGAACCGAAAGGAGCTGGCGAATGTCATGAAAGTGAAGGCCTGTGGTGGGCTCATCGAGGATATAAAGGGTTTTGCCGGTATCTCGTTTCGATAGTTCCCGAGCCAACTTGACGCGTTGTGCTTCGCCCCCTGAGAGAGTCACTGCGTTCTGGCCGAGGGTGATATAGCCAAGACCCACCTCCATCAGGGTATCAAGCTTTCGAGAGACGGTCGGGATCGCTGAAAAGAAGCTCGCGGCGACTTCAACGGTCATGCTGAGGACTTCATCAATGGTTTTGCCTTTGTAGCGAATATCGAGGGTTTCCCGGTTATAACGCTTGCCCTGACAGGCATCGCAGTTGACGAAGAGGTCCGGTAGGAAATGCATTTCGACCTTGATCACGCCATCGCCCGCACAGGCCTCGCAGCGTCCGCCTTTGACGTTGAAGCTGAAGCGTCCCAGGGAGTATCCCCGCGACCGAGCCTCTGGGGTTGCTGCAAAGAGCTCTCGGATCGGAGTGAAGACCTGGGTATATGTCGCTGGGTTGGAGCGGGGCGTTCTGCCGATGGGGCTCTGATCGATATCGACAACCTTGTCAAAGTGATCGAGACCTTCGGCTTTTTCGAAGGGGGCCGCCGCCTGGCTTGCGCCATTGAGCTCCCGCGCTGCGATTCTGAAGAGGGTGTCATTGACGAGAGTTGATTTGCCGGACCCTGAAACGCCCGTGACACAGGTCAAAAGACCGACCGGAAAGAGGGCAGTGACATCCTTCAAATTGTTACCCTTAGCCCCTTTGAGGGTTAAAACCTTCTGAGGGTCGAACGCCCCCCGTTTAGTTGGAACTTCGATCAGTAACCTTCCGGAAAGGTATTGCCCGGTGAGGGAGTGGGGGTGGGCCATGACTTCCTCCGGGGTCCCACTGGCGACAATCTCTCCGCCGTGAACACCGGCTCCAGGTCCAATATCCACCACGCGATCAGCCAGACGGATGGCCTCTTCATCGTGTTCAACCACGATCACCGTATTACCGATGTCTCTGAGATGAATCAGGGTATCCAGAAGCCGCTGATTATCGCGCTGGTGGAGGCCGATCGAGGGTTCGTCCAGCACATACATGACCCCCACCAGTCCAGCACCCACTTGACTGGCCAGTCGAATCCTTTGGGCTTCGCCTCCTGAGAGGGTGGCGGCGCTGCGATTAAGGGTCAGATAGTCGAGCCCCACGTTGACCAGAAATTTCAATCGCTAGCCGATTTCTTTGATGATTTTGGCGGCCACTTGACCGCGTTGTCCCTCAAGCTCCAGAGTTTGGAAGAAATCAACGGCACGCCGGATCGGCAGGCGGGTGAGATGGTGAAGTGGTTGTTGGTCAATGAAGACATGGCGGGCGGCGCGATTAAGGCGAGCGCCATGGCAGCTCGGGCAGGGCTTATTCGCTTGATATTTGGCCAGCTCCTCGCGGACACTCATCGAATCGGTTTCGAGGTAACGCCGCTCCATATTGGGGATCACACCCTCAAAGCGGTGTCGTTGGGTGGTCGTGGTTCCCCGTGATGTCGGCGATGTAAAGGTAATGGCTTCGCGGCCGCTGCCGAACAGAATGACCTTCTTGATCTCCGAGGGGAGGGAATCGAAGGGTTGTTCTGGGTCGAAGCTGTAATGTTCGGCGAGTGACAGGATGAGATGGTAGTAGTAGGCATTTCGCCGGTCCCAGTGTCTGACGGCGCCATCGGCAAGGCTTAGGTGTGGGCTGTGCACCACGAGATCTGGATCGAAATACTGCCGGATACCGAGCCCATCGCACTCAGGACAAGCCCCTTTGGGGTTGTTGAAGGAAAAAATCCGTGGCTCAAGTTCACTCAACGCATAGCCACAATGAGGGCAAGCATATTGATCGGAGAAGATCGTTTCTTTGCCATCCTTATCCATGGAGACCACCAGGGCGAGGCCGCCAGCCAGCTTGAGTGCCGTTTCAAAGGATTCGGCAAGGCGGGTCACCAGGTCTGCGCGAATCTTGAAACGGTCTACAACGGCTTCAATGGTGTGTTTTTTACGAAGCTCAAGTTTAGGTGGGTCATCGATTTCAAACACCTCGCCGTTGATCCTGGCCCGAACAAAACCACGGTTTTTGAGGTCCTCAAGGACCTGAAGATGTTCGCCTTTCCGGTCGTTGACGACGGGTGCAAGCAACATCCAGCGGCTGTCGAAGGGTTCTTGCATGACTTGATCGACCATCTGGCTGACGGTCTGGGCGATAAGGGATACGCCATGATCCGGGCATTGCGGCGTCCCGACGCGCGCATAGAGGAGCCTCAGGTAGTCATAGACTTCCGTAATGGTACCGACCGTCGAGCGCGGGTTGTGGGAGGTCGATTTTTGTTCTATTGAGATGGCGGGGGAAAGCCCCTCAATATGATCCACATCCGGTTTTTCCATGACGGACAGGAATTGTCGGGCGTAGGCCGAGAGGGATTCTACATAGCGTCTTTGGCCCTCGGCATAGATGGTATCGAAGGCCAATGAGGATTTCCCGGAACCTGAGAGTCCAGTGATGACGATCAGGCGATCACGAGGAAGGTCAAGGTCGATGTTCTTGAGGTTGTGGGTCCTTGCGCCGCGAATGCGAATCATATCCATGAGGAGGCTGATCGATCGTAAAGAGGATGGGGATGGATGGGGGGAGACAAGATCTCTTGACCGGCCCCATTATACGGCGTAGGTTCTTTCAAAGGGGGTCTGTGTGGGCCCCTTTCATTCGATTGAATGTTGAGAATCCTTTGATGTCCTCCCCACCCTGAAGGGCGGGGTTTTCCGTGAGGTCACTGATGAAACGAACTGTCACCTTAAGCTTGAGTGTTCTCTTATTGGGTTGTGTCGCCAATCCCCTCAATCCCGGCGCCGAAAAGGTGGAGGTCATGACGACCCCGAGGGAAGTCAAGAAGTGCGCCTTCATTGGCGATGTCTCAGGGAGCCAGGGCAATCGGTTTTCAGGCACGTTCACCAGCAATGAGAACCTGATTCTTGGCGCGCGGCATGCCATTAAGAATGAGGCAGCGCGCCTCGGTGGCAATGCGGTCCTGATTCAGCAGCAACAGTACTCTCAGCACGAATTGTCCGGTGGCACCGCAAATGCCACCTTGGTCGGCAAGGCTTACCACTGTGGACCTTAGTTTATGCGGGAGGAATTCTGAAGGTGAAGGTCACTGGACCGTCATTGATGAGTGCGACCTTCATGTCGGCGCCGAATTGACCCGTTGCGACCTTTGGATGGTCTGATCGGATTCGGTCTACCACCACATCGAACAGGCGTTGACCGGTCTCAGGATCGGCTGCGGGGGTAAAGCTGGGCCTCAATCCTTTGCCGGTATCTGCTGCCAGCGTGAATTGGGAGACCAGGAGGATGCCGCCACCAACCGCACCCACATCAAGGTTCATCTTGCCCTCGCTGTCTTGGAACATGCGATAGGCTAGAAGTTTTTCGGCGAGTTTGTGGGCGGTGCTTTCGGTGTCCCCTTTTTCAATGGCCACCAAGGCCAAAAGGCCGTGCTTGATGGCGCCCACGAGGATCCCCTCAACCTGCACCGAGGCCTCACTGACACGCTGGACCACGCTGATCATTGCGCTTAGTAGCGCCCCATCGTCGGGTCGATATCCCGCGCGAAGGCGTCGACGCCTCCCTCGAGATTAATGACCTCGGTGACCCCCTGAGCGATCAGAAAGTGAGCCACCGCGGCACTGCGGATCCCGTGATGGCAGATGGTCACGATGGCCGCATTGACATCAATCTCCGACAGCCTTGAGGGAATCGTGTTCATTGGGATATTGATGCTGCCAGAGATGTGGCAGTAGGCAAATTCATGAGGCTCGCGAACATCGAGCAACCAGAGTGCGTCGCCCGACTGACGGCGGGCCTCCAAATCTTTGGCGGTGAGGGTTTTCAGGGGTTGCTCCATGAGATGTTGAGGCTCAACGAATGGCAATGCCTTGTTTCCGCATCGCTTCAAGAACCGTCTGGCCAATGTGAGCGGGGTTTCTCGCGACGTAATGCCCCAATGCCTCCATCGCATCCATTTTGGCGCTGGCGGTATCGGCTTCACTGGCGATGATGGCGCCGGCATGCCCCATACGGCGGCCAGCGGGAGCGGCCACGCCGGCCACGAAGCCGATCAGAGGCTTCGTCATATGGTCTTTAGCCCAGCGGGCGGCAGCGACTTCTTGAGGGCCACCAATTTCTCCAATCATCACGACGACTTCGGTTTCGGGGTCTGCTTCGAAGGCTCTAAGAACCGTGACAAAGTCGGTGCCGTTCACGGGATCACCGCCGATGCCAACGGAGGTGGTAATCCCAAGACCTAATGCCGTCATCTGTTCGGTGGCTTCGTAATTGAGGGTGCCGGAGCGCGAGACGATGCCGATATTGCCTCTTCGATAAATGTGGGAAGGCATAATGCCGACCTTGCATTCGCCGGGGGTGATAATCCCGGGTGTATTTGGACCAATGATGATGGCGTCCTTGCCGACGCGGTAACGCTGGACTTGCACCATGTCATGGATGGGAATCCCATCGGCGATGGTGACGGCCACCTTGATGCCGGCATCAATCGCCTCCATCAGGGCATCGGCACTGAAGGGAGGCGGCACAAAGACAGCTGAGACATCGGCGCCGGTGGCAGCGACCGCTTCTGCAACCGTATCAAAAACGGGAAGTCCAAGGTGTGTGGTGCCTCCCTTGCCGGGCGTGACGCCACCGACCACCTGGGTCCCGATACTTATCGCGTCCCGGGCGTGAAAGGTGGCGTGCTCCCCGGTGAAGCCTTGGAAGATGACTTTTGAATGCTTGTTGACGAAAACGCTCATGGGTTTATCCCTTGACGATAGCAACAGCCTTTTCAGCTGCGCTGTCGAGATTTTCAGCGGTAATGAAGGTGAGACCTGATTCTTTGAGAATCTTGCGGCCTTCTTCAACATTGGTTCCGGCTAGGCGGACGATCAGGGGGACCTTGATCTTTAGGCTGTCGCAAGCCTGGATGAGGCCTTTGGCGATCCAGTCGCACCGATTAATGCCGGCAAAGATATTGACCAGGATGCACTGAACGTTCGGGTCTTCTAAGACAATACGACAGGCATTAGTGACCTTTTCAGGTGATGCGCCGCCGCCCACATCCAGGAAGTTGGCAGGCTTTCCGCCATGGAGGGTGATGGCATCAAGGGAGGCCATGGCAAGGCCGGCCCCATTGACGATGCAGCCGATATTGCCGTCAAGAGCAATATAGTTAAGGCCGTGACCTGACGCTTCAACCTCCTTGGGGTCTTCTTCTTGAAGGTCACGCATTTCGGTGATGGTCTTTTGCCGGTATAAGGCGTTGTCGTCGAAGTTGAATTTGGCGTCCAGCACCATCAGTCTTAGATCGTCGTCACCGCCGACGATGGCCAGCGGGTTGATCTCAGCTTGAAGGGCATCATTATCTCGCATGCAGCGGTAAATGGCTTTCATAACCCGAACCGCCTGAGGCATCAGCTTGCCCTTGAGGCCGATCGCTGTGGCTACTTTTCGGCACTGGAAGTCCCGGAGACCGATGGCTGGGTCGACGATTTCTGTGATGATTTTTTCGGGGTGGGTTTTAGCGACTTCCTCGATCTCCATGCCGCCTTCACTTGAAGCAATCAACGTGATGCGCTGACTGGCCCGATCAATGATGAAGCCTAAGTAAAGCTCATCTCGGATGGTGCTGGCCTGTTCGATCAAGACGCGCTGGATCAAGGAGCCTTCAGGGCCCGTCTGGTGGGTGATCAGCCGTGACCCCAGCATGGCATCAGCCGCTTTTTTGACCTCATCCAAACTGCTGACGACCTTGACTCCGCCGGCCTTGCCGCGGCCGCCGGCGTGCACTTGCGCCTTGACGACCCAGCGGTTGCCGCCGAGCTCTTCAGCGACTTGGCTCGCTTGCGTTGAGTTATAAGCCACGCTTCCTGATGGGACGGGAACCCCGAAGGATTGCAGGAGCTCCTTCGCCTGGTATTCATGAATGTTCACGGCAGAATGACCTCTTAAAGGGAGAGTGCTCGCGGGTTTACCCCTTGAACGATTCGATTTGTTCGATTTGCTTGACGACATTTTCCGCCATCCTGATGGATGCGGCATCAATCAGTCGACCATCGAGGGAGACAGCCCCTTTCCCTTCCTTGGCCGCTTTTTCCATTTCGATCAGGATGCGGCGGGCGCGATCAACTTCCTGTTCGGTCGGGGTGAACACCGCGTTGGCCAGGGCGACCTGTGAGGGGTGGATCGCCCACTTCCCTTCGCAGCCAAGGGCTGCAGCGCGACGAGCGGCGACCTTGTAGCCCTCGGGGTCACTGAAATCGCCAAAAGGACCATCAATGGGCCTCAGGCCATAGGCTCTGCAGGCTGCGGCCATTCTTGAGATCGCGTAGTGCCATTGATCACCCCAGTGATAAGACCGCTCTCCTGAAGCATCTGGATCTGTCAGCATGCCATAGTCTGGGTTGGCTCCGCCGATCTGGGTGGTTCGCGCCCTGACGGAGGCGGCATAGTCCGCCACCCCAAAAACCATGGCCTCCATCCTTTCCGGGCAGGCTTTAGCGATTTCTTCGACGTTCGCCATGCCCATGGCCGTCTCGATGAGGACATGAATATTGATCGGTTTGAAGCCCTTGGAGGCTTCGATTTGCGTGAGCATGGTGGCCACAAAGTAGACATCCGCAGCGCAGCCAACCTTGGGGATCAAGATGGTGTCTAATTGATCGCCGCAAGCCTCAACGATATCGACCAGATCGCGATAGGCATAGTGCGTATCAAGGCCATTCATCCGGATGGAAACGGCACATGAGGACCAGTCGTAGGTCTTGAGGGCGTGGATGATGTTGGATCGTGCTTGTTCCTTGTCGTCTGGCGCAACCGCGTCCTCGAGGTCCAGAAAAACGATATCAGCGCCCGCCATGGGGGCTTTCTCCAGCATTCTAGGATTGCTGCCAGGAACCGCGAGTTCGCTGCGGTGCAAGCGATTTTTTATCGCCATGGTCATGAAGCTCCAGGGTTGTCACGGGGTGGATGATGGCGTTAGGCCGTTCCGGAAGGTTCCGGCAGTCGGTGAGCGACAGCGGGCGCTGGCGTCAATCGAAAGTGTTCACTCAACCGGCGGTCAAACGGACATTATACGGTCACATAGGGTATGGATGCCAGTTTGTGTCTTATCTGCAACAATCGGACGCATGGGTGGTCTCTTATGGGGGGGTTGTAAAGCGCACTATGGCGGTCCAGAGGTCTTTTTTGGCGGCCTAAAAAATGAGAATAAATCAATAATAACAAAAGCTTATTTTGAAAATAAAATTATCTTGCAATCGCATGATTTCTTGCTATGCTAAGTGCGCCTCAACAACAGTTGTTGCTATATTACAACGTATAATATTCCTGATTACACGAGGGAGACCCCATATGAATAACCCACGCAAGCTGCTGAGTCTTGCCGCTATCGTGAGCGCTGTTGTCGCCATGACTGCGGTTGCTCCTCAAGCGATGGCTCACGCCAAGCATAAACACACCAAGAAGGCGACGACCCCCAGCACCCGTAGCCTGGTCCGCGCTGATGAACGTCATCTCCGGGTTGACGATACGCGCATCGCCAATCTTGAATCCGAAGTCGGCGACCTTCGTGCCCAGCTGACGACCCAAAAGCAGGCGGCTGACGCTGTTGAAGCGAAGCAGACCCAACTTGAAACTCAGATTGCTGAAACTGCGGCAAAGGAAGAGCAGGGCCAGGATCTGTTGTTCTTCCGTGGTGGTTTTGCGGCACTCACCACAAACCGTCATAACGAACTGCTGACCTCCAGTTCAGCATACAACCCGGCGGGTTACGGCACCCCCTCAGGGAATGGCAATGGCTGGTACGTAGGTGCTGGTTTTGATCATCGCCTGTCCAGTGACTTTTTTGGTCTGAGCGATATGGTTGCTCTTGATGGCGAAGTCATGTTCGAGTACCAGAACTATGGCCAGTCCTACAACAGTTTCGTCAGCAGCATCGTGGGTCAAAAGGTGACCAATCAGATCACCATGCTGACGATTGCCGCATCGCCGAAAATCAAGTTCAATCTGATGGAAGGTAACCTTCGTCCCTGGATCATCCCGTTTGGTCTTGCGATCAACGTCGTGAGCCCGCCTTCGAGTGGCGTCACCGTTCTGAATCCAGGCCTGATGCTGGGCACGGGTATCGAGTACAACCTCTGGAAGAACATCTGGATCGGTAGTGATTTCCGTTACCAGTTCACCGGTGGCGATCTCAACTACCGCTACCAAGGTGCTAATTCTAGCGGCGCAGTTAACGGCGCTATCTATAATCAGACCCCAACCCAGGGCCTGACCGCGGGTGGTTACATCGGTGTGGGCTTCTAAGCCAAACCCATGAAGCAAAAAGGGGCCTTTGGGGCCCCTTTTTTTTGTGGAGCCTTGGGGGTGATCGCGGTAGAGTAGATGGGCCCATCCTCTTGTTCTTCTGATCCATCCTTTGATGACGCCTCCCTTTTTACCCATTGAGCCTCACGCCTCCCACCGGATCCTAAGAGGCGCCCATGTGATCGCCGTGGAAGAGTCCGGTAACCCCAAGGGTATTCCTGTCGTTTTTCTGCACGGCGGCCCGGGTTCAGGCTGTAAGCCCCATCACCGCACCTTCTTTGATCCAGCCACGTACCGCATTATCCTCGTGGATCAACGGGGCGCAGGCCAATCAAGCCCTCCCGGCTGTCTTGAAGCCAATACGACCATCGATTTAATTGAAGACCTTGAAGTCATTCGGTCGCGACTTGGATTAGAGCGATGGGTTCTTTTTGGTGGGTCTTGGGGCGCCACCTTAGCGCTGCTTTATGCAGAGACTTACCCCAAGGCCGTAGCAGGCCTGATTCTTCGCGGCTGCTTTCTGGCGCGCCAACGAGATATGGACTGGTTTTTAGGTGCCGATGGGGTCCGCCGGCTCCTGGGTGATGTCTGGTTCGAGACCTTGGTCGACTATGATCGAGGGGATACCCTTGAAACGCTCAAGACACTCTATGAGGCACTGACCGGCAAGGATGAGCTTGAACGGCGACGGGTGGCGCGGGCTTGGGAGCATTGGGGAACCGCGGTCACCCTTGGGGCGGTGTCGAGGCCTTGGGTCGCCGACCATTCCGTTTCAGCCAGGGTGATCCAGCAGGCGCGCTTGGAACTCCATTATGCGGTCCATCACTACTATATCGGTGAGAACGAGATTCTTGAGAATATCGGTCAGCTGATCGGTATTCCAACGATGATCGTTCATGGCCGTCAAGATCTTGTTTGCCCCCTTGAGTCGAGTCTGACACTCCATGGCGCACTCCCGGGGTCTTCCTTGAAGATTGTAGAAGAAGGTGGGCATATTGCTGCGGGGGATCAGATGGTCAGTGCGCTGGTGGAAGCGGCCCTTGCGATGGCCCATCAATTGGAAAAGGAGTTCACGCGTTGAAACGACTTATTATCGGCATGACCGGCGCCACTGGCGCCATTTATGGCAAGCGTATCCTTGAAGTTCTGAGGGAGGCCGGGGGCTTTGAAACGCATTTGGTGGTCTCAGCGGCTGGCGCGCTTAACATCCATCACGAGCTGGGCCTTAAGAAGAGCGAGTTTGCAAAACTCGCAGACAAAGTGCATCACATTGACGATATTGCAGCCAGTATTGCGAGCGGGGGGTTTCGTACCGAGGGCATGATCATTGTTCCCTGCTCCATGAAGACGCTGGCTGCGATAGCCCATGGCTTTGGTGACAATCTGATTGCCCGGGCAGCGGATGTCGTTCTGAAGGAGCGTCGGCGATTGGTGATTCTGCCGCGGGAAGCGCCCCTTCATCTGGTGCATATCCGTAATATGGGGATTATCACCGAGATGGGAGGCATCATCTACCCTCCGTTGCCGGCCTTCTATGGCGGTCCTAAGAGTCTTGAGGCCATCATTGATGAGACTGTGGGGCGAGTGCTGTCGGTGGCGGGCATCGAGATTTCGGGGCTTTATACGCCTTGGAGCGGTATTTCCGAATCTTAGGCGTCAACCTAAGGTCTTAGAATTCAGACTGTTTCTGAAGATGAGCGGTTTCGGGCTCCCCGATACTCGGTCTTGTTCGGCGAGGTGGATCGCTTCCTCTACCGTGTGATGGAGGGGTGATTTGCTGCAGACAGGGTCGGTGGCATTGAGGTTCCCCGTCAACAGATAGGCCTGGCACCGGCAGCCGCCGAAGTCCTTGATTTTCTCCGGACAGCTTTTGCACGGTTCCTCCATCCAGTCAAAATGGCGGAAATGTTTAAAGGCTGGCGACTCTTCCCAGATTTCCCTGATTGAAAAGTCCCGAACGTTTGGACAGTCAAGACCCGGCAATATCCGGGCCTCGTGGCAGGGCAGGGCCAGGCCATCTGGGGCAACCGTCAGAAAGGTCGTTCCCCAACCGTTCATGCAGGGCTTGGGCCGATCCTCGTAGTAATCGGGAACGACATAGTAGATTTTCATTTGGCCCTTGACCTTTTCCTTGTAGGCCTGGGCGATGACCTCTGCCGTCTCGAATTGCTCCCGAGTCGGCATCAGCTGGTCACGATTGAGGTGGGCCCAGCCGTAGTACTGTGTGTTGGCGAGCTCCAGGTAGTCGGCACCCAGTTCTGTCGCCATCGCCAGAATGTCGGACATGAGATGGATGTTCTGACGATGGATGACCACACAGAGCACCATGGGGTAGCCTTGCGCCTTGATCAGTCGGGCGACCTTTTTTTTCTGCTCAAAGGACTCGGTGCCGGCCAGTGTGTCATTCAGCGTCTTTTCAGGTGCCTGGATACTGATCTGGATATGATCAAGGCCCGAGGACTTAAGGTCTGCTATCCGTTCCGCGGTGAGGCCATAGCCTGAGGTGATCAGGTTCGTGTAATAGCCGAGCTCCCGGGCATGCAGAACGAGGGCCGAAAGGTCCTGGCGGATTAAGGGTTCTCCGCCTGAAAGACCGAGCTGAACCGCGCCTAAAGCGCGAGCCTCTGACAAGACCCGACACCATTCCTCGGTGCTCAGTTCGTTTTGATGCATGGCATAGTCAACCGGGTTCGAGCAGTAGGGGCACTGCAAGGGACAGCGGTAGGTCAGCTCTGCCAGCAGCCAGCGAGGGCTGCCGTTAGGATAGGATGGTAATCCAGCCATGATCGAGTGCGGCTTGAACCAGTTCTTCGATATCGCTGCGGAGCCCTTGAGTGTCAAACGCGGTTTCAAGGGTGCCCACCATGTCGCTGAAGCTGCGGGTGCCATCGCAGAGCTTCAGAATTTCAGCGGCAGGGCCATTGAGTTCCACCATGCCCTCCGGATAGAGCATCACAAAGCGTTGCTGTGATTCTTCCCACTGCAGTCGATAGAGGGGGGAAAGGCCTAATCGGGTGCTATCTTGGATCATCGATGACATCAGCGATGGATATTGAAGTACGGGGGTTTCTGGTCCATATAGGCCAGCCACATGGCATCGAGCATCGTCCATAGGATATCCAATTTGAACGCCAGAATGTCAACTGCTTTGTCCTGCTGTTCTCTGGTTCTAAAGTGCGACAGTGTGATGGCGAGGCCATGCTCGACATCCCGATTGGCCTGACTGACCCGCTTCCTAAAATAGGCAAGGCCTTCCTGATCGATCCATGGGTAAAGATCCGGCCAGCCGCCGAGGCGCTGCTGGTGAATCGTTGGCGCGAACATTTCGGTCAGAGACGAGCAGGCGGCTTCTTGCCAGGACGCATTGCGGGCAAAATGAACATAAGCATCGACGGCAAAGCGAACGCCAGGTAAGACTCGTTTTAGTGACCAAAGTTCTTCGCGGGGGATGCCAACCGCTTGCCCAAGGCGGGTCCACGCTTCAATCCCGCCTTTTTCTTCTTGATCGCCATCGTGGTCAATCATCCGCTGTATCCAGAGTCTGCGGGTATCACGATCAGGGCAATTAGCTAGGATATTGGCGTCCTTGACCGGGATGTTGATTTGATAATAAAACCGGTTTGCGACCCAGCCCTGAATCTGTTCGCGGGTGAGATGTCCTTTAGCCATTTCCACCTGATAGGGGTGATGGATGTGGTAGTAGGCTTCCTTCTCGCGTAGTTTCGTTTCGAAAACCTCGGGACTCCAGGGCGCTTGGGTTTCACTCATCGACGTTCCTTCAATTCAGGCAAATCTCCAGTCCATCATGGGCGACTTCGATGCCGTGCGCCTTCAGTTCATGGCGCTCCGGCGATGCTTCGTCCAGAATCGGATTGGTATTGTTGATGTGAATCAGGATCTTCCGAGCAGGAAGTCCATCAAGGGTTGAGATCATCCCTCCGGCGCCTGATTGGGGGAGATGCCCCATCTCCAGTGCACGCTTGCTACTGATGCCGCGGCGCTCCATCTCGTCATGTTGCCAGAAGGTGCCATCGACCAGAATGCAGTCTACGGATTCAAAGGCCCTCTTCACATGGGGTTCGATCTCACCCAGCCCTGGTGCATAATAAAGTTTCTTCCCGCTAGAAACCTGCTCAATGATGACGCCGATATTATCGCCATCGTGCGGGTCATGCCGGTGCGGGGAGTAGGGCGGGGCTTTACTTTTCAGAGAGTGACTGTAAAAGCGAAGATCTTCGAAGCCAGCGATGGTGAATGGACGGCCATCGAGCGGAATAGGATGATGTTGAACCCCGCAATAGTGGCCGAGAATGGTGAAGATCGGAAAGCCCGAGGTCAGATCCTGACGGACCATCTCACTACAGAAAATAGGGAGCGGGGAGGACGATTCCCTGAGCATTAAGAGACCCGTGGTGTGATCGATCTGGCTGTCGATCAGCACAATGGCTTTGATTCCAGAATCTCGAATGCCCTTTCTGGGATGGGCGCCGGGGAAAGCCTCCAGTTGGGTTCTGATGTCTGGAGAGGCATTGAAGAGGACCCACTGTTCATCATCAACGCTGACCGCGATCGAGGATTGTGTTCTCGGGGTGGCCTCAAGCGTCTGATCTCTGACGCCGGCACACTGCGCACAGTTACAGTTCCATTGCGGGAAGCCCCCACCTGCGCCAGCGCCGAGCACTCTAATCTTCATGGTTGTCGTCCGCTTCGGGAGAGCTTCAGGAATAAAAAACGGGGCTCAACATTGCTGCAGAGCCCCGTTTCGGTTACAAGCCGTTAATTAACGGTTGTAGATGTACATGGTCACTTCAAAGCCGAAACGCATGTCGTTGTAGCTTGGTTTTTCCCATCTCATGTCGTCATCCTCCAAAAAGTAAATTCGTTGTTTTTGGGTCAGGCTTTATGAAAGCTTCGACGCGCAGTATACGTCGCGGTTTTTCTGAAATCAACAGCCTCTCAGGGAGGTGATGATGACAGCTTTTGAGGGGGACAAAGGGGTCAAGGAAGGTCCTCCCAATAAGAGACCATGGGGGTTTCGCGCTTATTGTTCATGGGGCACTGTTTTATCGGTCATCAGCTTGAACTGGATTGCATCGGCGAGCGCCTGGTAACTGGCATCGACCATGTTGGCCGAGACGCCAACGGTGCCCCATTCGGCATGACCGTCGGTGGACTCAATAAGGACTCTAACGGTGGCTCGGGTCGCCTGGTTGGTGGTGAGGACGCGGACCTTGAAGTCGGTCAGCCGCATGCTGGCAAGGGCGGGGTAGAAGGGGAGTAGGGCCTCCCGCAAGGCATTGTCCATGGCATTGACCGGGCCGTTCCCCCGCGCAGTGGTGCTCGTGATCTCCTCTCCGACCAAAAGGGTGACGGAGACCTCGGATATCGGCGCGTCCTGATCGCCATGACGCTCGTCAATCACCTTGAATTCCTTTAATTCAAAAAAAGGTGTGAAGCGGTTCATGGCCTTGAGGAGCAGAAGTTGGAAGGACGCTTCAGCACCTTCGTAGGCAAATCCTCTGTTTTCGAGCTCTTTCACCCGATTGATGGCCGTCCTAATCGCTGGATCATTGGCGTCCCGAGCGACATCGAATCCCATTTCGGCCATTTTCAGCTGGACGCTACTTTTGCCTGCTTGATCTGAAATAAGAATCAAGCGGTCGTTACCCACCAGTTCGGGGTCTAGATGCTCATAAAGCCTCGCATCCTTCTGAACGGCCGAGGCATGAATGCCGCCTTTATGGGCAAATGCGTTGTGTCCGACGAAGGGCTGATAGGGCCAGGGTTGGCGATTGGCCATTTCATTGACGAAACGCGACAGAGAGGCAAGCTGTTTTAGACGTTCACTATCAATGCCGCAGTTGAATCCCATTTTTAGCTGAAGAATGGGAATGATCGAGACCAGATTGGCATTACCGCAGCGCTCACCAATGCCATTCATGGTCCCCTGGATCATGCGGGCGCCCGCTTCCATCGCCGCCACTGAATTGGCTACAGCCAGCTCCGAATCGTTGTGGGCATGGATTCCAACCAAGACATCGGGGCAATGACGAATGACATCGGCAACCGTGGCTGCGACCTGTGAGGGGATGCTGCCGCCGTTGGTGTCACAAAGGACCAGTCCATCAGCACCGGCGGAGTGCGCCGCCTTCAGCACTTCAAGGGCATATTCGGGGTTCTCGCGGTAGCCATCAAAGAAATGCTCAGCGTCAAAAAAGACGCTCGGTAATTGCTCCTTGAGCCAGCGGATCGTGTCCTCAATGAGGTCGAGATTTTCAGAAAAGCTAATCCCGAGCGCCTTGGTGACATGGAGTCCCCAGCTTTTCCCAAAAACACAGGCCCCATCGGCACCACTGTCCACCAGATGCCGAAGTCCCGGATCCTCGCTAGCCGATTTGCCGGGGCGCGCCATACTGCCAAAGGCGATCAGCTTTGTTTTTGCCCACTGTCGCTGCCGCATTCGCTCGAAGAATTCGGTGTCCTTAGGGCTTGCTCCAGGCCATCCGCCCTCGATCCAGCCGATCTGAAAGTCCGCTAAACGTTCAGCAATACGGACTTTATCCTCGAGAGAAAAGTTAATGCCAGCGGTCTGGCTGCCATCACGGAGGGTGGTATCGAACAGTTCAATGGTCTTTGGTGCGAGTGACATGGGTGACGCTGCAATCATCGGGTATTCAGTTCAGGGCGAAATTGTGAAGGCCAGTCTCGGTCATTGAAAACCTGTCCGGTCTTTCGAATATGCGCGATGGCGGCGAGATCGAGATCTGCAAACACCCACTGAGGTTCGCTCAGCGCGCCAATGGCCAGAACCCCATGGTCCGGGAACCCATAATCGATAGGGGTATAGACCCCGGCGGCGCCAATATTGATGTCGACAGCCTCTGACCAAGGGGCGGTGCCCACGGTGGGTGATTGCACCACAAAGCACTGGTTCTCGAGCGCCCGGGCTTGACATCCGATGCGGACCCGCCAATAGCCTGCTAGGGTGTCGGTGCAACTTGGGACGACGATAAGGTCGGCCCCCGCCTCGACTTGCCGACGTGCGATCATCGGGAATTCGCTGTCATAGCAGATGTTGATGCCGATTCGGCCATGCACCGTTTCAATGACCCGGATGTCATGTCCGCCGGTGATGAACCATTGTTCATGCTCAAAGCGGGTCATCTGGAGTTTGTCCTGATGCTCTGACCGTCCGTCGGGATGAAAGAGATAGCTGCGGTTTCGGTATTCACCTTGAACATGACGCACCGGAATGCTGCCGGCCACGATCGTGATGCCATGGTGCTCGGCCAGTTGACCGAAAAGGCGTTTAAATTCAGGCACGACTTCCTGCAGCGCGTGCAGCTCTTTTGACAGTGATCGGAGGGTGTTCTCCTCAAACAACGAGGCGAGTTCCATGCTGAAGTATTCTGGGAACACCAGAAAGTGAGCTCCCCCCGTGACGGCCTCTTGCACCCAGCGGCCTATCTTGGCCTCATAGGTGGCAAAGTTTTCAAATTGACTCAGGTCGTATTGCGCCGTTGCGATCCGAAACGCCTGTTCCATTAGCGGGCCTCCTTGAAGGATTTCAGCCAGAAGACCATGGTTTTCGGGGTTTCTAGCGCCTGGTCCACATCCTTCCAGTCATACGTTGTGGTCAGCTCCGGGTGCTTCTGGTAACCAAATTTGCTCCAGATTCGGTCGAGGGGGGCGTAATCTAAAGGTCTTAAAGGGTGGTCGTCGGGACGCACGACACAACAGAAACAGGAAAGATCAAAGCGTCCAAGGCTCAGGGCATGACCTTCTCTTTCTTCAAAGAAGCGCGGATATACCCCGCGCCCCCGATAGGCGGGGAGGAGGACCGATTCGGCGCAGTAGAAGATCGTCTTAGGATCATACCCTGCCGCGATGAAAGGGGCCTTAAACTCCGGCGTTTCATCTGTCATGGGAAGGCCGGTGGTCGCCCCGACCACCCGCTCGCCATCGAGGACGAGAACCACGAGGCTGTCTGAGCACTGGGTGTAAGTCTCGAGATATTTTTCCTCATACTCGGCCGTGCCGTCGTAGAGATAAGGGAAGTCATGAAAGACCTCCATGCGCAGGCGGGCGAGGTCCTTCAAAAAGGGCCTTAATTCAGGGTCGTTACCGTTGAATCGACGAATGGTGAGTGCTTCAGTCATGGTCCTGATGGGCTTTCAATGTCCAATTAGGCGCTGACCTGAGCCATCCAGTCCTCGAGGTTGTAATAGTTGGTGATCCTTGCCACCTTCCCATCCCGGAGATCAAAAAAGGCCCCGGCAGGCAGCCGGTAGGACTGCCCGCGGGCTTCTGGCAATCCTTCATCGGTGACCTTGTAGGTACCGAGCACCACAAACTCGGCGGCAGCCCGGGTCCCATCGTCGGAGGTCATGATCACCATCTCGGCCAGTTGTTCGCCGTAATTCTGATTCATTCGATCCATGAAAGCGGCAAAGGCGGCCTTGCCAATCTCACGATGCCCCTGGTTGATGTCATGAATAACGTCGTCGGTCAAAAGATGGAGGAAGGTGTCCATATCGCCGGCATTGAAGGCGGCATAGTAGGCCTCGATCAGGGCGTGGCTTTTTTGATTCATGAAGATCTCCTTGATGGGAAGGTGTTGGGGTTCTATCGATCACCCCAGAGCATGCCAAACAGCGCATGATTATCCCTGCCGAAAAGCCCCTTGTCGACCGCGCCAGGTGGGGCACGTGGTGGTTTAAAGGTTCAGTCCTCAATCCGTTTGAAGCGATGGATCAGTCGGCGATCACGTTTGTTTGGGCGAATATCATGCGGAATACCCAAGTCCCGCTGCTCCCGGCGCCTCGCGATTTCGAGTTGACGTTTGTCCTGGCTTTCTTTGGATTCTTCATAGAGTTGAGCCGCCTCACCAGCGGGTCTTCGCGTTAGATTAAGACCGGTCACGGTAATATCAAAGGAATAGGACTCCTTGGTGATCGAGAGTTGGGTGCCGATCGTGATGTCCTTGCTGGGTTTTCCTCGATGCCCGTTGACATGCACCTTACCGCCATCGATCGCTTCGATGGCCAGTTGCCTTGTCTTGAAGAATCGGGCAGCCCAAAGCCACTTGTCGAGTCGCATGTTGGGTGGTTGATGATCCAGTAGATGAGCAGTCATCGGCGCTACAAAGCCTAAGGTGGGGTCATGTCCTCTCAATCGGCCTCAGAGGTGGGCCGATGAGAGCGGCGTTTATTCGACTAATTTTAAAGGATATGCTAACATTCCTTTTTTGGGTGGCACAGGCTCAAACCGGTGCCGTCTCGACATTCGCCCCATCGGGGCGTTTTTGGTTTTAAGGGACTGGTTGACGGGATGGGCTTCGCGCCCATTTTTTATTTTCGGACGTTTTTGAGGTGGTGCTTGAAGGCAAGTAAGGGGCTGACAGAGCTTCTTGATCCGGTGGTGACCGGGCTGGGCTATGAACTCGTCGGGCTTGAGTTTGACGGGCATCAGCGGGTACTCAGGGTCTATATCGATCACCCTGAGGGGATCCGGGTGGAAGACTGCTCCAAGGTGAGCTATCAATTGAGCGGTGTTCTCGATGTTGAAGACCCTATTCCAGGACGCTATCAGCTTGAGGTCTCATCCCCCGGCATGGATCGTCCGTTGTTCACCCTCGAACACTTCGAACGCTTTAAAGGCGAGCTGGTGCGCTTGCAGCTTTCAAGGCCTCTTGAAGGCCGCCGCCGATTCAAGGCGCTGATTGAGGGCATTGATGGTCATGACCTGATCCTGGTCGAGGATGGTCTGACCTTCAGAGTTCCTTTTGACATGATTGAGAAGGCGCGATTGTCGCCGCAATTTGACAATTAATTTTTGAAGGATGTTGCCATGGCAAACAAAGAAATCCTGCTGGTCGTTGATGCCTTTTCTCACGAGAAGGACATCGAGAAGGAGATCGTTTTCGCAGCGATTGAGGACGCGCTTCGGATGGCGACCATGAAGAGCTATGAAAACCGTCTTGACGCGCAGATCAAAATTGATCGTAAAACCGGTGACTACGACACCTTTCGGCGCTGGACCGTGGTCGAGTCAGATGAAGGCACGATCGAGGAGCCGTTCAATGCTGAACTGCAGATGACCCTTGAGGATGCGAGCCAACGTTTCGGCAGTGCCGAGGTTGGCGGCTTCGTCATCGAACCCATGGAGTCCATCGGGTTTGGCCGCATCGAAGCCCAGACTGCGAAGCAGGTCATCGTTCAGCGGGTTCGGGATGCCGAGCGCAGGAAGGTGGTTGAGGCTTACAAGGATCGGGTGGGTGAGCTGGTCACCGGGATCATTAAGCGCGTAGAGCGCGGTAATGTTTTCCTTGATCTCGGCAACAACGTTGAAGCCTTTATTCCTCGGGAAGAAATGATCCAGCGGGAAGCCGTGCGCTCCGGTGATCGTCTCCGCGGTTACCTCAAGGAGGTTCGCCAAGAGGTGAGAGGACCGCAGTTGTTCGTCACGAGGACATCGCCTGACCTCATTGTTGCCCTTTTCAAACTGGAGGTGCCGGAAGTCAGCGAAGGCATCATCGAAATTGTGGGTGCCGCGAGGGATCCTGGCGTCAGGGCCAAGATCGCGGTCAGAAGCCATGATCCTCGGCTTGATCCTGTGGGTGCTTGTGTCGGCATGCGGGGGTCAAGGGTTCAGGCGGTCTCCAACGAATTGGCGGGAGAGCGGGTGGATATCATTCTCTGGAATGAAAATGAAGCTCAGTTTGTAGTGAATGCGATGTCCCCGGCGGAGATCGTCTCTATCGTGATGGATGAAGACCGTCACTCCATGGATATCGCTGTCAGTGATGAAAATCTCTCGATGGCCATTGGTCGCGGGGGTCAGAATGTTCGCTTGGCGTCTGAGCTGACCGGATGGACGCTGAACGTCATGAGTGAGACGCAGGCCGAGGAAAAGAGTGAAAAGGAAACCGAGATCCTGATTCAGTCTTTCGTCCAGCAGTTGGATGTGGATGAAGGCGTCGCAGAAATTTTGGTGCGGGAAGGCTTTTCAACGGTCGAAGAGTTGGCCTATGTTCCTGCTAAGGAATTGCTGGAAATCGACGAATTTGACGAAGATATTGTGGAGGAGCTGCGTAATCGTGCCCGGGACGCTCTTCTGATCAAGGCGATTGCCACTGAAGAGAAGCTCGAGCCTGGGGCGCCGACGGCTGAGCTCCTGACTATGGAAGGAATGGATCCAGTCCTTGCAGAAGCGCTTGCTGGTCGGGGAATCACCACCATGGAGGATCTTGCTGAGTTGTCCATCGATGAAATGTTGGATATCGAGGGAATGGACGAAGTGCGAGCGGGCCAGTTGATCATGGTCGCTCGCCGGCCCTGGTTTGCGGAAAGTTAACCCAATGCGGAAGAGCAGAGGCTAAGTATGAGCGATTTAACAGTACGTCAACTGGCTGAAGTAGTCGGGATCCCATTGGAGCGGTTGCTTTCTCAGTTGAGTGAGGCGGGCCTTGAGAAGGGGGGTCCCGATGAGCTTCTAACCGATGCCGAAAAAATGACCTTTCTGAATTTTCTGCGCCAGAGTCATGGCAAGGCAGAAGGGGAGGATCTCAATAATCCGAAGCGCGTCACCTTGCAGCGCCGCACTGTCAGCGAGCTGAAGCAAGGCAAGACGGCGCCCGGCAAGACTGCAAAAACCATCAGTGTCGAGGTTCGCAAGAAGCGGACTTATGTCAAGCGCAGTGAATTGCCGGAAGTGAGCGAGCAGCGTCATGAAGTGGAGCAGGCACAGCAAGCGCTCGAGGAACAGCAGCGCCGAGACCTCGAAGCTGAAGCGCAGCGCAAACTCCGTGAAGAGGAGGAGCAGCACAAGGCCGAAGTCCTCGAGCAACTTCGCCGCGAGGAACTCGAACTCATGAGCAAAGAACAGCAGCAGATGGCGGACCCAGGGACGCTCGAAGAAGAGTTAGTGAAGGTGGATGATGTCCCGGAAGTGATCATCGATGAGCTTCCGATCGAGCCTTTAATTCCCAAAGTGGTCGTTGAGCGGCCCAAGCCACAGCCAGCGCCGCCAAGGAATCTTCAGACGGAGGAAGATGATCGCCGTTCCAAGAAAAAGGAGCGTGAAAAGAGCCTCGATGATGGTCACGGTCTGGAGGGTCTTCGGGCCAAGCCCAAGATCAAGAAGAAACTGAAGTCAGGAAAAGCCGCGGTGATGCCTGAATCCCGCCATGGTTTTGAGCGGCCGACGGGGCCTATGGTGCGTGACGTGAATATTCCTGAATCCATCACGGTTTCAGAGCTGTCTAACCGGATGTCCGTGAAGGCGCCTGAGGTGATCAAGACCCTGATGAAGATGGGGGTGATGGCCACCATTAATCAGATGCTGGATCAGGATACGGCGATTCTGGTCGTCGAGGAAATGGGGCATACGGCTCTTCGTCAGGTCGAGGATGTGCTGGAGGCCGAGATTGAAGCGACGATGAATCTGGCGGCACAGGCGGAGCAGACGCCAAGAGCGCCGGTGGTGACCATCATGGGTCACGTCGATCACGGCAAGACCTCCCTCCTTGATTACATTCGCAAGAGTCGCGTCGCCGCCGGTGAAGCGGGGGGCATTACCCAGCATATCGGTGCTTACCAAGTCAAAACCGATCATGGATCGGTCACTTTTCTTGATACGCCAGGCCATGCGGCGTTCACTGCCATGCGGGCCCGTGGCGCTCAAGCGACGGATATCGTCGTTCTGGTAGTGGCCGCTGATGATGGGGTGATGCCGCAAACGCGCGAGGCGATCGATCACTCCCGGGCGGCTGGCGTCCCTATCGTGGTCGCTGTGAACAAGGTGGATAAGCCAGAGGCTGATCCTGAGAAGGTCAAGCATGAGCTAACCAATTTTAATGTCATCCCCGAGGAATGGGGGGGTGATTCTCAGTTTGTTGAGGTCTCGGCTAAGACGGGCCAGGGGATTGATGGGCTGATAGATGCCATTCTTCTTCAGGCGGAGGTTCTCGAACTGAAGGCGGCTCACACGATTCCGGCGACCGGCGTGGTGCTGGAGTCGAAACTTGAAAAAGGACGCGGCCCTGTTGCCGATATCCTGATTCAGCAAGGCCATCTTAAGAAGGGTGATTTCCTTTTGTGTGGCATGGAGTTTGGGCGAGTCCGCGCGATGTTTAACGAGAATGGCAAGCCCCTCAAGGAGGCTGGCCCTTCCTGTCCAGTCGAGGTGCTGGGTCTTTCCGGCGCACCCAATGCCGGGGATGAATTCATCGTTGTCTCCGATGAGCGGAAGGCCCGAGAAATCGCTATGCAGCGCGAGGAGAAGCTCCGCCATATTAAGCTCGCAGAGCAGCAGGCGCTGAAGCTCGACAATATCTTCGCCCGCATGGAAAGCAGCGCTGACAGTGTGGATCTCAATGTCATCATCAAGGCGGATGTTCAGGGCAGCCTCGAGGCACTGCGGAGTTCTTTGACCGATCTGTCGACCGATAAGGTCAAGGTCAAGGTCATCGGAGGGGGTGTCGGTGGGATCAGCGAATCTGATGCAAACCTCGCGCTGGCCTCAAATGCCATCATCATCGGTTTTAATGTGCGCGCTGATTCTGGTGCTAGGAAGCTGATCGAAGATCGTGGCATTGACCTTCACTACTACAGCATCATTTACGAGGCGATTGACGAAATCAAGAAATCCCTCAAAGGCATGCTGGAGCCGGAGTTCCGTGAACAGATCGTTGGGAATGCTGAGGTTCGCGATGTCTTCCGTCATCCGAAGTTTGGGGCGATCGCAGGCTGTATGGTCACCGAAGGATTCGTGAAGCGTAATCTGCCGATTCGTGTTCTTCGTGACAACGTCGTTATCTTCGAAGGGCAACTCGATTCGTTGCGTCGCTTCAAGGACGATGCGGCTGAGGTCAAGGCCGGGATGGAGTGCGGCATGGGGGTGAAGAACTACAATGAAATCAAAGTGGGTGACCAGATCGAAGTCTTTGAGAAGGTTCAGGTTCCGAACTGATGCCTAGAGAGTTCAGCCGCAGCGATCGGGTCGCCTCTCAGATTCAGCGGGAAATGGCAGAGATCCTCAGAACCCATATGAAGGATCCCAAGCTTGGCATGATCACTGTCAGTGATGTTGAGTTGAGTCGCGATCTGTCGGTTGCTAAACTTTATGTCAGTTTTCTTGCGGCCAAGTTGCCGGTGAAAGAGGCTGTCAAGCGATTGATGCAGGATGTTCCGGAGCTTCGCCGAGAGCTAGGCAAAAGAATCCGAATCCGAGTTCTCCCTGAGCTCAGGTTCGCCTACGATGATTCGATTGAGCGAGGGATGCATATGGATGCGTTGCTCAAAGGTCTTGAAGAGCAACCCAAGCTCCTGCGGGATGATGATCGGGACGAATGAGTCAGTTTCGTTCAAATCGTCGCCCCATCCATGGGGTTTTTCTGCTGGACAAGGTCCCTGGTTATTCCTCGAACGCTTCCCTCCAGAAGGTCAAGCGGCTTTTTAACGCTCAAAAGGCGGGTCATACCGGAAGTCTTGATCCGATTGCGAGCGGGCTTTTGCCGATTTGTCTTGGGGAGGCCACCAAGCTTTCGAGTTATCTCCTTCATTCCGACAAACGATATGTGGTCAGGGTCAGGCTCGGCGTTGAGACGGACACGGCGGACATCGAAGGGGCGGTGATCTTGCAAGGTGAAGTCCCCCCGCTGACGGCCAGCCTGATCGATGAGGTCCTGACGCCGTTTCGAGGAGCGATTGCCCAGGTGCCGCCGATGTATTCGGCGCTAAAACATCAGGGGCAAAGGCTCTACGACCTGGCCCGAAAAGGGCTCGACATTGAACGTGAGCCGCGCCCTATTACGATTTACGAACTCCTTCTCCAAGGCTTTACTGAGACGTCCTTGGATCTTGAAGTTCATTGCTCCAAGGGGACCTATATTCGTTCGCTGGCCCAGGATATTGGTCGCGCCCTAGGCTGTGGGGGGCATGTCGAAGTGTTGAGGAGGACCGCTGTGGGCGATCTCCGCCTCGAAAACGCCACGACGGTGGATGGCCTTGAGGCGTTGGAACTTCCTGTTCGAGATCGGTGCCTTCAGCCCATGGACGGTCTAGTAGCCCATTTCCCTCGGGTAGAACTTAGTGACTCATTGAGCGCGCTTGTTCGTCAGGGAAACCCTGTGTTGGTGACTCAGGCACCGACCTCTGGATGGGTCCGTCTTTATGGCCCCGGCATCGGATTCATGGGGCTTGGGGAAGTACTGGATGATGGCCGTGTGGGTCCTAGACGGATCCTTCAGCTTGGGACTCCAGGGACGATCGAATGAGAGAAGCCAGGAGTCATTGGGTCGCCCTAGAGTCTCTTACGAGTGATCTGATGTGATCCTGTTTGATAACGGGGTCATAGAAAGTTAAAATGGTTTGTTTAGCAGAAGTCCGAGTTTTTAGGAGTCGAAAAATGCCTTATACCGCCACCGAAAAAAGTGCCGTTGTACAAAATTATCAACGTGCTGCGAATGATACCGGGTCCCCTGAAGTGCAAGTTGCGCTTTTGACTGCGCGCATCAATCACTTGACCCCCCATTTTGTCGTGAACAAGAAGGATCACCATTCCCGTCGTGGCCTTCTGCGCCTGGTTAACCAGCGCCGCAAATTGCTCGACTACCTTAAGGGAAAGGATGTTGATCGCTACAAGAGCTTGATCGAGAGACTGGGCCTGCGTCGCTAATCCTGAACCTTGAGAGGTTTGTTGTGAATCCAATCCGGAAACAGTTCAAGTACGGCGATCACGTCGTCACCCTGGAAACAGGCGAAATTGCTCGTCAGGCCGATGCGGCCGTGATGGTCGACATGGGCGGTACCGTGGTTCTCGTAACCGCGGTCGGCAAGCGCGAAGCATCGCCCGATACCGATTTCTTCCCCTTGCGCGTGGACTATCAGGAAAAGGCCTACGCTGCGGGCAAGATTCCAGGTGGATTTTTTAAACGTGAAGGACGCCCCGCGGAAAAGGAAACCCTGACGGCGCGTCTCATTGACCGCCCCGTGCGTCCACTGTTCCCAGAAGGATTTAATCACGACGTCCAGGTGACGGCGACCGTGATGTCCCTCAATCCTGAAATCGACCCCGATATTCCAGCGCTGCTCGGTGCTTCTGCTGCACTGACCCTGTCCGGAATGCCCTTCAAGGGTCCGATTGGTGCGGCCCGTGTTGGGTTTATCGATGAGCAGTATGTCCTCAACCCGACCGCGACCGAGCTGGATGACTCCCTGCTTGATCTCGTGGTCGCTGGAACGGCTAATGCGGTGTTGATGGTGGAATCTGAGGCGGATATGCTCTCCGAGGATGAGATGCTCGGCGCTGTGGTCTACGGTCACGAACAGATGCAGGTTGCTATCCAAGCGATTCGCGAGCTGGCTGATGAGGTGGGCGTTAATCACTGGGAATGGGTCGCACCCGTTCATGATGCAAGTCTGGTCAAGGCGGTGGCCCATCATGCCGAAGAGGCGATTAAGGTCGCCTATCAGATTGCCGATAAGCAGCAGCGCCAGAATGCATTGAAAGTGGCGAGGACGCAGACCATCGAAGCCTTGACCGCGGATGGTTTCCATACCGCCAAAGTGATTAAGACGCTCATCGAGGATCTCGAATACAACAGTGTCCGTGCCCGCATCCTTCTAGAATCCAAGCGTATTGATGGCCGCGACCTCTCAACGGTCCGTCCGATCAGCATCCGGACGGGTGTTCTCCCAAGGACCCACGGTTCGGCCCTGTTTACTCGCGGCGAAACACAGGCGCTGGTGGTCGCAACCCTTGGAACCGGCCGTGATGCGCAGTTGATTGATGCGATTGAGGGCGAGTACAAGGAAACCTTCCTGTTCCATTACAACTTTCCTCCCTACTGTGTGGGTGAGATCGGCATGATGGGTTCCCCAAAGCGCCGGGAAGTCGGCCATGGGCGACTCGCAAAGCGCGGTGTTCAAGCCGTGATGCCGGATCAGGAGGAATTCCCTTATGTGGTCCGCGTCGTTTCTGAGATTACCGAATCCAATGGTTCGAGCTCTATGGCTTCGGTGTGTGGTTCAAGCCTCGCGCTGATGGATGCAGGGGTTCCGACGCTGGCGCCCGTCGCTGGGATTGCGATGGGTTTGATCAAGGACGGTGATCATTTTGCGGTCCTTTCAGACATCATGGGTGACGAAGATCATCTGGGTGATATGGACTTTAAGGTGGCGGGTAGCGAAGACGGTATTACCGCGCTGCAGATGGATATCAAGATTGATGGGATCACCGCTGAAATCATGCGAAAAGCCCTAGAGCAGGCCAAAGCCGGTCGTCTCCATATTCTTGGCAAGATGGCCGAGGTCCTCTCAGCGCCAAGGCAGCAAATGTCCGATTATGCGCCACGGATCGTCAGCTTTAGCATTGACCCCAGCAAGATCCGCGATGTCATCGGCAAGGGCGGTGCGACCATCAGGGCCATCACCGAGGAAACCGGCGCCAGCATCGATATCACCGATGACGGTGTCGTCAAGGTGGCTTCTGTTGATCGTGAGGCGGGTGATGAAGCGCGTCGCCGGATTGAAGACATTACGGCAGAAGTCGAAGTGGGCAAGATCTATGAAGGCCGCGTTGCGCGGCTGATGGATTTTGGTGCCTTCGTGACGGTGCTGCCGGGCAAAGACGGGCTGGTGCATATCTCCCAGATCTCCGACGAACATGTTGAAAAGGTCAGCGACAAGCTGTCTGAAGGCGATGTTGTTCGTGTCAAGGTCTTAGAAATTGATCGCCAGGGCCGTGTTCGTCTCAGTATGAAGGCCATCGAAGAAGACGAATAAGACCGCCACAGCGCGGTGCTAGACAAAAAGGGGCCCTATGGCCCCTTTTTTCGTCATCCAAGCAACGGGATTTTCGAGGGCGCCCCTTTTTCCTCGCGGACCATTTTGGGGACGAGGTAGCCTGGAAGCCGTGACAGAAGCCCTTCATAGATCGCTTTGGCTTTTGCTTCCTCGACCTCGAAATGATGCGTCCCCTGAGCGCGATCGAGAAGGTGGAGGTAATAGGGAAGTACCCCTCCCTCAAAAAGACGGTGACTCAAGTCGCTCAGGAGATCAGCGTCATCGTTGATCCCCTTGAGGAGGACCGTTTGATTGAGTAGCGTGATGCCTTGAAGGCTCAAGGCTTCAAGCGCTTGGTGGACTTCATCATTTATTTCATTGGAATGATTCGCGTGAATGACCACAATGACCTTGAGGCGGGTCGATTGAAGGATGTCGCGCAATTCTGGGTCGATTCTCGAAGGAAGAACGATCGGAAGTCGGGTATGGAGTCTTAGGCGCTCAACGCTTGGAATGGCCGCAATGGCCGCGATCAGGGTCCTCAGGCGATCGTTGCTAAGGACCAGGGGATCGCCACCACTGAAGATGACTTCCGAAATCGAAGGATCCTCTTTTATTCTCTCAAGACTGATGGATTCGCGACGTTTTGCGAGCTGCTGCTCCTGATAAGGAAAATTTCGACGAAAGCAGTAACGGCAGTGAATAGCGCAAGCACCGGTGGTAATTAAGAGGACGCGCCCCTGATATTTATGGAGGAGGCCAGGTTCCTCGATGGCCTCCAGATCCCCAACGGGGTCTCGATGAAATCCAGGCACTATCTTGTCTTCCTCTAGGCTTGGAAGTACCTGACGCAGGAGGGGGTCTAAAGGGTCTCCGGGCTTCATTCTGGCCGCAAAGGATCGGGTGACTTTGAACGCGAAGCCGGTCCTAGACGCGATCTTCTCCGGTAAGTCATTGGGATTGATGCCAAGATCTTTTAAAAGGGCCAGGGGATCGATATAGGCATCGGCCAATTGGGCCTGCCAGGTGTTTGACATGGTCATGGAGCGTTTCTATAGGCCACCTAGGGGACCTAAAAGTCTTAAATTATCAAAGCGGGCAACAGTCCATTATAATGCCATGTTTATCCAGGCACATCATAGCTAGAGGCACGAATGGCGACAGTCAGCACCAGTGATTTCAAAGGCGGCATGAAGTTGATGATGGATGGTGACCCCTACAACATCCTCGAAAATGAATTCGTCAAACCAGGTAAGGGTCAAGCCTTCAACCGCGTTAAGTTAAGGAACCTCAAGACCGGTAGGGTCCTTGAGCGGACCTTTAAGTCCGGTGAAACCTTTGAAACGGCCGACGTGGTCGATACCGATATGCAGTATCTCTATAATGATGGTGAGTTGTGGCACTTCATGGTGGTTGAGACCTTCGAGCAGTACGGTGCCGATGAGGCCGCGGTTGCTGATGCTAAGAAATGGCTGAAAGAGCAGGATATCTGCCAAGTCACCCTTTACAACGGGGTGCCGATTGGGGTCGCGTCACCGAATTTTGTTGAACTAAAAATCACCGAAACGGACCCCGGGGTTCGCGGTGATACTTCAGGTGGTGGTGGCAAGCCAGCCACCCTTGAGACGGGCGCTGTGGTTCGTGTTCCGCTGTTTATCGGCGTTGATGAGATCATCAAGGTTGATACTCGGACAGGCGAATACGTCTCACGCGTCAAATAAGCACTGATCGCTCATTGATCAGGGTGCGAGGTCTGGGTCTCGCACCGACCATCCCCCTGATGAAAGCACTCATGCCCTTACATTGGGCGCCTTCATGCCCGCTCTCAGCGATCAAAATGAGAGCGCAGCTCAATCGGTCTATCCGCACGTTTTTTGAGGACCGCGGCGTTCTCGAAGTGGAAACCCCCCTCCTATCTTGGGGAACTGTCACTGACCCAGCGCTCACCCCTTTTAAAACGGCCTACCACCGCCCGGGGTCCTCGTATTCAGGGGATCTTTACCTTCAGACTTCGCCCGAATTCGCGATGAAGCGGCTTTTAGCGGGAGGTTCTGGATCCATTTATCAGATCGTCAAAGCCTTTCGGAATGAAGAGCAAGGCCGCTACCATAATCCCGAGTTCAGTTTGCTCGAATGGTATCGGGTGGATTTTGGTTTGGATCAATTGATCGATGAAGTTGAGGCGCTCATTTTGATGTTAGCGGCATCCTTTGGGAAAGGCTTGACCTCAAGACGAATCAGTTATCAGACTCTCTTTCTGGCAAGACTTCAATGTGACCCCCTCGAATCCTCATTCAGTGAATTTCAGGCCAAAGCGGAGGCTTTAGGTCTGCCTGAGGCATCGCATCTTTGCGGTGAAGACCGCGCGACCTGGTTGGATCTTTTATTCGGGCATTTCATCCAGCCTGATCTTGGCCGGGATGCATTGACGGTGGTCATCGGTTACCCAGCGATTCTTCCCTCCCTCGCTAGATCCTGCCCCCATGATCCTCGTTATGTCGAGCGGGCAGAGCTTTTTCTCGCAGGGATGGAGCTCGGTAATGGGTTTCATGAATTGAGAGACCCCAACGAGCAACGCCAGCGGTTTGAGAGAGACCTTGAGCGACGACAGGATCATGGCCAGGTGATGCTGCCCATGGATCAACGGCTGTTGGAGGCGCTACGGGTGGGATTACCCGCCTGTTCTGGAATGGCTATCGGATTGGACCGTCTACTGATGGCTCTGATCGGATCAAGCTCCCTTGAGGACGTGCTAGGGTTCCCGATCGAGAGAGCTTGACCTTAAGGAGCCACCGTCTTTATCCGTCCTTTCTTCTTCCAAGGCGCCCGATTTGCTCTATAATGATCGGCTTGCTGGAGAGGTGGCCGAGTGGTCGAAGGCGCACGACTGGAAATCGTGTATACGGCAACGTATCGAGGGTTCGAATCCCTCTCTCTCCGCCAGCACAAAGACCACTAACCTAGCGCAGTAGACCCAGAAGCAGGCTTAGCCGGCGTATGACGGTTGCAGCGCCCCGTCTGCCGGGAGACAGGAGGATGCCGGTCACCCTCAAAGCCGATCCACTTTTCCAAGACCTCCACAAAAATGGTCATGGCAGCGCATGCTTCATGGTTGGTTGAAGCGCTGACGCTCAAACTAGCGTCCTCTTTGAAAAAGCCCATCTAATTCCTTCAGGGTTAATTGAATCCAAGTCGGTCGGCCATGGTTACATTGGCCGCTTCTCTCCGTCTGCTCCATCTCTCTAAGAAGCGCATTCATCTCCCCGATGGTCAGCGGGCGATGTGCTCTGACCGAGCCATGGCAGGCGAGGCTTCCAAGTAGGGCGTTGAAGGTCTCTTCCATCCGCCGAGATTGTCCATCTTCCTTCAGATCTGCCAATACATCGCGGATCAACTGTTCTGCATGACCTTGGGAAAGGGCGGCTGGAAGGGCTCTCACCAGCAGCGTGGTCGGGGACATCCGGCTGAGATCCACACCAAACTCAAGGAGCATTTCAACTTGCTCACTGGCGATCTCTGCTTCCTGCTCAGTGACTTCGACCCGGATCGGCAGTAAGAGCGGCTGGCTTGGAATATTTCCGCCATCACGCTGTTGCTTCAATTTTTCATAAGTGACTCGCTCATGAGCGGCATGGGCATCAACGAGGATGAGTCCCTTCTCATTCTGGGCCAGGATGAAGGCGCCATGAAGGTGGGCCAGAGCAAAACCAAGCGGCGCTGAGGAGATAGCTTGATGGGCGTCCTCTAAAGACGGAGAACGATGACCACTCAGGAGGTGGCCATAGGTTTCGACGAGCTGATCCACCGGCAGTGGAAGGGTTGACTGGCGAAACGGGTTCGTTGAATGTCCTACCGAAAACGCGGTGGTCCCTGATGCCGATGGCGGCGGGCTGGTGTGTCCCTCGTCCGATAAAAAAGCGGGCGATTCCTGAATCTTCACGTTTTCGTGGCGGGGAGGGGCTACGCTCAAGCCCGCTATGGATTGCCCGAGGGCCTTATGGAGGGAGCGAAAGATAAAGTCGTGAACCATCCTTGACTCTCGGAACCGGACCTCCATTTTGGTTGGGTGGGCGTTCACATCGACCAGCTGGGGATCGATTTCAAGATAGAGCACATAGAGCGGGTGACGGCCGTGGTAGAGGACGTCCTGGTAAGCCTGCCGCATCGCCACGTTGATGAGTTTGTCACGGACTAGGCGTCCATTGACATAGAAAAACTGCTGGTCCTGTTGGCTTCTCGAAAACGTCGGGAGGCTCACCCAGCCATGGAGGCGGAGTCCTGATGCGGTCATATCAAGTGGAAGACTTTGCTCCAGAAAGTCCGTCCCAAGAAGCATCGTCAGCCGCTGATCGACATCGTGGGCGTCGAGAGAGGGCTTTAAACGAATAATTTCCCGCTGGTTATGGGTCAGGGTGATGCCGACATCAAGTCGTGCCAGCGACATGCGGCGAATCAGGGTGTCGATGTGCTGGAATTCCGTTTTTTCAGATTTTAGGAATTTCCGTCGGGCGGGGGTGTTGTAAAAGAGATCCCGAACTTCGACGGTGCTCCCCTCGGGGTGGGCCGCGGGGCGCACCTCAAAGAAGGTTTCGGCGCCATCGGTACTTACTTGCCAGGCGTTGGGTTCGCCGCGCTGCCTTGACGTGAGGATCAGCCTTGAAACGGAACTGATACTCGGCAGTGCCTCACCCCGAAACCCCATGGTGGCGACCTGCTCCAGATCTTCAAGGCTGCTGATTTTGCTTGTGGCATGGCGTGACAGGGCCAGCGCCAATTCGTCTTTGGCGATCCCGCTTCCGTTGTCCCTCACCCGAAGGAGCCCGAGGCCGCCTTGTTCTATATCGACCTCAATGCGGTCTGATCCGGCGTCAAAGGCGTTCTCCACCAATTCCTTGACAGCGGATGCCGGTCGTTCTACGACCTCGCCGGCCGCGATCTGATTAATGAGCTGAGGGGGGAGGGTTCGAATAGCCATACGCGAAGAAAGAGAAAAAGAAGAGGCTATTGTGCCGGAGGCCTTGAGGGCTTAAAAGCGTTTAGTGCATAAATATTTCCTTTACAGGCGAGGATCTGCCCCTTAAATTTCCGCAATTAGATAATATTTGCTATGTTCACTGATCCCAAGATTTTCCGCCAGCGCATCGGGCAGTGCCTCTCCAAAGATCGCCATCGGCTGGTCAGAATGTTAGACCGCCTGCTGGCTGATCAAAAGACGGGTCTTCATTTGGAAGGGGCTTTTGAGGCGCTCGAACAACGCCTGCTCGCTTCCGAGGCCTTGGTTGATCGAAGAGTCCAGTCAATCCCAAAAATTTCCTACCCAGAGCTCCCGGTTTCAGAGCGACGTCAGGATATCCTGAATGCCTTAATGGCCCACCAGGTGATCATCGTGTGTGGAGAGACGGGATCCGGTAAGACAACGCAGCTTCCCAAAATCTGCCTTGAGGCGGGGCGCGGCCGCCGCGGCTTTATTGGTCATACCCAGCCGCGCCGCATCGCGGCAAGAGCCGTTGCGATGCGGATTGCCGAAGAAATGGGTCAGCCCCTAGGCCAAGCCGTGGGTTACAAGGTCCGCTTTCAAGATCAGAGCCGGCCGGAAAGTCTTATCAAATTGATGACCGATGGAATTTTGCTCGCGGAAACCCCGCGGGACCGGTTTCTTGATGCCTATGACACCCTGATCGTCGATGAGGCCCATGAACGCAGCCTCAATATCGATTTCCTTCTGGGGTATCTCAAGTGGCTATTGCCTCGGCGTCCTGACCTTAAAGTCGTGATTACTTCAGCGACGATTGATCCTGAGCGGTTCTCAAAACACTTTGACGATGCTCCGATTCTCCATGTCTCTGGGCGGTCTTATCCTGTGGATCTTCGCTATCGACCGGTCGAGGTGGAAGAAGGGGATGAAACCGATCACCCTGAACAGCAGGCGATTCTGGATGCGGTCGATGAACTCTGGCGGGAAAACCCGGGCGATATCCTGATCTTTCTCAGCGGCGAGCGGGAGATTCGGGAGACCCACGAATCTTTGAAGAAACATCATCCTTCCAAATGCGAGATTTTGCCGCTTTATTCAAGGCTTTCCCAATCGGAGCAGGAAAAGGTCTTCAAACCTATCGGACAGCGGCGGATTGTCCTGTCGACTAACGTCGCTGAAACGTCCCTGACCGTCCCCGGCATCCGCTCAGTCATCGACACCGGCTATGCCAGAATCAGTCGCTATTCACACCGCAGCAAGCTTCAGCGTCTGCCCATTGAAAAAATCTCCCAGGCGTCTGCCCATCAGCGCTCTGGACGCTGTGGCCGGGTTGGCCCTGGCATCGCGATCAGGCTTTATTCGGAGGAGGATTTCATTAACCGCCCGGAATTTACCGATCCTGAGATTTTGCGGACGAATCTCGCTGCGGTTATCCTGCAGATGCATGCGCTGCGGCTTGGCGACATCGCGCGTTTCCCTTTTGTCGAGCCCCCTGATGAGCGTTTGATTCGGGATGGCCTTCGAACCCTTCAGGAGTTGAATGCGCTGAATGAGCGCAACGAGATCACGCCGATAGGCCGAGGGCTTGCAAAACTTCCCGTTGATCCCCGTCTCGGCCGAATGCTGATAGCCGCTCGTGATGAAAACTGCCTCTGTGAAATAGCGACCATTGCCTCGGCTCTGAGTGTTCCAGATCCCCGGGAGCGGCCTCAGGACAGAGCCCCTCAGGCGGATCAAAAGCATGCAAGGTTCAAAGATGAGCGCTCGGATTTTGTGGGGTTGTTGAATCTTTGGCGAGATTTTCATCATGAAAAACAGCATCGATCGAGAGCAAAGTTACGCCAATATTGCCGTGATTCTTTCCTTTCCTTCGTCCGGATGTCGGAGTGGCAGGATGTGCATAGCCAGATCATGGAGGTGATTAAGGGCGATTTGGGCTTCAAGATGAACGAGGTGCCCGCCGATTATCCCGAGATTCATCGGGCGCTTCTCTCAGGGCTCCTGTCGAATGTGGCGCTCAAACAGGAGCAGAACGACTATCTAGGCGCAAGGGGAGTCAGGCTTCACATTCATCCGGGGTCCTACCTGTTCAAGGTTAAGCCTAAGTGGATCATCTCCCAAGAACAGATCGAGACGACCAAGGTCTATGGACGAACAGTCGCGGCGATCGAACCTGAATGGATCGAATCGATCGGAGCCCATCTCATCAAATCGCACTACTATGACCCTCATTGGGAGCGGAAAGCTGGGCGCGTGGCGGTCCATGAGCGGACCCAATTATTTAGTCTGATCATTCAATCAGGACGAAAGATCCCCTACGAACGGGTGAATCCCAAAGAAGCCCGCGAAATGTTCATCCGCCATGCCCTCGTGCAGATGGACTATGAGAGCAGGGCGCCTTTCTTTCCTCACAATCTCAAGCTTTTGGAAGAGGCGGATTACCTTCAGCAAAAAGGTCGCCGCGTCGATCTTCTGGTCGATGAGGCTTGGCTCACCGGTTTCTTTGACCAGAGGATCCCAGCAGATGTCGTCAGCGGCGTCACCTTTGAGAAATGGCGGAAACTGAGTGAGGCGAAGGATCCAGGGCTGTTGAAGCTCACCGCTGATGACATTACCGTCAAGGTGGATGCGACCCTCGATGCGGTTAATTTTCCAGACCACTGTCAGATCGGATCCATCCGCATCCCGCTGCAGTACCGCTTTGAACCCGGCCATGAGGAGGATGGGGTGACCGCCCTGATGCCACTGCATCTTCTCAATACCCTCGATGAAGCGCCATTTCGATGGCTAGTCCCTGGAATGTTGCGAGAAAAATTGGTGGCCTTGATCAAATCCTTGCCCAAAACGCTTCGAATTCATTTCGTTCCGGTGCCAGACTATGCCGATCGCATCTTGCCCATGCTCGACATCGGGCGAGGCTCTCTCTATGGGCAATTATCCATGGCCCTTAAAAAAACAGGCGGTATTGCGGTAGGGGCAGACGCCTTTCGGGAGGATATTCTTCCGAATCATCTTCGGATGACCTTTAAGGTGATCGATGTGCATGACCGGATCATTGATCAATCCCGTGATCTTGAAGTCCTCAAGCGCCGTCACTCGGGAGATGCCGGGAAAACGTTCCAAAAAATTGCGAGTCAGGCCTATCTTCATACGGGGCTGACCCACTGGTCCTTTGGTGATCTTGGCGACAGCTTCGATGGGGAGCATGAGGGCCAGAAGGTCTATGGATTTCCGGCCGTCGTGGATGAGGGTGAGACGATTGGGGTTCGTGTTTTTGAATCACCCGAGGCGGCCGCTCAAGCGCATGAGCTGGGCGTCTCAAGGCTATTGCGCATCGTGCTCTTAAAGGAGATCAAGTACATCAAACGTCAGTTAGTGATCGATGCGGCCACTGAATTAAGCTATCGACAGCTGCAAGGGCATCCCTTCCTTTACAGCGGCCTCGCCAAGAGCCGTGAGCTTAGGGAGGATCTTCTGGATCGTCTGGTCGCATCGGTCTTTCTCGAAGGCCAACCCATTCTCCGCAGTGCAGGGGCTTTCGATGACCGGGTTCGAATGGCCCGCAGTGATCTATTGGGCCGGGCCGATCAGATGGCTGAAGCCGCCCGAAAGATTCTGGATCTTTATCGATCAATCCAAAAAGCACTGGCGGGCCCCCTGTCAGCGGTCCTTCGGGAGGATATCGAGAAGCAGTTGGGCCGGATGATCTATCAGGGTTTTTGGGTGACGACCTCTTGGCTGAACCTTTGCGAAATGCCAAGGTATTTGGGCGCCATCCTCAACCGCTTACAAAAGGCCCCTCAGGATCCCCAAAAGGATCTCCACCAGCTGAGCCAGATTGCTCCCTTTCTAGAGTGCTACTGGACGCTGGTAGAGCGGGAGCAAGGGCGCCGTTATCCCGAACGTGATGCCTTTCGTTGGCTATTGGAAGAGTTTCGGGTGTCCTTATTTGCGCAGCAGCTGAAGACTTTGGTGCCGGTCTCTGGGAAGCGCATGGCAGATGGCTGGGCCCTTTTGAACGGCAAGACCTAAGCCAGGAAGGCCGCCTTAATCGCAGCCTTTGGGGGGACCAATAAGTTCTAATGCGAGGCCCATATAAGGCGCCAATTGAGGAAGATGAGGCACCGGAAGCGCTTTACCGACCACGTGACGGAGGAGGTTGTTGAGCCAGGGGCGATTTGATTCCGCTTGGCCAAGAATGAAGCTGTAGCCTTCGCCGTGAGGGTGAAGGGCAAACTGACTCAGATGGAGGATGATGCTTTCGTTTTCGCCGTAGAGGGTGGTCTCGACGTGGAGCGTCCGTTGCCCTAGATCGACGTTGAAGGCGCTGACGCGGGCAATGCCTTTGAGGGCAATGTTAGCGACCAAGGTAATCAGCCGTTCAGGCGTCCATTTGATGGCGGTTTTGATCAATCGTCCAGTCAGGCTCATGGG
>QYQA01000051.1 GCA_007280285.1 Methylococcus sp. | reverse complement strand
GCATACCATCAATCAGGTTGATCATCTTTTGGAGGCTATGTCAGATGGCTTTCGAGCGCTGCCATCGCCCCTGCTTGATGATCTAACGCAATGATCGCGGCTCCGGATGATCTTTATGTTGAGCGTTGGGGGTCTGGCCCTAATCTGGTGATGCTGCATGGCTGGGGGATGCATGGGGGCTTGCTGAAGGATTTTGCCGATCGCTTATCGCGGGATTTTTGTATCACCCTTGTAGATCTTCCGGGGCATGGTCGCAGCCCTATAGGTTCCTGGCGCGGGGAGGATCTGGTGAAGGCGCTCCTGCATGCGGCGCCTCCCCGTTCGCATTGGCTTGGATGGTCTCTTGGGGGGGTGATCGCGACCCTTGTCGCCCGCGCCGCGCCGGAGCCTCCATTAAGTCTCACCTTGATGGCCAGTTCACCCTGTTTCATCCAGGTGTCTGATTGGCCTGGGGTGCTTCCAAGACATTTAGAGGAGATGGCAGCGCAGTTGGTTGAGGACGCAGAAGGCACCATGAACCGGTTTGTGGGCCTCCAAACTTTCGGTCAGGTCAATGCGCGGGATTTGGCAAGGCAGATCAAGCATGCCGTCGCTTCGCGTCCACTTGCCGACCCGAGAGCCCTTGAGGGCGGACTTACTTTGTTGTTGGAGCAAGATCTAAGGTCCGATCTTGCGATGCTTTCGCTGCCTATCGCCGTCGTCCTAGGGGAGCTCGACCGGCTGGTGCCTATCGCCGTGGCGGATCGAATCAGGTCGCTGCGATCGGATATCGACCTCCTTATCGTGCCAGGTGCTGCGCATTTCCCTTTCTGGACCCACCGTGATGAAGTCGCGGAATTTTTGCGTAACTTTCTTTTGAGGGTCCCCGCATGAGTGTCTTGGGGGCCCCAGGGGTTTTACCTGCTAAGGTCTTAATCGCGCGATCTTTTGGTCGTGCCGCGCCCGCTTACGATGCCCTCGCCAGCCTTCAGGGGGTCTCGGCTCTTGCGCTGATTGAGCGGCTTCCAGCGGGTCTTCATGCCGAATGGGTTCTGGATCTTGGGGCAGGGACTGGTCGGGGGGCTTTGGCGCTTGAGCGGGCCTTGCCGAGAGCCCAAGTAGTGGCCCTTGATCTTGCCGAAGGCATGCTGCTGGAGGCCTGCAAGAAGGGACTTAAGGCCTGCGTCGTCGGGGATGCCGAATCGTTGCCGCTGGCCGATGGGGTTTTTGATTTGGTGTTCTCGAATATGGCCATTCAATGGTGTGTTTCCCCCGTGGACGTTTTTCGGGAAAGCTTCAGGGTCTTGAAGCCCGGTGGGCAGTTGTTCTTTACCTCCTTTGGTTCTCGGACGTTGATGGAATTACGCGAGGCATGGAGGGCGGTGGATGATGACGATCATGTCAATGCATTTTTATCTGCTGACGATGTCCACGCGGCGATCGAAACCGCGGGATTCCTTGATTCGACGGTGTCCTCAAAACTGCATCAACGTGAATACGCTGATGTGATGACCCTGATGCGTGAGCTAAAAGGGATTGGCGCGCACAACCAGATGGGGGGTAGGTCTTATCATCTGACCGGGAAAGACCGTTTTGCGCGCATGAAGGCCGCTTACCCGCTGGTCGGTGGGCCTTTGGATTCCAGGGTCTGTGCGACCTTCGATATCGTCACCGGTGTCGCCCGCCGACCCTCGTGTGAGCCCCGATGAAGCGGCGTGGGATTTTTTTGACGGGAACCGATACCGGTATTGGGAAGACCCATGTTGCGGTTCATTTGATTAGGGCGCTGAGGTCAGTCGGCTTAAAGGTGGCGGCTATGAAGCCTGTGGCTAGTGGGGCGGTCAGGGTCGGTGATGACTGGTTTAATGATGATGCCCAACAGCTCCATAGGGCCGCGGCTCTTGAGGTTCCCTATGGCTGGGTGAATCCGTCTCTTTTAAGGATGGCGGCATCACCTCATCTTGCGGCCAGAGCGGAAGGGGTCTCTATCCAGCTCGAAACCCTGGTCGAAGCATTGGACCGGTTGGCGGCTCTGGCTGATTGTGTGGTGGTTGAAGGTGTGGGTGGATGGCGGGTTCCCCTCAATGATCAGGAGGATGTTGCTGATCTTGCGCGACGGTTTGATCTCCCGGTGATTTTGGTGGTGGGTCTGCGTCTTGGATGTATTAACCACGCGCGACTGACGGCTGAGTCCATGTTAAATTCCGGTCTGGTGATGGCTGGCTGGATTGCTAATGAACTATCGCCGACTACAGAGGAGTCCCAAGACATGCTCTTGGCGCTGGGGGACAGACTCGGTCGACCTCTCTTAAAGATGCCCTTTGCGCCCCATCAAGGGGAGGGTGAGTCGGCGCCAAATAACCGTATAGATATTGTTGAAATCTTGCGCCTTGTGGCGCCTTAAGCTAGCATTTAACCTCGGCGTGTTTGATCCTGTCGCGATAGGGGGTAGTGTGGCCGGTCGGGGAGGGATGAAATTCATCCAGAGATTGGCGCTCTTGATCATCGGGTCCGGTTTTAAGAGGATGCTGATCCCTTAGGATCTCATCACCCTGAAGCATGGGTCATCTCAGCGCAAGCGATGCCTTTTTCGCATCGTGGGGTTGCTCGAAGGGCTTTTCATGGTTCAGAAAAGTCGTCAAATAATAATATGGAAGCGCGCGCAGACAGGGAGGCAATGTTCCCTTAAATTAAGGATCTACCTCCTCGCTGGCGACGCAACTAATTGATTACATGGCTGCCTAAGGAGGTCTTTTCTCCGGAATTCGCCCGAATTTAGGTTCAGGGCTTCGGATGAAAGGGGGCTGACTTTTGGGTGCCGCAAACATATTTTTGACCAATAAAAGCAAGGCCAATCGTTGGTCCGAGCGACTGTAGAGAGGGTTTCGTGAAGAAATTAATGACTTTACTGGCGGTGAGTGGGTTTGCGGTCGCTGGTGAGGCTTCTGCTGATTACGCACTCAATCTAACTGAAGGCGTGACCGAGCTGAGTCGAGATATCCATGATCTGCATATGCTGATCTTCTGGATTTGTGTTGGCATTGGGGTCTTGGTCTACGGGATTCTTGTCTACTCGTTGATCCATCACCGAAAGTCAAAGGGTGCGGTACCGGCGCAGTTTCATGAAAACACCAAGATTGAGATTCTGTGGACGGTCATCCCATTCCTTATTTTGCTTGGAATGGCGATTCCGGCCACCCGGGTGATGATCAAAGTTTACGACACCACCGGAGCAGATCTCACCGTCAAGGTGACGGGGTATCAGTGGAAATGGAAATATGACTATCTTGATGAGGGAGTCAGTTTCTTCAGTACCCTTTCAGCGAAGAGCAATGAAGCGCGTCAAATGGGTTCCGGTATCGACCCTGCCACCGTGGATCATTATCTTCTCGATGTGGACCACCCCTTGGTTCTCCCTGTGGGTAAGAAGGTCCGCTTCCTCTTTACAGGCGGCGATGTGCTTCACGCCTGGTGGGTGCCAGACCTTGGCTGGAAAAAAGACACTATTCCAGGCTTTATTACTGATGGCTGGGCAACGATTGAGAAGCCTGGCACCTATCGGGGTCAGTGTACGGAGCTCTGCGGCCGCGATCATGCCTTCATGCCGATCGTTGTGATCGCAAAGCCGGAGGCGGAATATCGTGAGTGGCTGGCCGCGCAGAAGGGGACTGCCGTTCAGGCGGCTGGAGAGCCAGCTACCTCTCAAGAAAAACCCAGTGACCATCAACCCGAGCCTCCCCTGGCCGCAGCGGGCAGCAGCGAGGCCACGAGCCCTGCTCCAGCGATCGGTGAACCTTTGACCCAAGAGGTCGCTATGACGCTGGGCAAAGAAGTCTATGAAAGCCATTGCCAGAGTTGTCATCAGGCGAATGGGGAAGGCGTTCCGGGTCTCTTTCCGGCGATTCACGGCAGTCAGGTGGTCCAAGGTCCCCTGGCAGCCCACATTCAACTGGTCCTTAATGGCAAGCCACCGTTGATGGCGTCATTCCGCAATATCCTGAAACCTCAAGAGGTTGCGGCGGTCATTACTTACCAGCGTAACGCGTTCGGCAACAGCACCGGTGATTTGGTGCAGCCCGCCGACATCGCGACCCACTAAAAAAACGTCCCCATTTTTTGAGGTGAATCCTATGTCAGTTTCGGCCATTCATGACGATCACCATGACCACGGTCCAGCCAAGGGCCTGATGAGATGGGTGACAACGACTAATCACAAGGACATCGGTACGCTCTACATGGTGACCTCCTTGATCATGTTTATGGTCGGTGGCGCCATGGCGCTGGTGATTAGAGCGGAGCTATTTGAGCCTGGCATGCAGTTTGTCGACCCAATGTTCTATAACTCGATGACGACGCTGCATGCGCTGATCATGGTTTTTGGCGCTGTCATGCCTGCCTTTGCAGGTCTTGCTAACTGGATGATTCCGATGATGATCGGATCGCCCGATATGGCCTTACCTCGCCTTAATAATTGGAGCTTCTGGCTGTTGCCCTTTGCCGTCTTGATGCTGATGAGTACCTTGTTCATGGAGGGGGGTGCCGCGGCGGCTGGATGGACCCTTTACCCGCCGTTGGTTCTTCAGACCGGGGCTGCCTTTCCGTTTACGATCTTTACCATCCATATTCTTGGCGTCTCGTCGATCCTTGCTGCGATCAACATCATCGTGACGATCCTTAATATGCGGGCTCCCGGCATGACGCTCATGAAAATGCCCCTGTTCGTATGGACCTGGCTGATTACGGCCTTTCTGTTGATCGCCATCATGCCTGTTTTTGCGGGTGCGGTGACTATGCTGCTCACCGATAAGTTCTTTGGTACCAGCTTCTTTAATGCAGCGGGTGGTGGTGATCCGGTCCTCTATCAGCATCTGTTCTGGTTCTTTGGTCACCCAGAAGTCTACGTCCTCATCTTGCCTTCTTTCGGGATCGTTTCACAAATCATCCCGACGTTCTCGCGTAAGCGCCTATTTGGTTACTCATCGATGGTCTACGCCACGGCCTCGATTGGTTTCTTATCATTCATCGTTTGGGGACATCATCAGTACACGGTCGGGATGCCGATTGAGGGCGAACTCTATTTCACCTACGCCACCATGCTGATTGCGGTGCCGACTGGGGTGAAGGTATTTAACTGGATCTCGACGATGTGGCGGGGGGCCATTACCTTTGAATCCCCCATGCTCTGGGCTATTGCCTTTGTGGTGCTGTTCACTCTGGGCGGCTTCACCGGACTGATGATGTCCATTTCTCCGGCAGATCTGCAGTACCACGATACCTATTTCATCGTGGCTCATTTCCACTACGTTCTCGTTTCTGGGGCGGTGTTTGCGATCATCGGTGGGGTCTACTACTGGTTACCTAAGTGGACTGGGCGGATGTACGACGAGCGATTAGCGCAGTTGCACTTTTGGCTGACAACCCTGTCGGTGAATCTGTGCTTCTTCCCGCAGCATTTCCTTGGGCTTGCTGGAATGCCAAGAAGAATCCCAGACTATGCGCTCCAATTTGCTGAATTCAATGCGTGGTCCTCCGTCGGTGGGTTCATTTTTGGCTTTTCCCAGTTGATTTTCTGCTACATCGTGATCAGGTGTATGCGCAGACAGGGTGAGCACGCGAGTGACGAAGTCTGGGAGGGTGCTGGTGAGCATGGCCTTGAGTTTACCCTGCCATCGCCAGCGCCTTATCACACGTGGGAAACGCCTCCCAACGTTCACTGAAAAGGCTATTTCCGAATAGATGTGTACGGTGAGTACCTGACAGGATGAAAATCAGAACAAAGAACATCCTCATGGCGCTTTTCTTCGGAGGTGTGGCGGTCAGTCTCTATTTCCTCGCCATTTACCATGTGATGAAAGGGACCGGGCTCCCATCATGAGTCCGGTGCCGCCCCGGCGATCGAACACCAAGGTTTTGGCGTACATCGTCTTGGTGGTCATCGCCATGTTTGGTTTTGGTTTTGCCTTAGTGCCGCTTTACGATGTCTTTTGTGAATGGACGGGACTCAATGGCAAGGTCAAAACGGAGGCTCAGGCCGAGACGATGCTCCGGGTTGACCAGTCGCGTTGGGTCAGCGTTGAGTTTGTGACGACAGTGAATGGGTCGATGCCGCTTGAATTTAGAGCGGGCGTGAATAAGATCAAGGTCCATCCGGGGGAGTACCAGACGGTCGCGTTCTATGGACGCAACCCGACAGAGAAGCCCTTGATCGGTCGGGCGATTCCGAGTATTGCGCCGGGATGGACCACCCAGTTTCTGAAGAAGAGCGAATGTTTCTGTTTTAACGAACAGCGTTTTGAACCGCATCAGGAGCGGGAGATGGTCGTTCGATTCGCCATTGATCCCGAGCTTCCGGAGACAGTGGGAGACGTCAGCTTGTCGTATACGTTTTTCGATATCAGCCCTCCCTAGGTGCTGAGCGTTTTATCAGTTATTGATCAGGGGAAATACTCATGGCGCTACATGGATCTTACTTTCTGCCTCACAAGGCCACCCAGCCCATTATTGGCTCCATCGGTCTCTTTGTCCTCCTGGCGGGTTTCTCAAATTACCTGAATGGGTCCGATATCGGTCCTGCCATGATGTGGGTCGGGGCGGGTACCATTATTTACATGATGTTCATCTGGTTTGCGGCCATCATCCGCGAGAGTCTTGGTGGTCTTTACAATCACCAAGTTGAAATATCCTTCAAGATGGGAATGATGTGGTTCATTACCTCGGAGGTCTTCTTCTTCGCCGCCTTTTTTGGTGCGCTCTACTACTGTCGAGACCTTGCGCTACCTTGGCTTGGGGGCGATACGCCTGGAACAGGAATTGACTCAACCCATCAATTTCTTTGGGATTCTTTCAAGAATGTCTGGCCTACCAATGGTCCGGCCCACATTGGGGGTAATGAGGAAGGTGAATTTGAGCCGATGGCGGCTTGGGGGATCCCGGCCATCAATACCCTGATTCTTCTCACCAGTGGCGTGACCGTGACCTGGGCGCATTGGGGGCTACTCAAGGATAATCGTCGCCAGCTGATCATCGGTCTCGCTCTCACGGTCCTTCTGGGTTTTGGATTCGTCTTCCTGCAGGGCGTTGAATACCATGAGGCCTATACAGAAATGGGGCTGACGCTCGGCACGGGTATCTATGGCTCCACCTTCTTCATGCTGACCGGTTTTCATGGTCTTCATGTCACCATCGGTGCCATCTTTCTGTTGATTGTTTTGATCCGGAGTCTTAGGGGTCACTTCAGCAGCCACAATCATTTTGCGTTTGAGGCGGCGGCTTGGTATTGGCATTTCGTCGACGTCGTTTGGCTGGGCCTCTTTATCTTTGTTTATTGGCTTTAGTTCGGGAGATGATCACCCAAGGTTCTAGTGGCCTTGGGTGAAAGTTGTCCCTTTATTGACGCGTCGTGTTGGGTGAGAGGCCTCCTGATGCGAGGAATAAGCCCGTCGTATCGACGCGGTCAAACACATACTCTCGGTTACAGAATTCGCAGTGGACCGAGATCACTTCATCCTGTTCTGACAGGCTTTGCACTTCCTTAGGGCCTAACGCGACCAGAACGGACTCGATGCGGTTGCGGCTGCAGCCGCAACGGAAACGGACGGTTTCAGGATCTTGTAGCCGAACCGTCTCTTCATGAAAAAGCCGGAACAAAAGGGCCTCAGGGGGGAGTTCGAGCAGCTCTTCAGAGGTCACGGTAGCGGCCAGATGGTGGATCCGATTCCAATCATCCTCATTCCTTTGATGTCCTGGTAGAGCCTGCAGAAAGAGACCGCCGGCGCGCTGCGGATGTGCGGTGAGCCAGAGCCGCGTTGGCAGCTGTTCCGAGCGTTCAAAATAACCTTCAATCGCCTCTGCAAGAGAGGCGCCTTCGAGTGCTACGATCCCTTGGTAAGGCTCCAGGTCGCGATTCTGAATGGTGATGACCATGCGGCCTTCACCAAACAATTGATCAAGGGCCGCTCCGGATGGTTCTCGCTCAAAATGCGCAAGCCCCCGAATCGTTCGTTGATGGGTTGCTTGTGCGACGAGTGTTTTTATT
>QYQA01000038.1 GCA_007280285.1 Methylococcus sp. | reverse complement strand
CCATCCCACTGACCGGTCATCCGCGGGCTGCCAAAACGCGCCACCACAGGCCCCGCAGGCGGGCAATGTGCCTTTTTAATGGCCGCCAAGGGAGCTCCCTCAGGAACATTCTCGGTCATCGCCGCTTTATTTGTCTGATCCTTCACTGCATCGATCAGCCGCTCCAGTTGCTTTTCGTCATCCTTTAACTGGTTTAGACGTTGGGCCTTTGCATGCAGTTCCCGATCCCAGCTTTTTAAGAGTTGGCGACGCTGACGGCCAGATTCAAGGAGTGCCGTGCGCTCTTTTTGGGTTTTCCTACCCAACAAGGCTTTTTGCTCCGCCTCAATTTGAAGCTCCGCTTCGGTCATCCTGACTTGTTCGAGGTCTTCTTCAAGCTTTCCGATCAGCTCCGATCGCGCTCGACCGAGGTACCCGTAATAGGCTAGCACACGCGCCAAATGAGACGGCTCTTCCTGATTGAGGAGCAGCTTGAGCCAATCCTCTCGGCCAATCAGGTGCGCGCTCCTTAGCTGTCCGGCCAAGGTCTTCTGCTGCTCCCTGACGGAGACCTGGAGCTGGTCGCGGCGCTGCTGCAAGCCCTTTGTGCGCTTGTCTCGAGCGCGCGATTGTGCTTCGAGTTCGCCAATGGTTCTGGCCATTTGACCTTGCTCAAGCTCAATCTCCGAGAGCTGTTGATTCAATCGATCACGGATGGCCATCAGCGCCTCCCGCTGCTGTTGGGTCGAGGCGATTTCACCACGAACCTCCAACAGCGGCTGACGATCGGTTTCGGCCCCGTTCGCGATCGACACACCAAGACTCATCACCAGGAAGACACCGGCAACGACCAAGCCGAAGCCATCAAAGGCGATAAGCAAGGGCTTCAGCTCGTTTTATATGAGCAGCGAACGCCCAGTCATCTCGACCGGCTTTTCAATCCCCATCACGTCGAGGAGGGTCGGCGCAACGTCTGCGAGATTACCGCCATCGGCGAGGCTCCGACCCGCCTTGCCCCGATAAAGAAAGGGGACCGGGAACGTGGTGTGCTGCGTCAGCGCGACCTCAGTATCAGGGTCCACCATCTGCTCGACGTTACCATGATCTGCGGTGATCAACAGTTCGCCCCCTACTTTATCCAGGGCGGGAACAATCCGGCCTAAGGCCGCATCCAGGGTCTCAACCGCTTTAATGGCTGCATCCATGAGGCCGGTATGACCGACCATGTCACCATTGGCGTAATTACAGATAATGACGTCATAGGCACCGTTCTCGATCGCCTTCACCATCTCATCGGTGACCTCAACGGCACTCATCTCAGGCTGAAGGTCATAGGTCTTCACCTGTGGTGATGGAATGAGGATGCGTGATTCACCTTCGAACGGCTCATCCTTGCCGCCATTAAAGAAAAACGTCACATGCGCGTACTTTTCAGTTTCAGCGAGCCGCAACTGCTTGAGACCATGGTCCGCGAGAACTTCCCCTAAAGTCTGGGTGATCGATGCCGATGGAAAGGCGATCGGATAGGTAAAGTCCTGATGGTATTCGGTCAAGGTGACATAGGTGCCCAGCGTTCTGACGGTTCGGCGCTCAAATCCTGAAAAGACCTCATCATTGATCGCTTTGGTGATTTCACGCGCCCGATCCGCTCTAAAATTCATAAACACCACGGCATCGCCATCTTCTAAGTGCCCAGGAGACGCGCCCGGAGGAAGAATCAAGGTGGTCTCGACAAACTCATCGGTTTCACCCCGCGCATAGGCGGCATCCAGTCCCTCCAGCGCAGATCCTGCGGTAAACGTCGCCTTGCCTTCAACAATGAGCTCATAAGCCTTCTCGACACGGTCCCAACGGTTGTCCCGATCCATGGCGAAGAACCGGCCGACGAGAGAAGCTATGCGGCCGGCACCCACCTTCTTGAAGGTGGCCTCAAGACCCGCGATGGAATCCCTCGCACTCTGTGGCGGAGTATCTCGACCATCAAGAAATGCATGCATGTAGATCTTTTTAAGACCTTTTCTGGCCGCGAGTTCCACCATGGCCTGAATATGCAGATCATGGCTGTGGACACCACCCGGCGAGAGAAGACCAAAAATGTGTAATGCCTTGCCTCCGGCAATGGCCTTATCGACCGCTGCGGTCAGTTGAGGATTGGTGAAAAAGGAGCCATCGCGGATCGATTTGTTGACTGCGGTGAAATCCTGATTAATCAGCCGTCCGGCCCCAAGATGAAGATGCCCCACCTCCGAATTGCCCATCTGATCATCCGGCAACCCGACGGTCTCACCGGCACACTCGATCAGGGTGTGCGGGCAAGTTGCCCATAAACCTGACCAATTTGGCGTCTTAGCTTGTGCGATCGCATTGTATTGGCTTGATTCGTTATAGCCGAATCCATCGAGGATTATCAAAACTACGGGTTTAGGGCGATGCGAGTTCAACGTATAATCTCCGGCTGAGTTCTTATGGAACTTGAGCGATAGGGCGTGGATCTTTATGGGACGTGACGTCACCATCACGCCTCCTGACCCAATTTTAGCTGTTTTTCACTCGCTCGTCGTCCCTCGGGCCCTCCTTGAAGCCTAATGGACGACGTCTCCAGGAAATATCGAATAACATGAAGGAAGATCTGATCAACCGCGAAGAGGACATCGCTCAAGCTGCTTATTGCATCAAGGCCATGGCACACCCCCTCAGGCTCAAAATTCTCTGTGTACTCGGCGAAGAACGCGCCAGTGTCCAGGAAATCGTTGACGCCTGCGGCACGACGCAGAGCAATATTTCACAACATCTTGCCATTTTGAGGGAGAAGGGAATTCTTGCGAGCAGCAAGGAATCCAACCGAGTCTTCTATTATGTGGACGATAAAAGAACCTTGAAGCTCATTACGCTGATGCGTGACGTCTTCTGCCCCAGCCTCAATTAACCTCTCCCCCCACCGGATACCCCCATGAACCTTCCTATCAGCCCCGATCAGTTGCTCGAATTCATCGGCAATCACTACGTGATGGCCGGCGCACTCTTTCTTGTCACCATCCTTCTGATCCAGGACATTTTTGACAACCTGTTTAGAAAACATACGATGGTTTCTCCTTCAGAAGCGGTTATCCTTTTGAACAACGATGCCACCATCCTGGTCGATGTTCGAGAGGCCACTGAATTCGCCGAAGGGCATATTGAAGGCGCCAGAAACATCCCGTTCGGCAAACTCGACGAACGCGTTGCAGAGCTTGATGGCCACAAAGCCACCGCCGTCATCGTGACATGCCAGTCGGGTACCCGCTCACTCGCCGCTGGCAAAAAGCTGACCGGCCATGGCTTCACTCAAGTCTATGAACTCAAAGGCGGCCTCTTTGCCTGGAAGGATCAAAATCTTCCCGTCACCAAGAAACGCAAGTAAGGCACCAACACTGAGAGCCTCACCCTCATCTTTTTTAATCCATCAGTTATCATCCAAACACCATGGCCGAGGAAAACAACACACAGGCGGAACGTCAGTTCAACATTCAGAAGATCTACGTGAAGGACGTCTCTTTTGAAACCCCTAATTCACCAGACATCTTCACCCTAACCTGGGAGCCTGAAGTAGAGTTCAATCTCAGCAGCAGTGCGGCTCAGATTCAAGATAACGTCTATGAGGTCAGCCTGACGGTGACGTTAACCGTGAAAATCACGCAAAAAACAGCTTACTTGGTCGAAATCACCCAATCTGGCATCTTCAGCGCCGTGGGCTTTGCCAATGAAGAAATGGGTCACCTCCTCGGCAGCTACTGCCCGAACCTCTTGTTTCCCTACGCCCGCGAGGTCGTATCGGATCTGGTCACTAAAGGGGGCTTCCCCCCGATGCTTTTGGCCCCGGTCAACTTCGATGGACTTTATGCACAACACCTCCAGCAGATGCAGCAGAACCCAGAGTCTGTCACCAGTCACTAAGGCCCCCTGCCTGATGGCTCCACCTTGCCCATTGAATCCCCGATGCGGAGCCCTCGCCCGGTGACACCGATTACTGTGTTTGGTGCCGGTTCCTGGGGTACCGCCCTCGCCTTGGTCCTGGCCCGAAATGGCCATGACCTCTTGCTCTGGGGTCACCAGAGGGATCACATGGCCGCGCTCTTAAGGTCACGCACGAATGAGCGCTACCTCCCGGGTATCCATTTCCCAGAGAACCTTCGGGTCACCCACGATCTTGGCCTCGCTGCAAGTCATGCGAGCCTGTGGCTCATCGCAGTGCCAAGCCATGCCTTTCGATCTCAGATCAGTCAATTAAAACCCTTGTTCACGCCGGGAACCCGGGTCGCCTGGGCCACCAAAGGTCTTGAACTTGAGAGCGGCCTACCCCTCCATCAAGTCGTCGCCGAACAGCTTGGCACCGAGACACCGGCTGCCGTTCTCTCTGGCCCCACCTTTGCTGGCGAGGTGGCCCAAGGGCAACCGACCGCGATCACAGTGGCATCACGTTCAAAGGTCTTTGCGGACGACCTCATCAGGCTCTTTCATAACCCAAAATTTAGGGCCTACACCAGTCCCGATGTCATGGGCGTCGAACTCGGAGGGGCGATTAAAAATGTACTCGCCATCGCAGCCGGAATGGCCGACGGACTGGGCTATGGCGCCAATGCCCGGGCGGCATTGATTACCCGGGGGCTTGCCGAAATGATTCGTCTTGGCACCACACTCGGGGGGAAGCCTGAGACGCTGATGGGTCTTTCAGGCGTTGGCGATCTCATTTTGACCTCTACGGATAATCAATCCCGTAACCGGCGTTTTGGTGTCGGCCTTGGCCGCGGCCTTGATCCTGGGAGCGTCATCCAATCCATCGGACAAGAAATCGAAGGGATTCCAACGGCGCGTATCGTCTATCAGCTGGCCAAGCGTCACCGCATCGACATGCCCATTACGGAACAGATCTATCGGATCCTCTATGAGGGTCTACCCCCCAGGGAGGCGGTCAACAACCTTCTCCTGAGAGAGCCTAAGCCGGAAGCCCACCCCTTAAAACCTTATTCGGCTGGGACACCCGAATGAGGTGTGCTGAAGCCATCCACTAACGTACCCGCAACGATGAACAAACTCACCCGGAAAGCGTTGATCGCCGGCATTATTGGTAATGCACTCGAATGGTACGACTTTGCCCTTTACGGCCATTTCTCTCTCTTCATCGGGAAGACGTTCTTCCCCAAGGAAGAAGAAGGTCTCGCCGTCCTCTCGGCCCTGGCGGTCTTTAGCGTCAGTTTCTTCATGCGCCCCATCGGGGCCTTGATCTTCAGCGCCATCGGCGATCGCTTCGGGCGCAAAAAAGCGCTATCGCTGTCGATCATGGGCATGGCGCTACCGACTGCCGCCATCGGCCTCCTGCCACCCTTCGAGAACATTGGAATGACCGCCACCATCCTCCTGGTGATCTTGCGACTCCTTCAGGGGTTGGCTCTGGGAGGGGAAATGGGGGGTGCGGTCACCTATGTCCTTGAACATACGCCAGAGCGCCGGATCGGCTTGGCTTCAAGCCTCATCCAGGCCAGCACCTGCCTTGGGCTGCTCACTGGAACCCTGATTTCAAGCGGTCTTTCATTTATCTTGAGCGAAGCCGATTTTGCCCTTTGGGGCTGGCGCATCCCCTTTGTCCTTGGCCTGGCTGCTGCCTGGCTGGGTCTCAAGATTCGTCACAAAATGCCGGAAAGCCTTCTCTACGAAATCGCTAAAACTGAGAATCGCCTGATCCATAACCCGATTGGAGCCATCATCAAACGATACAAGGGCCGCGTCCTGATAGGTGTCGCCGTCCTCACCCCGATGACCTGTGGCTTTTTCTTCGCCTTTGTCTATTTCAATAGCTTCATGATTTCGTCCTTGCATTTCGAAGCGACCCGGGCCCTTCTAACCACCACCCTGGGCCTCTCGCTATCGCTCGCTATGACGCTGATGGGCGGCATTCTGGCTGATCGCTTCGGCTATAAAAGTGTCCTCGTGGCAGGTGCAGGCTGCCTTCTCGTTCTGAGCTATCCGCTGACCCTCGGCATGTCGGGATTTTTCGGCGACGCCATCACTTTGGTCGCCTTCTTGACCTTTAGCGTCCTCTTGGGCCTTTACACCAGCGCCGCCTTTGCCGCCGTCACCGGCCTGTTTGGAACAGAAGTCCGCTACACCGGTGTCAGCGTTGCCGTTAATCTGGCCTCGCCGATCTTCGGGAGCACAGCGCCGCTGCTGATAGCCTTCTTGCTCCAAAAATTCGGTGCGGATCATGCCTTTGGGCTTTTCGGGTCCTACCTTTCGGTCCTTTTTATCCTCGCCCTCATCGCCATACGATCGCTTGATCATCGTGCCTTTCATCAATGGGGGGGCGGAAAGGAAGCGGCGGATTGATGGCCTTGCCGCGCTAAAAATGTCATACCCGTTTAAACAAGTCTCGTACAATGGAAGTTTGGTGGAAGCCAACACGCCCCCTATAAAAACAACAATAAGGAGACACCCCGGATGCCCAAGCAGCTCCTCAAGCGCTATCTCCCTGATCCTGCTAAGGTCAGAAACATTCAAGCCCTGCACTTTCTCGGCGATAAACTCTTTTCACCGAACCTCTGGCACCTTAACCGCCGCTCCGTCTCGAGGGCGATGGCTGTCGGGCTCTGGGCCATGTACACCCCACCCCTCCCCTTACAGCAAGTCATTGCAGCCATTGGAGCGATTTATTGCAGCGCCAATCTCCCCATTGCCGTCGCCTTGGTCTGGATCACGAACCCACTGACCTGGATCCCTCTTTATTATGTTGCCTATAAAGTCGGCGCCCTGGCCTTAGGCTCCAGAAGTTTTAGCTTTGATGAATTCTCAAGTCTTTTTAGCATCGACAAGGCCATGGAGTTCGGGGCCCCCCTTTTGGTGGGCTGCATCATTCTCATGCACGTTGGCGCGGTGGTCGGTTACTTTGGGACCCAGTGGGTCTGGATTCGGGCGGTTCGCCATAAGATAGAGCAACGCCGCTTTAGAACTCGACCTTTTGATTCTGCTCTAATGACCCGGGAAACTTTTAGAAATTACCAGCGTTTTCTCAAAGACAAGGAGCCTGGCAGCCAGAAACCACTCTAAGACCCAAGCCCCCCATCAGCCATCCTCTCCATCGAACGAGAAATCCCATGTCCGTCCTTGAAAAGCTGTTTGTACTGGGTCAATACCCACTCCCCCACCATCTCCTATCAAGACTCATGGGGCAGCTGACCCACAGTCATCATCCCTGGATCAGGCGACAGATGATCGAGAGGATTTCGAAGGCCTATGGCATTGACCTTAGCGAGGCCTTGGAATCAGATCCTGAGGCCTACGGCTGTTTCAATGCGTTTTTTACTCGCGCCTTAAAACCTGAAGCCCGACCGATCGATCCCTCTTTCAACGGGGTTGCATCGCCGGCAGACGGCTATATCAGCCAGAATGGCGCCATCGAAGAGGGCGCCATTCTACAGGCCAAAGGCATCAATTACACCGCTAGATCGCTCCTCGGCGGCGACAGCGATCTTGCTATTCCCTTTGAGCATGGGACCTTTCTAACCATCTATCTCTCGCCACGGGACTATCACCGACTGCATATGCCGATCAGCGGCACCCTCCGGGAAATGATCCATGTTCCAGGGCGACTCTTTAGCGTGAATGACGCAACCGCCCGAGGTGTCCCCGGTCTTTTTGCAAGAAACGAGCGCGTCGTCGCCCTCTTTGATACCGCGATGGGACCTATGGCGTTGGTGCTCGTTGGCGCCATTTTTGTCGCCAGCATTGAGACGGTCTGGCACGGCGTAGTAACCCCCCCCCGCGGGACTAAGGTCACCTCTATTCAATACCCTGAAGGTCAGGTACGACTTAAAAAAGGGGACGAAATGGGGCGTTTCAATATGGGCTCAACCATCGTTGTGCTCTTTGGTCACCAAGGCGTTCAATGGAATCCCGATCTGGTGCCGGGCCACCCGGTCAAAATGGGCGAAAAGTTAGGCATGCTGATCGAAGGCATCTGAAGGTCTCAAGGTATTTCGGATAGGAGAAGGCTGTTCTCGGGTCACCGCCCGAAGGACTTTTCCAGGTCTTGATTTTTTTGCCATTTGAAGGAGCTGAAACACTTCCTCGGGGCTCTTGTAACCTGAAATGATGACCGTCACCCAGTTGCCTACGGCGTCTTGGATTTGAATGGATACTTGATTCATCGTCCTTTCCTGTTGAAAGTTCAAACCACACCGTCAATTTTGGCAGCGGCCTAAGGGATGCTCTAAGCGCTCAATCATCTGATCGACTAGCGTCTCGGCCAACAGCCTCTCTTGTCGGGAGAGGGTCGGATAGATGCAGCGATAAATGGCATTAAAGGCAGAGATATCGTGGACCGAATAAGGGACCACTGCGGTTTCAAAAAACTGGACGAGTTCACCGTATCCGTTGGGATTTTGAATGAAGACGGGTTGTTGCATGCTCTTTTCCATTCCATGTTGGGTCAAGCGCTCCCAAAAAAACTGGCCCCGGGTGTGCCCTGCAGTGGGTAGGAGATCCACAGCGTTCATCACCGAGCGATCGAGGACCATGGACACATGACCAAGACCTGATAAAAAGGAGAGAAAGTTGACACGACTGCGTCACACAAATTTTTGCATGTTCCATGCCAAGAACCATCAATCAAAGCGTGCATCGCCTAATAACCGGAGCGATCAAGGCCTGATCGCTTGAGAAATCGGTTGATCAAGATAAAAAGGGGCTTCTAGCCCAAAAAGACACCCCTTAAAGTGACTCATTTCGCACAGTCTGTGCGCGATTTGACGCAGCCACCCACAATGACACGAACCATGACGCCGGACGGCTGAGTGCGCCGAAGAATGAAGATATTATTCAATATATTCAGATACCTACAGAATTGATAAAAAGGAAATCCATTGAACGAAAGCCCGACGGAGCGCTCTTTGGCCCCAATAACCCACAAGTTTATCCACAGATTTTGTGGATGGCCACTTAACCCCTTCTTTTCTAAGATAAAATAGCCTCAGAGCTAGCCCTAAGGGCCCCTATTGAGGGCCGCATGACCGCCCAATAAAATATCGGCATCATTATTGCTTTAATAGGGCGAGCGGCGCTTGAATCATGACGTCTTGTTTCGCTTCAACGCGATCGCAAAAAAAAATCCGACCGGAGATCAGGGGTATGGAAAAGAAAACGCAGCAAAAAATCAGCACCGGCGACCGCCACGGGCACTGGGTCGTCACGGGCGAACCCGTCCGCATGGGAGCGGACATTCGCTATCTCTGCCTCTGCCGATGCGGCCGTGAAAAGTGGATATCGGCGATCACACTCAGAAACGGCACCGCCTCGAGCTGTGGCTGCATGCCAAAGCCAACTTCCCCCCGCATCATCGATCTCGAAGCCAAGCCGACGCCCCCTGAGATTCAGACCGTTTACTCCCTGATCAGCGAGGGAAGCCTGCCACCTGCAGATCAATTCAGCATGATCGATGGCGCCCCTTCCTGGACCTTGCCCACCATCGCTCAACTCCTTGGGATTCCCCCCAACGAACTGATACAACACCTGAGGAGACGAGGATCACGGTTTAACCCCATACCAAACAGAGCCGTGCCGAGCGATGTCGTTATCGATCTTTAGCGAGGCTATCGCAATAAAGGGGATCGATCAGTCCTCTCCCACGGCAACGCCAGGCGACTCTCCCCCATATGCCCAGTCGCCGACAGCCAACGATAAAAGCCCTCTCGATGGAGAGCCGGGAGATGACGCAGATTAAAGTCCCGAATGATGGCCCCCAATCTGAAATCAAACAGATCAAGCAGTCTCTCCCGAATCACCTCATCCCCAAGAATCCCACTACCAAACGTCTGCACGGCAAGACTGACAGGGGCCGCCTGACCAATGGCATAACTCAACTGAACCTCACACTGCTGCGCAAGGCCCGCGGCCACCACATTTTTCGCGGCATAACGGGCCATATAGGCTCCCACGCGATCAATTCTTGAAGGATCCTTGCCGCTCAAGGCCGAGCCACTGTGCCGCGCATAAGCCCCATAGGTATCGGATGCTGTCTTCCGACCCGTCATCCCGGAATGAAAACGGGGCCCACTTTTAGGTGAGGCACCATCGGGATTCACCAAGATCTCGGTCCCCGAATCCATCGGTATCGGATCATCCTTGAGTAGCGGGCCCATCACCTCCTGGATCATCAACTCCCTCAGCGCCAAGGAGGATAAGGGGCGCGTCGCCACGGTCCCTGCAATGACCGTGATGCTCGCTATGCGAACGGGAACCCCGGCCTCATATTCGACCCCTACCTGGATCGTACAGTCCGGTGACAGGGCATCAACATCCTTGCGTCGGCGAGCCTGATTGAACGCGACAGCAAGGCGCCGCGCAAGACTAATAGGAAGTGGCATCAATTCTGCCGTCTGGTTACAGGCATAGCCAAAAAGGGAAGCCTGGCTTCTGACGCCAAGGAGATCAAGATCATGATCATCGAGATCCTTTTCCTCAAGGCGTGGGTAAACCTGATCATCCATCAGGATGAGACTGGTCAGGACCGAGCAATGACTGGCATCAAAATCGTCCTTGTGATACCCCGCATCATGCAGAACCCCGCGCGCCACGTCCGGAATATCGATCGTGGCTTCCGTCGCGAAGCGCGCGGCAAGAAAGAGTACGTTTTTTGACAACGCGCACTCCGCGACGATTCGGCAATAAGGATCCTGCAGTAAGAAGCGATCCACCACAGCATCACTGATACTGTCGCAAAGACGATCCGGGTGACCATCCGTGACGGCATCCGAGGTAAACAGAAATCGCTTAGTCATCGCTTTTGAGCCCCCAATGCGGGCGCTGTCAAAAAGTGTTTGGCAGCTTCGTTCGTCAGAAATGGGCTGCCAGTGCCGATCAAGATCAAAAGGACATCAGACGTTGTCAAGGGCGACAGTCGGAGCAAGGCCCTCAACGGCGGCAGAAGAACCGTTAGCAGCTGAAGGCCGACCCCACCCGCAACAGCCAGATCAAGGTAATGATTGGGTGGCCGATCCTTCGTGAGTATCGAGGTGTCCTCTGATCGGCAAGAAATAGCTTGGAGCATCTGCGCCAAGGTCAAGGTCATAAAGCTGTTGGTGCTGGCCTTGGGGCCAGGCCCATAGCGAGCCATGCTGAGGAGATAAACCGCAAGAGCCCCTCCTGAAATCAAGGTGGACTCCCTCAGCAAGCGAAGACTGTCCTGTCGATCAATGATGGGCCGGGCGGGATCCCGCGGCGGCTTCTTCATGATGTTTTGCTCAGGAGGCTCCATCGCCAATGCCAACGCCGGGAAGATGTCAGTCACCAGATTGATCCAGAGAAGCTGCATCGGATTCAATGCCTCACCGAATCCAAGCGCCGTGGTCACCAGCATCAATTCAATTTCGCTGAGATTGGTTGTCATGAGAAAACGCACACTTTTTCGAATATTGCCGTAAATGGTGCGGCCCTGCTCAACCGCTGCAATCAGGGTATGGAGGTTGTCATCTTCAAGAATGACATCCGCCACCGAACGGGCGGCATGCGCGCCCTGCTGACCCATAGCGACCCCGATATCAGCCGCCTTCAGGGCCGGACTGTCGTTGATCCCGTCGCCCGTCATCGCAATGACGCGACCGCCTTTCTGGAGGGCCTTAACAACCCTTAGCTTTTGCGCCGGGCTCACCCTTGCAAAGATCGTCGTATCGCCAACGATATTGGCCAACAACTCAGGCTCCAGCTGATCAAGGCTCAGCGAATCAAGGATTTCAATATCTCCACCATGACCCAATCCGAGACGTTTCCCCACGGATTGCGCGGTCGCGCTTTGGTCGCCGGTAATCATGACGGTCTCAATACCCGCTTCATGAAACTGCGCCATCAGTTCCGGCATGCCTGGCCGGATCATATCTTCCATGCCGATCAGTCCCAGCCAGGTTAACTTCGAAGGCCGATCAATCGCATCCGAATCGGCATCTCCCATCGCCACCCCAAGGACCCGGAGAGCATCCCCGGCCATGGACTCATTGGCGTCCAGAATCTGTCGACGGTCATCGTCTGACAATGGCTCAAGGCCATTTTTCACCCATCTCCTGGTGCAAAGCCCAAGGACTTCCGAAGGACTCCCTTTGACGGCGATCCAATAACCTGAACCTTGAGAATGGATACTCATCATGTAAGGGCGCAGCTCGGCGCGATGATTCAGCGTTTTCAAGGGCCTTGAGGCTCGAAGCACCAAGGGCTCAACCCCTCCCAGAAGAGCCGCTTCTATCAGCGCCTTCTCCGTGGGTGACCCCTCCAGCACCAGCTGCCCTGCGACCTCGGTCACCTTGACTTCGCTGCAGAGCGTCACGACCTCCAGCAAACGCCTTATATCGGTGAGCAGCGCCGGCGCGATCATCTCGCCAGCCGCGTCTCTAAAGCCACCCTTCACAGCAACCACCGCATGAGCCCCTTGATGAACCACCACGACTTTCATCTGGTTCATCGTCAAGGTACCCGTTTTATCAAGACACAGAACCTGCATCGATCCGAGACTTTCAACCGCATGCAACCGTCGAATGAGGACCTTCCGACGCTTCATTTCACCAAGACCCAACGCCAATGTGGTCGTAGCAACGGTTGGCAAACCCTCTGGGACGGCAGCTACCGCCAAGGATATCGAGGAGCTCAACATTTTGAGCCAGCCTTGCCCCCTCACCATTCCCGTCACGAAAACCAGAACACACAGTCCAGCACTGAACCCCGCAAGGCGAGTCCCTAGCTGATCCAGCTGTTGCTGAAGCGGGGTTTGGGGTGTCGAGACCTGGCCTACCAAAGCCTCAATAGCACCTATCTCAGTCCACCGACCACAGGCGGTCACCACGGCAAAGCCACTCCCTCCCGTCACCAGGGTGCCCATATGAATCATGTTGTAGCGCTCACCCAGCGGGGCCTTTGGATCACACAGCGCCCCGTGGCGCTTCAACACCGGAAGACTCTCACCGGTCAAGGCGGATTCATCGATGGTGAGATTCTTAGTGACGAGAAGACGAGCATCTGCAGGGATATAAGCCCCTGGAACCAGGATCAGGACATCACCGGGCACGACCTCTTCCAAAGGAATATCCCGCTTTTCACCCCCACGAAGGACGCCCGCATGACTTGGCAGCAAAGCGCCAAGGGCATTAATAGTCTTTTCGGCGGCACGTTCAGTCAGCGTCCCAATCAGGGCATTGATCAGCACAACCCCCCCGATGACCGCGGCATCGGCTATCCCACCGGTCGCAAGCGAGACCACCGCAGAAATGCCCAGCATTCCAACAGGAACCGTCAGAAACTGGCCTACAAAAAAACTCAGCATCGACCGCGGGTAACTCACCTCAAGGCTATTGGGGCCAAATCGCTGGAGACGTTCTTGGGCCACGGGGGGCGTCAGACCGAATTCTGTGGCGTCCAGGATCTTAAGAACGTCCGGAATGGGGGTCGCATGCCATTGGGCCGCCTTGGTCTTAGGGGGGGGACTCTCCAACCGGAGGGGGCGCCGACTTGGGATGGAGAGCGCACGCCGCTTGACCTGGCGAGGCGGCAGGGTATCCGATGGCCGCGAGGAGAGGGCTAAAGCCGTTATAGAACCAGAGAGACCCATCAGATGCTGGAGATCCTGAAGCACCCGCTCGCGGTCCCCCACCTGTGAGTCGTAAATCAACAAAATGGATCCCGTTAAGGGATTGGCCTTAGCCGATCGCATATAAGGGAGCCCTAGAACCGCCGACTCAAGCCCCTGTGCGTTCAGCTCATGTCGATAGATCATCGGCACACGCAGCCGAAGACGGCCTGGAAGATCCTTTCGAATGACGTCGATTGACATTGGGATAAGAGGAACTCCCCCAAGAGATGGCTGCAACGAGAAGGGTGATGAACCGATCATCGATGCCAGAAAGCCCGAGACTCCTCTCAGGCGCCGAGCATCAAAGCAAGCGCGACGCCAGCAATAATGTTGCCCCCAATACTGACCATCAGCTCACGGGTAAAGAAGGCCCCTGGCATCATCTTCCCAAGCCGGGGGCTCTTATGTTTGGGCAGCAACGGGATGTTACCGGTTTCAATCCTTTGAGCCGTCTCCTCCAACAAACGCAGGATGTCCTCCTCACACTGAGTTCCAGGAAGATACTGGATTAATACATTTCCGGTCACTTCGCTCGCTTCTGCATGAAAGACCCCTGGAGCCTTGCCTTCGCGCAGCAGGGTCTGAACGAGGAAATCGGCGTAGGTGGGACCCCATCGAACCATCGGGACGTAGACCCTGAGCCGATGGGGGACCTTATTATGGACGATGCGAATAGTATCGGATGAGTGCTGCATGGGGACTCGGTAAAGGGTCTATTGTCGGGTGCCGGCATCCATTTCTCGAAGGATTTCAAGCGCCCGCCAGAGCATCGGGATCGCGGGCTGCATCACATTCCCCCGGACAATCTGCTGAAGACCAAGACCGAGGAAGAAGAGGAAGAAGACCGAATGAGTATCGAGGTGGCCCCGGGTTGTCGTCGTAATCAGCTCATTGAGCTGTCCAAGGTGATCCGAGAAGCTGGCGCCAACCGTCTTCAAAGGGGGCGGATTCCGCTCCATACGAAACCATCGATGATGGCGGGCGGCCTCGGCCACTTGGGCCAAATCTCCTTGGCCCTCGAACACCAAAAGGGCACTGGCCGCTCGGACATTCGTCTTAACGTCAACGATCCCAGGGCACGTCAACAGCCACTGCTCGAGACGACCAAAAAAAAGGGCATCGCCCCGCTTTGAGGGCAGCCGGATCCTCGCACGGCCGGGGACGGTATGAACAACATAGGCCGTCAACATGGCTTATTCTGCCACCCTATCCTCAACGATGTCCTCGGCCACAGTCTCCTCAGCGGCAAAGTGACCGCGTTCAGCGACCAACTCTGCCCTCACCTCAGCCACCAAGTCTTCGAGCTCTTCTCCTGCCTCAGCGATCACCTCGCGGCTTTTCTCCACGAGCAACAAGCCGGATTTAAGGGCCTGCCGAACGAAGGGTCGACCCATTGAAAAAAGGGTGGGTAAGGCCGCCAACCCCAAAAGAGCAACGCCAACCCCAATCGCAACGCCTTTGGCCGTCGGATGATGCAAGACGTTGTCAAGATTCGGCATATTAGGCATCGTGTTTACTCGCGATCGAGTGGGTCATCCCACGGGTTATTCAGCTCGCCGGGCCACCATCAAGGGGACGCTTCGGATAGGGATTCTTGAGCGACTCATAGGCCGCTTGGATGCGGGCCGGCGTGTATTTTCGTTCCAGCCGGCGGATGGTGAAATGTCCCCGGGCAATGCGCTGAAAATGCTCGATGAAGAGCTTATTGAGAAAAGCGCCACCCAAGGCTCCTATCACCGGGATAATCTGTGCTGCCGCCTTCTCCGTCAGGACCACGCCGAAACGCCGAGCCACCACGTCAACCACCTGCACCAGAGCCGGCGGATGGCCGCGCCAGGCGGTACCCGCCGCACTGAGATATCGGGCCGCCTCGGCAATCGGCGCCTCAAGGGCCAAGCGGGCCCCGTAATAACCGGTTTCAGCCGCATCATCTTCAGGACTCCGGCCGCCAAGAGCAAAGATCTCAAGGCAGGCCATCTGAGCCTCAACACTGTCAAGATCCTCCCCCTCGCGGCGAGCGATCTCTGCAATCGAACTGAGCATCAGGGTCGTGGTCATCGGCAACTCCATCAAGAGGGTCAGCCCCCCCATAAAGCCACCCGCCGCGCCCACCACCATGGCCATCATTTTATGGCCGCGATCGCCCGCCTCGACTTTCACCAAACGCTGACGAATCACCCCTTTGAGGGCAAGCCTAACACAGGCATCAGCAACCCGGTGGATTCGCAGATACCACTTAGGTGGCAGCAGTTTTAGCGCCGATTCAACCGGCACTCCCACCACATGATTGAGCCTTGCCGCAAAACTCGGGTGCTCCAAGGTCTCAAACGCCTCCTGAAGCGATCGGAGATCCTGCGCAGTGATCACCGCCGAAAAATCCTGTTGCCGATGCATCAAGCCCTCTCCTTGCAAAAGGCGTCGAAATCCTCCATTGACGGACGAGGATTTGATGATGCCTGATTGACCTCCTCCCCGGCCTGAAGGCCGGAGATGCCTGCGGCACTCAGCGGTGGCCTTGAGCCACCTCTGAGCCGCTTCGGTGGGTTCCTGCTCCTGATGACCATGGGGCGTCACTCACTATCAGAGGGTAACCGGGCGTGTTCCTCGGTGATAAGAAGAACCGGCACCAGCTTTATTAAACCGAGCAGATCACTCCATAGGAAAGCCTAGCGACCACTCGAGAGACCTTGTCCACCCAAAAGCTCAGCACTTGGGGGAGCCCACTGAAGGTCGACGGCATCGTGACCCTTCAATCGGACCTTTTCCATCACCGAGCCATCCTCCTCCTGCGCATCGTTGACGCCGTACATAAAATCATAATAGTCATGATCCTTGCCAAGCCAACGCGTCTTCGCCACGACCAAAAATTCCCCATTGGCGACGTTCTCGAAACTAAAATCACCATCATCGTCACAGTGCGTGGTCCTGGTTGCCGCGTAAAAGGCATCGGCGCCCACAAACTTGACTTGCGACTCCCTTGAATCCATTCGAAACGCTTGATTCAGCGACCCATACCGGCCCGTATCAAGCTCATAGAACTGACGCGCCCATTCCCTAGCGTAGGCCGTGACCGGGACCAAACTCACCACATTTCCCGCACAGGTGACGATCGTGCCACTCGAAAGCCCTACCATGACGCGACCGGTCACCTGATTATCCCCAGGCTTCAGCATAGTACGGGCCTTTACCTCCTCAAAGGGAATACTGATCCTGACAGGCCCCACGGAGGAGCAGGCCACTAGCGCGATCATCGCCGCGACCGATATTATTTGCTTCTTCATTGCAGTCCTCTGCGTCGTTGGATGAGGTAGATAGATGATTCTGCCACAGGTCTCGGACACTCTGGAACTTTCCGTGACCCCATATTCTCTAACTGCTACCCAGCCGGACGGGGTTTCAGCCGGATCTTCTAGACCATCGTCGCAAAAGGAGACTACCACCATGATCGTGAGGAAAGACCGCCTCATTACCCGTGAGTTACTGGACTGTTACCGCAGGGATATCTTCAGTGCGGATCCGATTTATTGTGATCGCGCCATAAAGTCCTTGAAGGAAAGCATCGAGCGAGGATCTGACTTCGATACCGAGGTCACTAAGATCAACGCCCTTGCGCTCTATTCATCCGTCGCATCGTGCCACTGAACGACACACCCAAACCTTAAACCTCCAGAACGGCGTTAGAATGACGTGCCCCGCCAACGGCGGTTCTGATGCAGACAAGGGAGGCGCCATGGGTCTAGATGTTATTCGTCCATTCGATCTCAAGCACTGGGACCCCAAGGAGGCGGCCGAGCCGACCTCCCCTCAAGAGCTCACCCTTGAGTCTGGCAAAGTCTTGTTCTTCCCGGCGCTTCCCTTTGAGTTGGCGCCTCAGGAGACCCGCTTTCTGAGTGAACGCTGGTCCAATGGCAAGACCAAGAATATCAGCTATCGAGGCGACCATGCGCCGCTCAAAGGCGCTCAGGGAACCGCTGATGACCTCCTAGAGCTGCACGCCATGCTGGCCCGTTTCAGCCATCAGGCGCGACAATTGGTCGAAGGCCTCTTCCCGGCCTACCAGAACGTTTTAAAGCAAGGATTCACCTCCTTCAGGCCGGCCAGAGTCGAGGGCAGAAGGAGCAGCTGGCGTCAAGACGATACCCGCCTTCATGTCGATTCTTTCCCATCAAACCCAACCGGCGGCGAGAGACTCCTGCGGGTCTTCACCAACCTCAACCCGGCGGGCCGGCCAAGGGTCTGGCGCATCGGTGAGCCCTTCCGCCCCCATGCGCAGCGTTTCTTTAAAGCCGCGGAGGCACCGAGACCTCTCAAGGCCTGGCTGATGGACACCATGGGACTTACTAAGTCGCGGCGCACAGATTATGACCACTACATGGGTCAGCTCCATGATCTTGGCAAAAAAGACCTGTTGTATCAAGAGACATCACCCCAAGAGCGCTTTGAGTTCCCCTCTGGGACGACCTGGGTCGTGTTTTCAGATCAGGTGCTGCATGCCGTTATCGGCGGGCAGTTTATGCTGGAGCAAACCTTCAAACTGCCGCCAGCGCACCTGGTCAACCCAGCCGCTGGTCCTCTCGCCATTCTTGAAGAGATGGCCGGTCGACCCTTGATACCCTGACCCCAAACCACTGTGGAGCCCCTGTCGATGTTTGACAAAAAAGCCGATACCGCATTACCGATTCTTGACGAACTCGCCCATCGCTGGAGTGGACGGGCTTATGATAATGATCGGGCTGTCGAGCCCTCGTCACTGACGAGAATGCTTGAGGCGGCCCGATGGACCCCCTCCTGCTTTAATGCACAACCTTGGCGCTTGGTTATTTTTGATCGCTTTCAAGACCCAGAAGCTTTCGAGATGGCCGTCGGCTGCCTGGTCGAAGCCAATCAATCCTGGGCCAAGGCCGCCCCCATCCTGATACTGGCAGCCGCTGATACTCTGTTTGGGAATGGCAGCACCAACCGCTGGGCCGCCTACGATACCGGCGCCGCCATCATGAGCCTCTCCATCGAAGCCACTCGACTAGGCCTCATGGTTCACCAGATGGGGGGGTTCAAGGCGGGAGAAATCAAGACCAGGCTCTCCATTCCAGACCACGTCGACTGCCTGACGATGATCGCTCTTGGCTATCAACTGCCAAAAGATCAGATTCCAGAGGCTCTTATCGAGCGAGAAGAGGGCGAAAGATCCCGAAAGCCCCTTCGCGATGGCTTCTTTGAGGGGACGTGGCCCGAACCCCGAGACTGATCCTCGCGACGCCCCCCCGAAGGAGCCGATCGCCCTCCTTTTGACCTTACGAGCCTCACCCTCTGCCGCCATAGTCAACGCTTCATGCTGAAGATCTTAAAGAACGCCATCGAGGGTCAATTGACCCAACGCGTCCCGGCCACAGGGCTCGCCTTCTTTCGGATCGCCTTCTCTTTAGTGGCTCTTCAGGAAGTGATGTTCCTGTTCTACTTTAGGCATTTGATCTTCGACCCGTTGCCCTACCTAGACCGGGCCTCCCCGGTTCTTCATGTCCTCCTGATGGCATGGATGGTCATCCTTATCTTTATGACGATCGGCTATCACACCCGTCGCTGCGCGGTCATGAACTACCTTTTTTGGGTCGTCTTCGTGATCTTCACCCCGATGTGGCAGGATTTTGATGGTGGCTTCGACCAGTTGATGACGGGCAGCAGTCTTCTCTTGATCTTTCTGCCTTCAGAGCGCGCTTTCTCGCTGGATCGATTGCGCTGGGCTATTCGTTTTTCTGTCCCAGGAAAGCCCTACGCGGCGCCACACGATGTCCCGCGGCTGGCGTATACCTTGCCGCTGGCTATGAGCCTTGGCCTCGTCTACTTTGATTCGGGACTTCACAAAGTGTCCTCAGAATTCTGGCGCAACGGCATGGGGGCCTGGTTGCCGCCAACCATGCCTTATTACATGTCGCCCCTCGACCTGAGCCCACTGCTTAACCTGCGCTGGCTTGAAACCGGCTTGGGCTATACCGTCATGGGGTTTCAGCTGGTCTTCCTGTTCCTCTTCTGGTTCAAACCCTGGAGGGTCCCCCTCCTGATCCTTGGCTCCAGTTTTCACCTCGGCATCATCCTGGCGCTCAATGTCTATCCCTTCGGCTTTGCCATGCTGGTCCACTATTTGTTGCTGGTCCCGTTTGGCGGGTGGCGAACCTTTGCAAGATGGATCACCGTTGATTCGCCGGGACTGAGGGTCTTCTATGATGAGGGCTGTCCGCTGTGCACCCTGACCGTGAGTGTCCTCCAGCATCTCGATATCCGCCATGGGGTGACCTTCCTGGGGCTTCAAAGCGGTGCCGGCAAAGCCCCAGAGCTCAGCGAGATTCAAGAGGAGAGGCTTTTGAAGGATCTTTACTCGGTGGATAAAGGCGGTAAAGTCCGCTGCGGTATCGACACCTACATCGCCCTCTTGGAACACTTGGGCTGGAGCGCACCGGTCGGTTGGTTATTGCGAATTCCGGGCATCTATCATCTGGCGCGGCGCCGCTATCGCGTGATCGCCGATCAAAGAGCGCGCGTGATCTGTGGCGATCACTGCACCCCCTTGGCGGCTCTCGATTTGATGGCAGAGCACCCGCTTTCGAATCTTCTCAAGCGCGATGCGACCGATCGCCAACGTGCCTTCAGAATCAGTAAGCTGTTGGTTCTGGTGCTGGTCCTCCAGCTCAACAGCACCGTTCATTACGGGATCCTCTACCGCTGGGCCGGGACGAGACCCAGCGACCCCCTCCTCGCCGTCATCGATCAAGCCAGCGACTCCCTGATCAATCTGTCGCATGCCTTTTTGGGCATCTCACCGCATGCGCTCTACCTTCACGACCATTTCGATCATTACAATCAAATCGTCGCTTTGACCTATAAAGCACCATCGGGTGAGGAGACCTGGTTGCCTTTCATCAATCAGGAAGGGCGTCTGCTTTCTCCCAACTGGGGCCGCATCCAGTCCATGTGGGCGAACGTTGCCATCACCTCCCACATGAGCCTCGACCGACTCGAGAAGTTCTCGAAAAAAATAACGGCCTTCTACGCCCCCAGATTAGGCATTCCCCTGAACGACGCGCGATTTATCATCAAATCAAAGCAGGTCGAGGTGCCCACCGACTGGTCCTATGACCTTCGTCATCGCAACATGGCCGCCGGCTGGGAAGATATTGGGGAGCTTCATTGGCACGAGGGTACCGCACGACTTGAACGAATGGTGAAGCCAAGCAGCCAAGCCCACGACCCTCAAGATCGGCCCGACGCGACCGTGAAGTCACTTCGATAAGACCTGATCTAAATTTTACTGATGGAGCCCTTGGACGTGCTTTTGGACTTCAAAACCAGAAGGCAAGGGCGCACGGTTGTTCTTCAGCCAGGCCAGCATGTCACCCAGCGGAATATCGGCGTGAAGGTCCCTTAATAAAAGGTGGTAGCCCTCAGGATAAAGAACGGTTCGGACGTTTTTTCGAGGAATAAGCTTTTCGATCAACCGATCGATGGGTGGTTTTGGAATAATTTCATCATAGAGGCCATAGAGAATGAGTACCGGCGTTCGCAACTGCCCCACCTCAGACTGAGCCATGTCCATCAGATCGGCAAGGCCAGCGATAGCATCAACGCGCGTCGCCTTGATCACCCAGGGATCGCGGCCGAGCTCACGGAGCATGTTGATATTGTCCGAGGCTTGAACCTTAAGACCACTCCCGGTCAATTCAAGACTTGGCACCGTCATCGAGGCCAGCGCCAAAAGCATCTGCTGATAGACCGGCATGGTGTCCCTGGACCAAACCGCTGGGGCCGACAGAATGACCCCCTGCACTTCAGGCGGTTTCTTTAAGGTGAAGGCCGCAATGGCGACGGCACCCCCCATACTCTCCCCGAGGAGGATGACTGGAATACCAGGATAACGCTGATGAACGGCTCTCACGAGACTCGACAGGTCTTCAGCATAGGTCGTAGCCCCAGCAAAAATACCCCGGCCGGGTGCCATACCAAAACCCCGTTGGTCATACGCGATGAGTCCCAGCTGATGCTGACGAAGAAAACGGCCAGGGCCGTCGAAGGCGAAGCTATAGTCATTCAAACCATGGATCGCTATAACGATCGCCTCCGGCGCTCCCTTTGGCGGCCAATAGGTCCGGACCGGAAGAATCAGGCCATCTTGGGTTCTAAAATGGGCTCGCTGCAGCGAGCCTACGGCCTCTTGGGGCGCATTCGACACCGGCGCCGTTTGGCACCCCCAGAGCCCTATGAGCAAGACAAGCACTAGAAAAATTTGAATCGCAGCCATAAGGACAGGCGGTGTCTTGGTTTATTAGGCCCGAGGATGGATTACTATAGGCGAACTTCGTGACAGAGATCGAAAGAGCCACACCTTAAGAACCTCAACCGAGGCCAGACTCGGGCCGTTAGCGCCACAGCCCCCCTGAAGACGATTTTCATTCTCATGACCAAGAAACTTCTTCGTTGGCTTTTAACCATCCTTTTTAGGGTCAAGCTCACCGGCATGGACCACTATCGGCTGGCGGGTGAGCGCGTTTTGATTGTAGCCAATCACAGCTCCTATCTCGACCCTCTCCTACTTTGGGCCTTTCTCCCAGATGAAGTGACTTTTGCCATCAACACCGAGATTGCCCGTCAATGGTGGATCCAGCCGGCGCTCCGTTTTGCGCGGGTCTTCGCCATGGATCCGCAGCAACCCCTGTCGATAAAATCACTCACCAACTTTCTTCGGGAGGATCGGAAAGCGGTGATTTTTCCTGAGGGACGCATCACCGTAACCGGCGCCTTGATGAAAGTCTATGATGGTGCAGCGCTCGTCGCCGAGCGCTCCGGGGCCGCAATTCTCCCCATCCGCATCGACGGCGCCCAATACACGCCCGTCTCGCGCCTTCATGGGGTCGTTAGGCTTCGCTGGTTCCCCCCCATTACACTCAATATTCTGCCGCCCCGAGATCTGACGCATCCCGCCGGCGCAGACGCTCACGAGCGCCGCCATCGGATGGGGCTGATGCTGACTGACATCATGACCGACATGATGTTCGAAACCGGAAACCACCAACAAACTCTCTTCGCAGCACTGCTCGATGCGCGACGAATCCATGGCGGGGGACACTCGGTGCTCGAAGACATCAGCCGGAAGCCCATGAGCTATAACGGCCTGATTGCACAGACCCTGGCGCTCGGGCGCAAACTGGCGGCGCTGACCCCGCCAGGGGGGCACATCGGGCTTTTATTACCCAACGCCAACGTCAGCGTCTCCGTCCTACTGGGCCTCCAACTGAATGGCCGAACACCCGCCATGATGAATTTCGGGGCGGGACTCAAAAACCTTCAATCCACCTGCCGAACGGCCGACATCAAGACCTTCATCACCTCGCGGCGCTTTGTCATTAATGCCAAACTGGAAAGCGTCGTCGAAGCGTTGGCTCTCGACCTTCACGTGATCTTTTTAGAAGACCTCCGGGAGTCGATTACCGGCAAAGACAAACTGTGGGCACTGATCGGGTGCCTGTCGGCCTCGTTCTGGTATCAAAAGCGGCAACGGCAACGGGCCCATGATCCGGCCGTGATTCTGTTCACTTCAGGGTCAGAAGGCGATCCCAAAGGGGTCGTCCTGTCTCATGGAAACCTTCTGGCCAATCGGGAACAGCTGGCGGCCCGACTGGATCTCAATGCTCAGGATACGATCCTCAATGCCCTGCCGATGTTTCATGCCTTCGGCCTCACCGCCGGAACTCTCCTGCCTCTCCTCTATGGGATGCGGACCTTCCTCTACCCCTCACCGCTGCATTACAGAATCATCCCCGAAATTGCCTACGACCTTAACGCCACGATTCTGTTCGGCACCAACACCTTCCTTCAAGGCTACGCCAAACATGCCCACCCTTATGATTTCTACAGCGTTCGGTATGTGTTTGCCGGCGCTGAGAAACTGCAAGACGATACCCGTCGACTCTGGGTCGACAAATTTGGGCTTCGTGTGCTCGAGGGTTATGGCACGACCGAGACCTCGCCGATTCTGACCGCCAACACGCCGATGTTTTACCGGGAAGGGACTGTGGGTCGTTTTATGCCGGGAATCGATTGGCAGCTCGAAGAGGTCCAAGGTGTCCTCGAAGGCGGTCGACTCCACGTGGCGGGCCCGAATATCATGCTGGGCTATCTCCGCCCAGAAAAACCGGGCGTTCTTGAGCCTCCCGTATCCCGCTTTGGTCATGGCTGGTATGACACCGGAGATATCGTTACGGTGGACAACGAGGGCTTTGTGACCATTGCAGGGCGAGTCAAGCGATTCGCCAAAATCGGCGGCGAAATGATCTCGCTGACGGCGGTTGAGGAAATCGCCAACAGAACCTGGCCAGGGCATCTCCACGCCGCCCTCGCGATGTCTGACCCCAGGAAGGGAGAGCGCATCATTTTGATTACCGCATTTCAAGACGCTCACCGGAGCGATTTTGCCCGGGCAGCCCAAACGCTGGGCTACAGCGAACTCTTTATTCCAAGGGATATCTTCTTTACCAAAGAGCTCCCCCTTTTAGGGTCCGGCAAGGTAGATTACCCGGCTCTGGCCCTCTCTCTCCCGTCGACGGCTGAAATGGTATGAATAAATCATTGAAGACCCTGGTTGGCGCCCAGTTTTTGTCAGCCTTTGGCGATAACGCGGTACTGTTTACCGTGATCGCGATGATGTTACAGACCCATCATCAAAGTGCCTGGTACATCTCTGCCCTTCAAAGTTCGTTTCTGATCGCCTTTATCGTCCTGACCCCGTGGGTCGGCACTCTGGCGGACCGTTATCCAAAACCCTCTATCCTTTTTGGTGCCAATCTCTTCAAGATCCTAGGAACCCTTTCCATCTATCTGGGACTTGAACCTATCGTTGGCTACGCCATCATCGGCATGGGCGCAGCCACTTACAGTCCAGCAAAATACGGCATGCTGCCAGATCTCGCCGAAGCTTCACAATTAGTGAAGGCGAACGCGTGGGTCGAAGGCGCCACCATCGCCGCCATCCTTCTTGGAACGGTGGGCGGTGCTCGAATGGCCGATCATTCGACGTCGATGGCTCTGCTGACAGTCATGGCGCTGTATTTCGTCTCAGGTCTTCTCACCCGAGGACTCCCTCGCCTTGAAGGACCCCAAGGTGGGATTGAGGGGGGGTCGGCCTGGAGCCAATTGATGGGGTGGATGAAACAACTGCTGAAGGCGCCGAGGGCCCCATCCCTGCTCCTGGCACTGAGCCTTTTCTGGGCCTCAGGGGCAACGCTCAGAGTCATTTTAATCACCTGGGCACCCGAGGTCCTTGGCACCCAGTCAGCTTCAGACATTGCCGACCTCACGTTTTTTCTCGCCATCGGCATTGTCATTGGGGCCGGCATTGTGCCTCGACTGATCCCGCTTGAGAAAATTCGAAGAGCCCGCTTTGTCGCCTTTGTGATGGGCGGCCTCTTTATCCTGCTCGCAGGGATAAAAACCACGCTGACCGCCAAGATCGTTCTATTGTCGATTGGCCTCTGTGGAGGACTTTTTGTGGTTCCCCTCAATGCGGCTGTTCAGGCTATCGGTCAACGGGGTATTGGATCTGGACGGGCCGTCGCGGCTCAGAACTTTTTCCAGAATACGGCCATCCTCATCAGTATGGGGCTCTATTCCCTCAGTGTTGGACTCGGCGTAGGATCTGTCGCGGCCATTGAGGCTTTGGGAATGATTGTTCTGATCGCGACGGTCTGGATGTCCTTGAAGCGCTCAAAAAATAAACTTCGGCCGTTGAAAAAGAAATAACTACCGGGTCAAGAATGGACGTTGCCTTCACTATCACGCGCCTGCTCCAGTCCCTCTTTTTTATAAGTTTGCTGGTCCTGAACGCTTGTAACACGGTGACGACTCGAAAGAGTACGGGGGAAGAAGTGGTGATGTCACAGGAAGAATTCTCAAAGTATGTCGAAGACGTCTTTCGACACCATAATCAGGTCATGGCTGAACTGATGGCGGCCTCCACCGATCGAATTGATCAGCCGGCGGCGGAATCAAAAGAACTGGAGCAGGCCGAAAAAGACATGGTCAGGGCGTGTGAACCACTCAATGAAGTGGTGACTGAAACCTTATCCGGTGAAACCCTGAGCCTTAAACTCAAAATGACCCTTTCAGAGGCCGTACCGACGTGCGATAAGGCGACTAATCGGGTCGAAGACCTCGTTCCTTGACATGGAGATGGCGCCCCTGACGCTTGGAGCGCCTTCACTCTCTTGAAGGATCAGGGGCTGCCTACCTTCAACAGCTCAACCTCAAAGATCAGGGCGGCATTCCCCGGAATCTCTCCACCGGCGCCCGCCTCACCGTAAGCCAGCTCGGAGGGGATGAAAAATCGGTATTTGGCGCCTTCCTTCATCAACTGAAGCCCTTCGGTCCATCCTGGAATCACCCGATTCAAGGGAAACTCAATGCCCTCACCCCGATCAAATTCCTGCCCCGAAATAAGGCTACCCACGTAATTAACCCTGACCCTATCACTCGCCTCAGGACGCCGCCCCTCGCCCTCCTTTAGGACCAGATACTGAAGCCCACTGGCGGTGACCATCACCAGAGGCTTCTTGGCATTTTCAGTGAGAAACGCGGCACTCGCGGCAAGCGCTTGACCCCCATCCTGCTGCGGCGGTTTACACCCCATCAGATAAATCCCAAGCACAAGGACAGCGAAGGTCTGGATGGATGATTTTGAAAACATTCGAAGAGTCATCGTATGGCCTCACAAGGGTGAATAACTTTGAAAAGTAAGCGGGGTATTAGCTCTTAGGATCCCAAACCCGAAGAAAATCAGCGATCCGTTCAAGGCCTTCTTTTATTCTAGGGACTGGCGCGGTGTAACAGAACCTTAAATACCGCTCTGGACGATGGTCGCCAAAGTCTCTCCCAGGGGTCACGGCAACACCGGCTTGCTCCAGCAGATGATGCGCGAGCGATGCGCTGTCGGGTCCCCACTTCGAAATGTCCGCATAGATGTAGAAGGCCCCTTGAGGATCCGCAGGTAATCTAAATCCGAGGCTCAAAAGCCCCTCACGAAGGACCTTGAGCCGTTCTTCGAATACCTGACGTCGACGCTCAAGTTCAAAGAGGTTTTGGGGGTCAAAGGCATGAACGGCGACCAACTGGGGCAAGGTCGGTGCCGCAATAAAAAGATTCTGCGCCAGTTTTTCGATCGCATCGACATAGGCCTCTGGAACCACCAGCCAACCCAGACGCCACCCCGTCATGCCATAAAACTTCGAGAAACTATTGATCACGAAAACCGCGTCTGAAAAGGTGAGGGCAGATTCGCTAGGAGCCCCATATTCAAGTCCATGATAGATTTCATCGCACACCATAAATCCCTTTTGGGCCAGCACCTCGGTCACCAAGGCTTTGAGTGCTCCTGGCGATAAGACCGTCCCGGTCGGATTCGACGGGGACGCCAAAATGACGCCTTGAGTGCGTTCATCAAAGGCGTCACGGACGCCCCCAGAGGATAGATTGAAAGCCGTGTCAGGCCCCACCGGGACCCTTCGGGGAATGCCCTCGAAGAGCCGGATAAAATGGGGATAGCACGGATAGCCTGGATCCGCGATAAGGACGTGATCAAGCGGGTTTACCAAGACGCCAAGGGCTAACATCAACGCCCCAGAAGCCCCTGGCGTCAGAAAAATCCGCCGCGGCTCTAGTCGAATGCCGTAACGTCGCTGATAATCAGCGGCAAGGGCCTCACGAAGGGCCTCAAGACCCGCTGCAGCGGTATAGTGAAGAGAGTTATTTTTAAGGTGCTGGTGGGCTGCCTCGATCATCCGCGGCGGCGCCGGGAAATCCGGTTCGCCAATTTCCATGTGAATAATATCCCGGCCTTCTGCCTCGAGTTGGCGGGCTCGAGAAAGAATCGCCATCACCTCGAAAGGCTGTATGTGAGCCATCCGATCGGCGATTTTCATGGGGGTGTTGTGTCGAATTTTAAGATCATGTGAAGAGCCCCTCAATCTTGAGCGTCCTAATGGACCATTTCCCTTGCAGCGGCTTTCTGCCTATACTTGTAGGATTTATTCGAAAACGGTAAGGAGAGGACCATGTCCAGCAAAACCAAATCTGCGACACACCCAACACCCTTCACCTTCGAACCATATCACCTTGGGGAGGGGGAAGAGTACATGAACGAGGCACAAGTCGAACATTTTCGACGAATCCTCGCGCACTGGAAGAACGAGCTGATGAGCGAGGTCGACCGGACAGTACACCATATGCAGGATGAGGCCGCCAATTTCCCGGACCCGAATGATCGGGCAACCCAGGAATCGGAATTCAGCCTCGAGTTGAGAACGCGTGATCGCGAGCGCAAACTGATTAAGAAGATTGATGAATCCTTACAGAACCTAGACCGGGGGGAATATGGTTTCTGCGAGACCTGTGGCATCGAGATCGGCCTGAGACGGCTCGAGGCGCGTCCCACGGCAACTCAGTGTATCGACTGCAAGACACTGGACGAACTCCGAGAGCGTCAGGTCGGCTGAGGACCTTAGGGATTCCGCTGGGTGCCGGCTGGACCCCCCAAAGCCTATGGACCCCGTCGGTTACCGCGGACGGTTTGCCCCAACCCCCAGTGGCCCACTGCATCTGGGGTCCTTGGTCACCGCCCTTGGAAGCTTCCTGGATGCCCGGGCCCACCAGGGCGATTGGCTGGTGCGGATCGATGATGTGGATCCCTATCGGTGTCGCGCTGGCGCCGCTGATCAAATCCTCAGAAGCCTCGATGCCTTAGGGCTTCATTGGGATGGTCAGGTGGTCTATCAAAGCCAGCTTGAGGACCGCTATCAGGAAGGGCTTGATGCCCTCTCAAAAAGAGATCTTCTTTATGCCTGTGACTGCCCAAGGCGGGGTCGTCAAGGACCATCCCCGCCCGCTCATACGATCTACCAAGGAGCCTATCGCGAAAAAGGTCAGTCCTTTGTGGCGGGCCAAAACGCCCTGAGACTAAGGGTGGGGGAAGCGATCATCGAAGGAATGGACACCCTCAAAGGCCATTTTCGGGTCCACCTCCAAGAGGCTGTTGGAGATCTTATTGTCTATCGGAGGGATCAAGTTCCAGCCTACCATCTTGCAACCGTCCTCGATGATGCCGCAGCCGGCATCACCCATATCGTCAGGGGAGAAGATCTCTTTCCGGCAACGCCCGGCCAGATCCATCTCCAGCACTTATTAGGCTTTGCAATACCGCGCTACGCCCATACCCCGCTATTGGTTGACAGCAGCGGCGCCAAACTCAGCAAGCGAACCTTAGCCGAAGAGGCAGAGATTAAAGCACCCACCCAATGCCTTCGAGAGCTCCTTGATTACCTGGCGCACCCGGCCCCAAAAGATCTCGATCAGGCATCGACAGAGGACATCCTCACATGGGCCATCGCGCAATGGTCCATGGAGCGACTCACCGGCGTCGGCCCCATTGCTATCGCAACGAGCAGCCCATGAAACACTATCTGCTGATCCTTTTCGGAAGTGCCTTTGCCAATAATCTGGTGCTGACCCAGTTCCTCGGGCTCTGCCCCTTGATGGGCTCTTCAAGACGGCAGGAAACGGCATTGCGCTTAGGCCTTGCCACCGTCTTCGTGCTGACCCTCACCTCGGTCCTCAGCCACCTGATCGATCAATCCATTCTGGAACCCCTGGGCGTCGGCTATCTTAGAACGATCGTCTTTATCGTGGTGATCGCAGCCGTCGTTCAATTCACCGAGCAGGTCATTCGGGCCAGAAGTCCAAGGCTGTTTGAGGTGCTCGGAATCTACCTCCCGTTGATCACGACCAATTGCGCCGTGCTCGGGGTTGCCCTGATGAATGCGCATCATCAATACAGCTTCTGGGAGTCCCTGGTCTTTGGCTTGGGGGCATCATTGGGGTTCACCCTCGTTCTGGTGCTGTTTGCAGGTCATCGGGAAAAGCTCGAGGGGGCAGATGTTCCCATGGCGTTTCGGGGATCGGCTATTGGACTCATTACCGCGGGCCTCGCCGCCATTGCCTTCATGGGCTTGCAAGGATTTATCAGAACCTAAATCATGACCTTGCTGGCGATTTTGGCACTGACACTCCTGTTCGGGCTTTTAGGCTGGCTGCTGGCGCTTGCCCATCGCCATTTTCACCTCGCCGGGGATCCACTCACGGAGGAAATCAACGCGCTGTTACCCCAGATCCAATGCGGCCAATGCGGGTTTCCTGGTTGCAGGCCTTATGCCGAGGCCATCGCTCATGGCGCGGCCGACATCAATCAGTGTCCACCCGGAGGGACTGAGACCATCCGCCTCCTTGCCGAATTTCTAGGGCGAGAGGCCAAGCCTCAAGATCCCCACTATGGGCTTCAGAAGCCACCCTTAGTGGCCGTTATCGATGAACCCCGCTGCATCGGTTGCGCTCTTTGCCTAACCGCCTGTCCGGTGGATGCCATCCTTGGTGCCGCCAAATTCATGCATACCGTCATCGCCAGCGAATGCACGGGCTGTGAACTCTGCATTCCAAGCTGCCCGGTGGATTGCATCGATCTGGTCACCCTTGATGCGGGTGTCGCGCTTGATGACCCGACCAGAACCGGATGATGCGCATACCTTCTTTCAGATCCCAAGGCAGCATCTCGCTTGATCGCAAGAAATCAGCCGCCGACCGTCCGATCGAAGCCTTGGGGCCTTCCGCCTTGATGTCTTACTGCCTCAAGCCGCGACAGGGCCCTATCGCCTTGCCACGAGTTTCCCCGGGGGATCATGTCCTCCGAGGGACTGTCATTGCAGGAGGCTATGGCCCTTGGGATCCACCCATTCATGCCAGCACCTCGGGGACGGTCATCGCCTGCCTTGAGGCTCCTTACGCTAACCCTCAAGGTCAAACATCTCTCAGTCTTCAGATCGAAAGTGATGGACTGGATCAGGCAACACCGCCTCTTCCCCCTCTCTCGATCAGGGGTCTTGACCGACAGCGCCTTGTTCAGCGCCTTCAGGAGGCGGGTATCGTCGGGTTGGGTGGGGGCGCCTTTCCAGCCGCGGTCAAGGCCTCAAACGAGACCCCACTCCACACGCTGATCGTTAATGGGGTCGAATGCGAACCCTACGTGAGCGGCGATGACCGATTGCTCAGGGAGCGCGCTCAAGAGATCCTGGAGGGGGCTGAAATTTTTGCCCGCGTCCTTGGCATTCAGAACATTCTGGTGGCTATCGATGAGTTCCTTGAAGAGGCTATCACGGCCACCCATCAGGCTCTGCGCGCTGTCCCACGGAAGGGTTTTAGACTGTCAAGGGTGCCCGGCCGTTACCCCGCTGGCGGTGAGCGACAATTGATCAAGCGGTTAACCGGACGGGAGGTTAAAAGTGGGGAGACACCCCAAATGATCGGGGTTATTTGTCAGAACGTTGGCACCCTCCTCGCCCTTGGACGCGCCATCACTCAGGGTGAAATTTTGACCTCTCGCGTCCTCACCATGGGTGGAGAAGGCATCAGGACGCCT
>QYQA01000055.1 GCA_007280285.1 Methylococcus sp. | reverse complement strand
CCGATGGCGTTTATGTCCATCAGGGCAGGCACCTTCTGCCCAATCCTGAGAATCATGGAGAGATTGCCAACATCGGGTTCATCGTCGGCAACCACTGTGTCGCCGTCATCGATACCGGCGGCAGTCAAGCACAGGGGGAAAGCCTCAAGGCGGCGGTGAAGGCCACCACGGAAGTTCCGGTCTGCTATGTGATCAATACCCACGTACACCCAGATCACATTGAAGGAAATCGGGCGTTCAAATTACCCGGCGTCAAGTTTGTCGGTCATTATCGCCTGGCCGCCGCCATGGCACAAAGAGCCCCTTACTACATCAACCAAGCCCGAGATCTCCTCGGATTAACCTTGGGCCCCGATGACTTTATCCCTCCAGATGTTGAGGTTCGAGAGTCTTTGGACCTTGACCTTGGGGGCAGAAAGCTTCACTTGGTGGCCTATCCAACCGCACATACCGACAACGACCTCAGTGTCTTTGAGAGTCAATCGAAAACCCTCTGGCTTGGCGACCTTCTCTTCATGGGACACTTACCGGTCATCGACGGCAGCCTTCTCGGGTGGCTCAAGGTGATCACTCAACTGCAATCGATTCCTGCAGACCGGGTGGTCCCAGGACACGGCCCCATCACGGCCCTCTGGCCTTTGGCGCTGACCGGTGAAAAACGCTATCTTGAGGGCCTCGCCGAGGACATCAGAGCCGCCCTGAAAGCCAACAAAACCATCGAGCAGGCGATGAATGAGATCGGTCACCGGCAGCGGGCCGACTGGCAGCTATTTGACGACTTTCATCAGCGTAACATCGCCTCAGGCTTCGCCGAACTCGAGTGGGAAGACCCAAGCCCCGAACCCGCCATGAAAAACCCAGGGAGATCTGATCCATGAAGACCCTTATTGTCCGGATACTACTGACCTTCACCCTCCTTCATCTCTCAGGCTTCCCTCTTGGCGCTATGGCTGAGGGTGAAGATGAGACCCAATGGACCTCACACCTCAAACATCAATTCTTCGGTGATCGACCTATTAGCGAGGATCAGATGACTATTGAGATCACGGCGCCTTATCGCGCCGAGGACCCTGCGCTGGTGCCCATCCAAATCACCAGCAAGTTTCCTCAGACGGAGGCCCAATTCATTAAGAAGGTCACGGTCATTATCGATCATAATCCGACCCCTTTTTCGGCGTCGTTTGAATTTACCAGAGAGAGCGGGAAAGCCGACATCGCAACCCGCATGCGGGTCAACGCCTACTCTTATATCCGCGCCATTGCTGAAACCAACGAGGGCACACTTCACATGGCGAAGACTTTTATCAAAGCCAGTGGTGGCTGTTCCGCTCCGATCGGAACCGACAGCGAGGCCGCAAAGGCCCGGTTTGGAAAAATGAAATTCAAGTTCGACCAGGAAAAACTGTCTCTCGGATCAGCAAACGCCGTCCAACTTCTCATCAGTCACCCCAACATCACCGGGATGCAAATGGACCAAATCAGTCGAATGACGCAACCGGCCGAGTATGTGACGGACGTCCGAGTGACCTTCGATGGGAACCCGATCATGACCGTAAAGGGCGACATCGCCCTCAGCACGGATCCAAACTTCAGGTTCTACTTTGTCCCAGGACAAGCAGGCGAACTAAAGGTCGACATCAAGGACAACCTTGGCCATCAATTCTCCGCCAACCAGTCCGTCAACCCGTGACCTTAGGCCTTCCGCCGCAACGCACCGGCGGCCTCCTGATCAGGAGGCCGCTTTCTTTGACTTACGGGCGTCCAACCACTCCGATAGCTGCTGGGTGAGGACATAGAAGACGGGCACAAAGGGAATCGCGACCAGAGTCGATGCCAGCATCCCCCCAAACACAACGGTTCCTATCGCCTGCTGGCTTGCAGCGCCAGCGCCGGTCGCCTTCAACAGCGGCACCACCCCAAGGATGAAGGCAAAGGAGGTCATGATGATAGGGCGAAACCGCTTCCGTGTGGCCTCAACGGCCGCATCGACAATCGAGTGGCCCTCAGCGCGCAGTTCCCGGGCAAACTCAACGACCAGAATCGCGTTTTTACTAGCGAGCGCTATCATCAGAACGAGCCCGACCTGGGTGTAAAGGTTGTTGTCAAAATTTCGGGCGATCAGGGCCAAAATCACCCCGACTAAGGCCATCGGCACGACCAAAATGACCCCCAGCGGAGAGATCCAGTTTTCGTATTGGGCCGCAAGAACCAGAAACACCAGCAACAAGGACAGCGCATAGACAAAATAAGCGGTATTGCCGACCAACTTCTGCTGATAAGCGACTGACGTCCAATCGTAGTGGAATCCCTGCGGCAATGAGGCATCCGCCATTTGCTCCATGATATGCATCGCATCACCCCCGCTCACGCCTGGAGCTGGCGCTCCAAAGAAAGGGGCGGCGGGGTAGAGGTTATAACGAGACACCAATTCAGAGCCTACTTTCCGATTGATGGTTAAGAGCGTCCCAAGGGGGACCATATTGGACTCATTGTTTCGAACATAGAGATCCTGAATATCCTCGATACTCCGTCGATAAGCGGCATCAGCCTGCACATAGACCTGAAAGGACTGATCAAATTTGGTGAACAAATTCACGTAGCTTGAACCAAGATAGGACTGCAGCGTCCCGAAGATGTTTTCAATAGGGACCTGAAGAGATTGCGCCTTGGTGCGATCGATATCTAAAAAAAGCTGAGGACTTAAGGCACTAAAGGTCGTGGCTGAGAAACCGAGCCCACTCTGGGTGGCTGCCGCTCTCATCAACTCGGTCATGATGGGTTGTAACTCCCGAATACCTCGAGCGCCACGATCCTCCACCATCATCTGAAGGCCGCCAACCTGTCCAAGACCCGCAATCGGAGGCGGCGTCACCGCGACGACACGGGCCTCTTGTATCCCATCAAATTTATGTTTTAGATCCTGGAGAATAACGGCCTGACTCAAGGCTTCACCCCGTTTCTCCCAACTTTCGTAAGGCGCAAAAATAGTGAACGCGTTGGCAAGATTGGCCGTATCGGGGACGGAAAACCCACCGATGGTGATCCATCCCTTGATTCCCGGGGTCTCCTTCAATATCTGGCCGACGTTGTCGATCACCGCCCGCACCCTCGGCTGAGAACTCCCTTCCGGCAATTTCCCAAAAATGATGGCGTACCCCTGATCCTCTATCGGCAGAAAACCCGTGGGATGATGCGCAAACATCCAACCACCCAACAGGATAACGACCACAAACAGCGCCACCATGGCTCGGGCTCGCTCCACCATCCACCGAATGATCCTGGTGTAGGCCGCTTCAACCTTTCCATAGCCGAGATTGAAGGCGCGATAAAACGCATTGGGCTGATAATCCTTAGGCCTTGGCTTCAAGTAAAGAGCACATTGGGCGGGCTTTAATGTCAGCGCATTGATGGCGCTAATAATGGCCGTTGAGGCTATGACCAGTGCAAACTGCTTAAAGAGCTCGCCGCTGATCCCTGGAAGAAAGGCCGCGGGAAGAAAGACCGCGGAAAGGACCAAGGTGATACCGATAACAGGGCCTGTCATCTGACTCATGGCCTTGATAGCGGCCTCTTTTGGCGTCAGCCCCGCCTCAATATGGGAGGTTGCATTCTCGACGATGACAATGGCGTCATCGACCACGATGCCAATGGCAAGAATCAGTCCGAAAAGGGTCATCAGATTGACCGAAAAGCCGAGCATGGCCATCGCCGCGAAGGCCCCGATAATGGTGACCGGGACCGTCGTCGCGGGGACCAAGGTCGCCCGCCAGTTTTGAAGGAAGAGAATGACCACGGCAAGAACCAAAAAGCCGGCCTCATAAAGCGTTTCATAAACCGCATGAATCGACTGCTCGATGAAGTCCGTCGTATCGTAAAGGATGCTGTAACTCAGTCCTTCAGGAAATTCTGCCGCCATTTTCTTGGTGAGATCCTTGACCTTGGCTCCGACGTCTAATGCGTTCGCATCGGGGAGGCCATAGACCAAGATCTGAGCCGCCTTATGGCCACTGACCGCCGCAAAATTGGTATAGGATTTCTGGGCTAATTCGACCCTTGCAACGTCTTTGACCCGAACAATTTGCGCGGTGGCTGCATCGGACCCATTTTGGCTCTTTTGGCCATTTTGACTGCTCTTTGGCGTCACCGCCTTCACGATAATGTCTTCAAACTCGGAAATATCGGAGAGCCGTCCCAGTGCATTAATCGTTAACTGGAAGGACTGATCCTCAGGAACCGGTGGACCCCCCAACTGCCCTGCAACCACCTGATTATTCTGCGAGCGAACGGCATCCGCCACATCGGTGGTGGTGAGACCATAATATTTGAGTCTTTCGGGGTCCATCCATATCCGCATGCTATAGGAACCCGCACCCTTGACGACAATTTGTCCGACGCCTGGAATGCGCCACAACGGATACATGAGGTTGATCTGTGCGTAATTTGACAAGTACGTCTCATCAAACCGTTCATCCTCAGCAAACAGGCTGATCGCCATCAAAATATTGGTCGATACCTTGCGGATACTAATACCCTGCTTTTGAACGGCATCTGGCAACTGTGACATTTGGCCGTTGACCAGATTCTGAACCAGACTCAGGGAAGAGTTGAGATCCGTGCCGACCTCAAAAGTGATCGTCAGAACATAAGATCCATCCGAACCACTGGTTGAATAGATATACATCGACTTTTCAACCCCATTGACCCCCTCTTCAATGGGAATACCCACCGTCTTTGCAATGACCTCAGCACTCGCACCGGGGTAACTGGTCGAAACCTGAATGGTGGGTGGAACAATCTGGGGGTACTGAGAAACAGGGAGCCCGGCGACACTCACCAACCCAAGGATCACCGTGATAATCGCGATTACATTGGCGAGGATCGGGCGCTCGATAAAGAACTTCGACATCATGGGGTCACCGACTCCTTCACCTCAGCGCCCTTATCTGGAGAGACCTTCTTTCCAGGGATCGCCCGCATCTGACCATTCACAATCACCCAATCCCCCGCATCAAGGCCCGACTCGATAGCAAATTGTTTATTCACCTGGGGTCCTAAGGTGATGGCGCGGCGACTCACCACATCCTGATCATCGACGACCAGGACATAAGCGCCCGCTTGATCAAAGGCGACCGCATCTTCTGGGACCAATAACCCCTGTCGCTTAAAAGGGCGTTCCGCACGGATGCGGACAAAAAGTCCTGGGAAAATATTGTTACTGGGATTTGCAAGGGTCGCTCTTAATTGCAGCGTCCCAGTGGTCGGGTCCACCTGAATATCGGTGTAATCGAGGGTCGCTTGATGGGGATACCCGGTTTCGTTGGCAAGCCCTACTTGAATTGGGACGCGGGGAGGGGCGCCAACGGCCTCTCCCCGATCGCTTTGACTCTGCCTAATCCTCAGGAGATCCCGTTCGCTGATGGTGAAATACACATAGATCGGATCGATCTTATTGATTTCAGCGAGAACGGTTTCTTCGCTGTGACCCACCACATTGCCTGGATCGTAATAGCGCCGACTCACCTTGCCATGAAAGGGTGCCTTGACCTGGGTGTAGCTCAAATTAAGTTTAGCGATGGCTAATTGCGCTTCGGCTCCCATCACATCAGCACGATTCGCATCACGCTCATAGAGCCAATGGTCCACATCCGTCTGAGCCGCTGCATCCTGCTTCATCAGAAGGGTAAATCGCTTAAATTCGGTTTCTGAGTGCATTGATTTGGCTTTGGCCGAGAGGAGATTGGCTTCCGCCTCCTTGGCCTTCGCGATATAGCTTTCAGGCTGAATCACGAAGAGCGTCTTCCCCTCCTCAACGATGTCACCCTCTCGAAAGAGCACCTTGTCAAGATACCCCTCTACTCGTGCACGCAACTTAACGGTATAGATCGCCTGCGTGTTGCCGGTGAACTCCATCGCATCGGTCACTTCCCCCATCAGCGGATGCGCCACCGTGACCCGAGCGGCGGGAGGTGGCTTGTAACTGTTACCACTTTCGCAAGCCGATAACATCAGCCCGGAAAGAACGATAAGAAACAGAGACTTTCGCAGGGACAAAACACGATGGGCGCACATAATCAAATCCTGGAATTGCTCAATCAAGATGAAAAAGAGGTCTGGCTACCATTCAGGGGCCCGAACCGTACCCTGAGCGGGCCCGCTTGGAACCGTCAACGGCTTTAGAAGGTCCCCCCAACCCGTTCGCTGATCCATGGCCTCCCGGATATCCGCTGGAATAAAGTCATGGCCTTCTCGTATCTGCCAGCCACCCCCCATCCCGCGATAAACCGTCACCAGCCCAATAGCGACATCACCGAGCGTCGAAGCGAACGTATCCTGCTGAGATAACAGCGATTGCTCTGCCGTTAAAACCGTTGTGAAGTCCGCCATACCCTCTCGATATTGGATCGTCGCAAGCTCCAAAGACCTTTTGGCTGCCGCGGTACTCTGGGCGAGGTACTCCGCAGCGTCTTGCATTTTGAGGAAGAAGATCAAACCGTCCTCCACTTCCTGCTGAGCTTTGAGGACCTGATTTTGATATTCGACGACCAGGGCCTGAAATTGCGCGTCAGCAAAGCGGACCTGGTTGGTGATCTGACCATAGTTGAGAATGTTCCATTGGATCGCCGGACCAAAACGATGAAAGTTATTGCCCCAAGCAAACATGTCGCTGAGGCTATGCCCTTGGGCACTACTTGAAACAAAGGCAAAGCTGCCACTAATGGAGAGCGCGGGGTATAGATTCGCTTTTGTCACGCCGATCTGGGCAGACTGAGATTGTGCTGTGTATGCTGCTTGGCGAATGTCCGGTCTTCTTCTCAGGAGATCAAGAGGCACCCCAACGGCCACCTGAACCGGGGGCACTGGAATCTTAGAAGCTTCAAGACCAGAACCTAATAGCTTCTCGATATTTTGTGGGGGAATACCCAAGAGAACACAAAGCGCATTCTTATTGATACGCAACTGCGCATCCAGCTTTGGAATGGTGGCTTGGGTGCCGCCAAGCACTGTCTTAGCTTGTTCCACATCTCGGCGTGAGGAACTACCCCCTAAAAACTTAGACTCCGCGATCTTCAGGTTGCCGCGTTGCGCTTCGACGTTTGTCTTAGCAATGTCAAGGCGTCGCTCGAGGGTCCTGATTTTAATGTAGTAGGTGGCAACATCTCCGGTGAGACTGACCAACAGACTGTCATAATCAGCCACGGCAGCGAGCATAGACGCATCAGCAGACTCGATGGCGCGTCGAAACTTCCCCCAAAGATCGACTTCCCAACTCACGGAGGGACCCAGTCGATCTAACCACAGAGAACTCCCATTGCTGCTGCTGGAGTCAGGTCGATTGGTGCTGGGTAATCGCTCACTTAAGCCGGACTTTGGCAGCTGTATATCCCAGACCAGGCCTTCGACGCTTTGGGACTGCGGGTAAAAGTCACCAATCGCAACGCCCAACTGGGCTCGGCCAGCAAGAACACGAATTCCCGCAGCTCGAAGAGAGAGATTCTGGTTATAGGCGGTGTTGATCAGACGATCAAGGACCGGATCTTTAAAGGCCTTCCACCAATCACGAAAGCCCGCGGGATCGGCCTTGCTCAAACGATTATCCTTCTTATCCATCCACCCAGAACTCAGATCACTCTTTGGCGTATCAAAATCGGGCCCAATCAAAGCGCAACCCGCTAATAGCAGCGCACAGAGAGCCACAAACCCTATTCCAAATAGGCGCAGAATCCTCATTTTTCAGCCCCGAGCAGTATCAGACTCCGGTCGCGCACCAGCACCCCTCCCCCTGAACCAATCAGGACACCCTCCCCCTTGGCACAGATATCGAAGGGGGGCGGCGATCCGGTATCAACGACCCGAACCCACTGCCGCCCCCGAGGGGGCTCAGGCAAGCGAAAGAAAACGGGGGCCGGGTTCGGATTGGCAATCAGACAGACATGCTGATCGTCTCTTGTCGGATGGACATAGCAGGCAATGGATGCGTCTTGGTGCCAATTTGGCTCATAGCCTTGGGCATTGAACCAGCTGATCTCATGAGGCTCATAGAACCGCTCACTGGAGAGCACTGGATAGCGCCGCCGAAGCTGAATGAGATTCCGAACGAAATCCAGAAGCTCGGAATGACGGTCCACCAGGGTCCAATCGAGCCAAGAGATCTCATTGTCTTGACAGTAGGCATTGTTATTACCCTGCTGTGTTCTGCCCATTTCATCGCCCGCGAGGATCATAGGAACACCGCGGGACAACAACAGCGTAGCCATGAAGTTTTTGCCCTGCCGGCCCCGGAGCTCTTGAATCAAAGGATCCTGGGTGTCTCCCTCATGACCATAGTTGTGACTGTAATTCGCCCCGCAGCCATCCCTCGAGTCTTCGCCATTGGCCACGTTATGTTTTGAGTCATAACTCACAAGATCGCGAAGAGTGAAGCCGTCATGGCAGGTCACAAAATTGATACTGTTCACCGGCGCCTTGCCACTGTGCTCATAAATATCGGCGCTGCCGCATAGACGACTGGCGAAGGCACCCGCCATCCCATGATCACCCCGCCAGTAGCGGCGAATGTCATCTCGATAAAGGCCGTTCCATTCAGACCATCGTTCACCTGGAAAACGGCCGACCAGATAGGCACCACCGGCATCCCAGGCCTCAGCGATCAGTTTAACATCCCGCAGAATCGGATCCTCCGCGATCTGTTCGAGAAGCGGTGGATTAGGCACCAAACTCCCGTCCCGATCGCGGCCCAAAATCGAGGCCAAATCGAACCGAAAACCATCCACATGCATCTCCATCACCCAGTATCGCAAACACTCCAGAATAAAGTTGCGAACCACTGGATGATTACAATTGAGGGTATTCCCACAACCCGAGTAGTTTTTGTAGTAGCGCTTGTCGTCCTCGAGCATGTAATAAATACTGTTATCAAGGCCCCTGAAATTAAGGGTGGGCCCGGTCTCATTCCCCTCTGCGGTATGATTGAACACCACATCCAGAAGGACCTCGATACCCGCTTTATGAAAGGCTTTGACCATAGCCTTGAATTCGTCCACCTGACACCCGGGATAAAGCCTTGAACCATAGCCTTCATAAGGTGCAAAAAAGGCAATGGTGTTATAGCCCCAATAATTAGTGAGTCGTTCGCCGGTCTCTGGATTTCTGGCCGTCACCTCAAACGGGTTGAATTCCTGCAGCGGCATCAGTTCGATGGCATTAATCCCCAGCGACTTCAGGTAGGGAATCTTGTCGATGAGACCCAAAAACGTCCCCGGTGCTTTTGATTCCGATGAGGGATGGATGGTGTAGCCGCGCACATGGGTCTCGTAGATCACCAGATCAGACCATGGATGGTAGAGCGGGCGGTCATCCTCCCAATCAAAGACACTCTCAGTCACCAGGCACTTCACGATAGCCGGAGCGTCAAGGCACACCTCATCCCCTTTAGGCAGACGACAAATCGCGCCAAAATCGAGATGTCTTGGCGAAATCAGCGCCTTCGCACAAGGATCAATGAGTATTTTTGATGAATCAAAGCGGTGCCCTTTCTCCGGTTGATCTGGCCCATCGACGCGGAACGCATAAATCAACCCACGACCAGCCCCAAGAATCGATATATGCCAGATGTCACCGGTTTTATGGTGCTCACGATCCAGTTCGATGGTTTGGCTCGGATGATCCCGATCTTGAGATTCAAAGAGAAGCAGCCAGACACGACTCGCATGCCGACTAAAAAGGGCAAAGTTAACCCCATCCTTGGTGAGATGGACACCCTGAGGCAACGGAACCCCGGGCGCCGCCCCATAATGCAGGGTGGCCGAAACCTCCTGTCGATAAACCAGACTACTACCGTTCTTCATAGGGTAAGGGTCATTCGCTCGATGATTTCGTGGGTCCTGTGGAACCCAACATAGACTCCAAACCCGAATAGGGGCTTAGGACCACTCAGCGCAGTTGCATGGTTCTTAATGAGTGATGCATAAATGATACCATTTCAGTTTTATCGAGCGCCTCACCTCAGGTCAGGCCGCCGATCGGATCAGTGCGCCGCCTCAGCGAAACCCCTGCACCGACTTCGCCATATCTCGGTTCAGCCGCTCAAGACAGTGACTTTCAACCTCGACCATTTTAGCAAAATCCGTTGTTGAGGCGGGTTCATTGCAGCTAAAGCGGAAGGACTGCGGTGGGCTTTGACGCCCCCTGAAAGACCACAGAGCCTGCATCAGCACCCGACCCTCCTGGGTCAGATGCATGTCCTGAATATCAAGAGTGATCTGGCCATCCGGCTTCGGCTCCCGCGGCCAGGGATAGAGGATGATGCGAGATGCCGGCAATAAGGCACCGAGATTTTCCATCGATACCCGCGCAATATTGTCATCGAGCCGTTCTGCCCAGCGGTGCCCTTCCGAAAGACGATAGGTTTCTGGTGAGGCCGCGACGACGATCTGAGGACGATCAAGATAGGCCGGCACGCGAATGGGGCCAAAGCCCAGCAGTGGACCGGCCTGATAGGTAGACCCCGTTCTCTGAGGAATGTCAGCGGATTTCAGCATATAGAATATATCCTGAGGGCCATGACTGAAACAGCCGGCCAGCCCCACCAAAGGTATCAGCAAGATCAAGCGCGGAAACAGTGTTTTCATGGGGTGCTTTGAATGAACAACAAGGGGCCAATAGGGCCCAGCATAGCAATCATTGGGGCTTCCCGAAAATGAGTGATTCCGGGTGCCGCTCAAGGTAATCGGTAAGCTGCCTGACCGATTGAACTGCCCGGCTGATCTCAACCAGTGATTCTTGGAGGGTTGAATCACTCGACGTGGCCTCCGCCAAATTCGATGCGGCTGCCTCAGACGCTTCCAGAGCCCTATTTGCCCTTTTTAGCGCGAGCTCCGTCTCCTTGAGGATCGGCCCCAACTGAAGGTGAATATCTTTGACGGTTCCACCAAACGCAAGGGAGGTCTTATCAAAGCTACCCGCCGCCTGAGCGACCAAATCCACCATAGCGGGGAGTTGTTTTTCAAGTCGCCCCAACAGCGACTGCGCACTGACCAGGGACTTTGCTAAGGCGACTTGAGATTGACGCGCCTCATCAGAGCCCACCAAGTGACGAACATCCCGCAGCGTCGCCGTTACATCCTCCACCATACTTTCAAGCGGCATCTGCTTGATTTTTCTAACGACATCCACAAGGGTCGCCACCACCTCATCCACCGTCGGCGGAATAGAAGGCACTTCGGGCATGTCCTTATAGCTGAGCCCGGTGAGCCTGGCCGGCTGATCACGATGGAAATCAAGATCAACATAGAGGAGGCCCGTCAAAATACTCTGGACCTCCAGTCGGGCCCGAAGACCCGCATCCATGAGCTTTTTAAATTCGAGAGATCGCTCTTGACCATTCAAATGTGAGATGTTGTAGGGCATCCCATCGGGCGAGGCGAGACGCCAAGGCTCAATCTCGAGCACCACGGGCTTCATCAACTGGTGGTGATCCGGATCCAATCGCAGCTCGATCTCCTTGACCACCCCGACCTGGACGCCCTGCACCTTGACCGGGGCGCCGAGATTAAGGCCATTGAGGGAGGATTCAAAGTAGACCACCCAATAGATCTTAGGCTTGAAGAATTGACCGCCACCAAAGACCAGAAGGGCGAGCACCAACAAACTGACCCCACCCACCAAAAATGCCCCGATTGCGAGCGAACTGACGGGCTTACTCATGACGGACTCCCTGACCTGCCCGCTCTGGATGCCCACGCGTCAGAAAGTTGAGGACCCTTGGATCCTGTGATGTTTTTAACAGTTGATCCGGAGAACCGAACGCAATGGCCGTTTTCGCCTCACTATCAAGAAAAATCGAATGGGTTCCAATGGCAAAGATACTGGCCAGTTCATGGGTGACCATAATAATCGTCGCTCCAAGACTGTCACGAAGACTTTGAATCAATTCGTCAAGCAGCTGGGCACTGATGGGATCTAATCCCGCGGATGGCTCATCGAAATAGAGGATCTCCGGATCAAGGGCCATAGCCCTTGCAAGCCCTGCGCGCTTTTGCATACCGCCGCTGATCTCCGAAGGATAATAGCCCTCAAACCCAGCAAGCCCCACCAGGGCCAGCTTATAAGAGACCGTCTGATCAATTTCCTTTTTTGAGAGCGCGGTAAATTCCGCCAGCGGTAGGGCTATATTCTCCGCCAGCGTCATCGAACTAAGGAGCGCTCCACTTTGAAAAAGGACGCCAACCTTCCTGAGGAGTTGCTCCCGCTGCTCAGATGACACCCCCCAAAGACGCTCTTTCCCGTAAAAAATATCCCCATGAAGCGGCTTTTGAAGACCGATGAGATGCATCAAGAGAGTGCTTTTACCGCAGCCACTTCCCCCCATAATCACAAAGATGTCACCCCGGCGAACCTCAAAATTGAGCGCCTTCTGGATCACAATGTCCCCGTAAGCCAAGGTCAGATCCTGAACTGTAATGACCGAGTCTGTCCTATTCATCGTCCGCATCATATCCCGAGCCGATGACAGATCAGTGTCACCACCGAATCGGCCACCACAATGAAGACAATACTGGTCACCACCGCAGAGGTCGCCGCCTCACCCACCGCTGAAGCACTCCGACCACACTGAATGCCACGGAAACATCCGGCCAACGCAATGAGAACCCCAAACAGCGAGCACTTAAAGAGGCCGATAAAGAAGTCGGTCAGATGGACCGATTCGGAGGTCCGCTGGATAAATTGGGTGAGGGGGATATCAAAAAACGAAATAGCGACGATCCCCCCCCCAATGATCCCCATCAAATCAGCATAGAGCCCAAGAAATGGCATGACCAGAATGAGGGCCAACATCCGAGGCAGCACCAGAAAGTCCGACGCCGTAAACCCCATGACCCTCAAGGCCGAAATCTCGAGATTCACATTCATGGTCCCCATCTGGGCCGCAAAGGCGGCTCCCGAGCGACCCGCCATGATGATCGCCGTCATCAAGGCCCCCATCTCCCGGGTCATCCCAAGAGAAACCAGATCAGCCATATAGAGCTCGGCACCGAACAACGCCAACTGGACCGCCCCCACAAATGCCAGAATCAAACCGACCAGCAAACTGATCAGCGTCACAATGGGCAATGCCGAAGGGCCGCAGGCTTGAATCTGCAGCCACAGATCAATGGGGCGAAATCTGGCGCGCCCGGTGATCAAGGCGACCATCGACGTGGCCGATTCGCCAATAAATTGAGTCAGAAAAAATCCATCCAGCCATACCGAGCGAGCTGATTCCCCGAGGCGTTCGAGCCAGGCTCGATGAGCAACGCCCTTGATAGCATCCGTCCGCTCGGGAACCCGAGAAGACAACTCAAGCAAGGCGGCCATTCCCTTGGGGAGTCCCGAGGTGTCCACACCAATGTGTCGGTCGTGACAGCGCCTCATCACATCAATCAGGGCAATCATCAAGTAGCTATCCCAGACCCCGAGCCTCGTCACATCTAGACTAAGCCGCTGCCCGTCTCGAAGGCCTTCTGTCATCGGGTTAAAATCTTCACCATTCAACGCGGCCGCGTTGGACATGACCCAGTCGCCCTCAAGGCAGAGCTGCCAGAGAAGCGTGTCCGTTGACTCAAGTCTCCAAGATGGATGGGGCACTTTTTAGGGGGAAGAGATGGGGTGTTACCCTCATGATACACAAGGAATTTGATCACTGAGCAAACGCGCGACCGCCCCAAGCGAAAGGATGCAGGCAATTGCGCTCTTGGAAACCAAGACATTCGAGATACAATGCCCCATCAGCACCCGATTTCCGGCAGGAGCGTTCATTTGTCTGGCCCCCACGACATTTTCATCTGTCATGATCAGGCCTCTGCCGCGGTGGTTAAACGCCTGAGCGCGGCCCTCGCCTCGAGAGGGGCTTCAAGCTTTTCCTGTGAGGCGCAGCCGGGCGCCAGCCTCCACCCCAAACTGGCCACATCCAAAAGCTTCTTGGTTTGGGCTACCGAGGACTTTTTTAGGTCGCGGCAGTGTCAGGCGCACCTCGCCATGTCCTTTATGAGCTCGACCCAAGGTCACCCCGGGGGACTCTCAAGAATTCTGGTCATCAATGCCGAACCTACGCTCAAGCATATTTACCCCCTGATCCTACGCCAGCGGGTGATCGCCCAGGCACCAGGGCTTCCGGAAGGGCCGGATCTTGGCGATCTAGCGGACGCCATCAAGGACACTGTGGACGCCATCCAAGGCACCCTAGGGGAGCATTACCCCCAATTCACCCAAGGCTGGACAGAGCCTTTCACTCAGCTCATCGAGGAGCCCTCCCATTTTGCGGGCCGCGAGCGGGAGCTTTGGGACCTCCACCTGGCTCTAACCACTCCGCCTAACCACACCAACGACTGCGGGCCCGCTGTCGCGATCCTTTCAGGCGCCCAAGGTTTAGGCAAATCCTTGATGGTCCGTGAATATGCCTTTCGCTTTGGGCCAAGCTACCCTGGGGGTATTTTTAGACTGTCGGGGGCACAAGCTCTTCCGGCCTTAAAACTTCAGGAACTGCGCGAGAATCCGGCTTTAAAGCTTCAACTGCTGGCACTCCTTCGTCAGCTGGATGGCGATCAGCCGATGGATGAATCTACCGACCTTGCAACACTCCGCCGCACGGCGGGCATGATCCTGGCGCGCCACTCAAAACCGTTTCTCTGGATCGTCGATGATTTGCCTGACGGCATCAATGGTCCCGCCCTGATGCAGTGGCTGGCCCCTCCGTCACATCACCCATCGGCCGCCAGGGGGGCCACCATCCTGATCTCCAAAAGTCAGCGTTACGATCAGCGCGGGGAGGCCATCCACCTTCCGGCGCTGGATGAACGCGCGGGCTTTATGGTCCTTTCGAGGGGCCGGGAACCCGGTCGCTCTGATGAGCGCGACGCCCTGGCTTGGCTCTTGGATGAGGCCGGCCGGCATCCTTATTTTACGGCCATGATGGCCGCAAAGGCCGAGGATCATGGGCGCCACCGAAAAACCGTCTTCACCTGGCTTGCACAAAAACTTTCGAGAAAGAGTAAACCCGCCAGCGCCCTCGCGGAGAAGCTTCAGCCAGACCTCCCCGAATCCAGGGAAAGCGTCTGTGCTTTGATTTTGATGGATACGCTGAGCGAGCTGACCGGCGGGGCAAGGGACCTTATGCGGTTGGCCGCTGAATTAGCGGAACATCCGATTCCCCTTGAATTTATTCGAGAATGCCTGCTGCTGGGCGGCTTGAGTCAAGATGATCGCCGAGAAGACCTCTTCACGATCTTTCTCAATGAGCCTGAAGAGACTCCCTTGAATCATGCGACCGCCACCCGCTATGTCGCCGAGGGCGCCGAGTCTCTGGCACGGCATGCACTGGCTCTGATGACCGCGGATAGCCTTGAAGTGTCCCGCTTCGCCAAACTGATCTTCAATCAGGTTATCCCCCCCTCGCCGCGCCAAACCCTCCTCCGCGAAGCAGCGCTTCAAGCCCTTTATGTCGCCGCAGAGTCGAGTCACCAACGCGGTGATTGGGGCCAACTCGCCGCCCTGGCTCCCCATGGCCGGCAATTGATCAGTGATCTTCGTGAAAGAGCCATCGATCCTGAGGACAGTGCCGCTGAAATCACCGGCCGTATCCGGCTCGCGCTGCACCTTGCTGATCTTGACCTTCTTCACGGCGCCAAGAGCCGGGCCCTATCCCTCTTCAGAGGGGCCAGCGCCTATCTGATTCGCGCCATGGCGATGGATCCCCACAACCCTGCCCGCCAGCGAGATTTCGCGCGTGTTCAGGAACAATTGGGAGATCTTCTCTTCGAAAACCAGGAACCCCTTACGGCCCTTGATCACTACCGGAAAAGCCTTGGCATCAGAACCTTCATGGCCAAGCAGGACGCTCTTGGCGAGGAACGTATCACCGATCCGCTAAGGCTTAACGTCAAAATAAGCAAGCTACAGCGTGCGCTCAACGATCCAGAAAGTGCGCTCCAGACCCAACAAGCCGCGCATAGCTTCTATCGACAGCTCGCCGAACGCTCTAAAGATAACCCAACACTGCAATTCGATATCGCCAGCAGCCACGTGCAAATGGCTGAACTGCAGATTGAACTCCATGATGCCCTTAACGCCATGAGAGAACTCGAAAACGCCCTCCCACTTTTCGAAGAACTGGCGGAAAAGCATCCAGAACAGATCACCTATGCCCGCGCCCCAGCCAAGGTCCACAATCGAATCGGAGACATCCTGCATGGAAGAGATGATCTGTCTGGGGCGCTCAATCGCTACCGAACAGGGCTGAACCTTGCCGAAGAGGTTGTCCGTCTGCAATCCGAGGATCCCGAGCTCCAGCGCGACCTTGCCATCGCCCACAACAACATCGGTGAGATTCTTCAGGGGCTCGATGACTCGGCCGAAGCCGTCGCTCATTTCACGGCGTTCCTTGACATTGCCAGCCAGCCAGCCCATCAGCCGGCCTTTCAAGGCATGCGCTCACGAGACGTCGCCGCCGTCCACATCAAGCTGGGTCGGCTCAGCGAAAGCGAAAAAGCGTACCAACAAGCCCTTGAAACTTATCTCACGGCACGATCGATGATCGAGAAGCTGGCCATCGAATACCCTGAACACCAGATTCTTCGCGAAGACCTCTATTGGCTGAGGCATAAGATCAGCCGAATCACAGAACGGCTAGAAGCCGATCAGCGCCGCATGGCCCGCAACAACCCCACCTCGGGGCATTCCCTCTAGGCAGATAAGCTTGATTGTCAGTGGCCTCGACAATTAAGGATAATAGTCCTTTCCCCACCTCTAAAGACGCCTCGACCGAATGAAAAAACGCCTGGAATCCCTGCTCATCGAGACCTTGTCAAAGCTCGTCGCAGCAGCAAAGCTCCCCCCCGACATTCCGATGAATGGCCTCATCGAGCGATGTCGGGATCCCCAGCACGGCGATTTTGCGACCAATCTGGCCATGACCCTTGCAAAACCCACGGGAATGAACCCGAGAGTCATCGCCGAACTGATCATTGAAAACCTCCCCAAAGACCCGCTCGTCAGGGATGTTCATCTCGCAGGCCCCGGCTTCATCAATTTTTTTATCGATCCCAAGGCACAATTTACTGTGATCCCGGCGATTTTCGAAGCGGGAGACTCCTTTGGCCAGAGTCAACGTGGTCAGGGCCGAAGGATCCAGGTGGAGTTTGTTTCAGCCAATCCAACGGGCCCCCTTCACGTCGGGCATGGCCGGGGGGCAGCCTATGGCGCGGTCGTATCCAATCTCTTAGCGGCCATTGGCTTTGAGGTTGAACGCGAATACTACGTGAACGATGCCGGCCGCCAAATGGACATTCTGGCGGCAAGCGTCTGGCTGCGCTATCTCGAGACCTTTGGAGAACCGGTGGTTTTTCCCAGCAATGGATATCGCGGCGGCTATCTGAAGGACATTGCAGAAGACTTAAAAAACGCCGTCGGCGATGCGCTCAGATGCTCCGCCGAAACGGTTTTCAAGGACCTGCCGCCTGATGAGCCCCAGGGCGGTGATAAAGAGCTTCATATCGATGCTCTGGTTCTCACAGCCAAGTCTTCTCTGGGAGAGGTCCACTATCGAACCCTTTTTGATGCCGGCCTCAACAGCATACTCGAAGACATTCGAGATGATCTTAGCGCCTTCGGCGTTCACTACGACGCGTGGTTTTCAGAGCGCAGTCTCACCGAGGCCGGCGCCGTTCAACGATCCCTCGACCGACTTCAGCAGGCTGGCTTCCTCTATCAGGAAGGCGGAGCCACCTGGTTTGCTTCCACTCGGCTTGGCGATGAAAAGGATCGGGTGGTTGTCAGAGAGAATGGGCAAATGACCTACTTTGCCTCAGACATTGCCTACCACCTCTTAAAACTTGAACAAGGCTTTGACCAGATCATTGATATCTGGGGTGCAGATCATCACGGCTATATCCCAAGAGTTCGGGCAGCCATTGAAGCTTTAGGCGGCGATGAGAAGAAGCTGGAGTTCTTGCTGGTCCAGTTCGCCGTTCTCTATCGTGGTGAAGAAAAAGTTCAGATGTCGACCCGCTCAGGTGAATTTGTCACCCTCAGGGAATTGCGCGAGGAAGTCGGTAAAGACGCTGCAAGATTTTTCTATGTGATGAGGAAATCAGACCAACACATGGACTTCGATCTCGAGCTGGCCACGTCCAGAACGAACGAAAACCCCGTTTATTATGTCCAGTATGCTCACGCCCGCATCTGCAGTGTGTTCAAACAACTGGAGGAAAAGGGACTGACCTTTGACCGCCAACAAGGCATGAAGCAGCTCTCTCTTCTGACAGAGCCTCATGAATCCGCCCTGCTAGTGACCTTGAGCCGATTTCAGGAACTGATCGAACAGTCTGCCCTGCAACATGCGCCACATCACTTGGTCCATTACTTGAGGGAGCTCGCCGCTGATGTTCACGGTTATTACAACGCCCATCAGTTCTTAGTCCCCGACGATGCGCTCCGTCATGCCCGCATGACCCTGATCAGCGCTGCCCGACAGGTCATCGCTAATGGGCTTAGACTCCTTGATGTCTCAGCACCCGAGACGATGTAAGCCATGGCGAAAGATCTCAAATACCGCGTCCCGAACTTTAAGGCAACGCCCACGCGAAGCCCGTGGCATACCCGCCGCATCGGCATGATCGTTCTTGCCGTGACCGCCATCGTCCTGGTGGGGCTCTTCATCCAACTTGGAACAAAGTCCCCCTTGAATCCATCGATCATGGCAGAGTCTTTGATCCCCAAGACGCCGACTCACTTCACCTTCTTCAGAATCCTTGAAGACCAGGAGCGCCGAGTGAGTGAACCCGATATCATTGAGGAAGCGCGCAACATCCGCATCGGGCGACCGCCCACCGAAGGTCGTTTTTACATTCAAGCCGGGATTTTTAAATCAAAACAAGACGCCTTGTCTTTAAAAGATAAGCTTGAGACCGCGGAAACAATAAAGGCCGCCGTGGCGATGATCCACCTTGATTTTTCGACCTGGTACCGGGTTGAATTGGGACCCTACCGAACCCTTGGGGATGCTGAAAAGATTCGGGATTTTTTAAGAGAAAGAACGCTGGACAGCATCATTAACACCCGAACCCCACCATGAGATGGACCCCATGACACCCTTTAATACATCGTTAAGGCAAGCGCGAGACCAACCCCTGGCCAGCGAGCCTTCGATATTGATGTTCTGATCGAGGCCCACACTATGAGAATTTTGCACACCATGCTTCGGGTCGGCGATCTTGACCGCTCCCTCCGCTTCTACCAAGACGTCTTAGAGATGCGTCTCCTTCGCCGCCAAGACTATCCCGATGGAAAATTCACCCTCGCCTTCGTCGGTTATGAAGATGAATCGAGTGCTACGGTCCTTGAGCTCACCCATAACTGGGAAACACCCCACTATGATCTGGGAAGTGGCTTCGGACACATCGCCATCGAGGTGGCGGATGCCGCTAAGGCGTGTGAGATGGCTCGCCATCGCGGCGGCAAAATCATCCGAGAAGCCGGTCCCATGAGATTTGGCAACACGGTCATTGCCTTTCTCGAAGACCCCGACGGCTACAAGATCGAATTTATTCAAAAAGGCACGGGAACGCATTGAGGGCCCAACCGATGCCATCCCCCCAAGAGATGCAGCGCGCTGTCGATCAACTCCGAGCCGGTGGGGTTGTCGCCTTTCCCACCGAGACGGTCTATGGTCTTGGCGCCGATGCAAGGCAACCCATGGCTGTCAGAGCGATTTTTGAGCTTAAGGGTCGGCCTCTTGATCACCCCGTGATTGTCCATCTCGGCGAGACCGCTGAGATCACAGGATGGGCGAGGGATATCCCAGACATTGCTTACGACCTCGCGGCCGCTTTTTGGCCAGGCCCTTTGACCCTCATTCTCGCCCGGGGAGAGGCCCCTGACGAAGTGACTGGCGGTCAGGACAGCATCGGACTGCGGGTCCCTTCCCATCCCGTTGCACGTGAAATGCTGAGGAGTTTTGGCGGTGGCGTCGCAGCACCCTCGGCCAATCGCTTCGGCCGTGTGAGCCCAACACGGCCTGAACATGTCAAAACCGAATTCCCCGAAGGTCTTGAGATCATTCTCGATGGCGGCTCTTGCGAAGTGGGGCTCGAATCAACCATTATCAGTCTCCTCGAGGAGGAGCCTTTGCTCCTCCGGCCCGGCGCCATTACCCAGAAACAACTTGAACGGGTTACTCGAAAGACCATCAAAACGCCGCAAGAAGACAGTCACATCAGGGCATCAGGCCTTCTAGCCTCTCACTATGCCCCTGATACAGCGGTACTCGTGATCGATCAAGAAGCCTTTGATAGAAGGCTCTGGACCCTTTTTTCCGGACGCCAGATTGCTCTCATGTGCTTCGATGATGACTTCGCGAAAACGGCGATTAAAACCACCCTTCGAGTGAGCATGCCAAGGGACGCGAACGCCTTCGGCAAAATCCTCTACAGCACCCTCAGGGCACTCGATAGCGAGGCCTGTGATCTGATTCTGGTTCAAAAGCCTCCTACAACAGAGGCCTGGCGGGCCATCCATGATCGACTGCAAAAAGCCACTCATGAGTCCCAACATCTCTTGTCTACGTCTCCTCATTGAGACCCTAACTTGATAGCATCATGACTGCACTCCCCGACTCCATGATGAGACTCTCTGAGCTAACCGCCCTCCTCCAAGGAGCAACGCTCTTTGGCGCAGACTGTTCCTTCAATCAGGTCTCAACAGACACACGAAGTGTCGCTGATCACGCGCTCTTTTTTGCCCTTCGAGGAGAACGCTTTGATGCCCATGACTTTGCCGATCAGGCGATAGAACAAGGCGCAGTGGCTCTGGTCGTCGAAAAAAAACTCCCCATCGATGTCCCTCAGATCATCGTTAAAGATACTCGGGCGGCTTTGGGCGCTGCGGCAGCCGGCTGGCGATCCCGTTTCAAGATACCGATCATCAGCGTCACCGGAAGCAACGGCAAAACGACCGTCACTCAAATGCTGGCCGCCATCCTCCTTGAAGAAGCTGGCGAGGATGGGCGTTTGGCCACCCGAGGAAACCTTAACAACGAGATTGGACTCCCACTCACTTTGTTTCGCCTGAGAGAAAGCCACCGCTATGCCGTCCTCGAACTGGGCATGAACCACCCCGGAGAAATTGCCATTCTCGCGCAACGCGCCAAGGCCCAAATCGCCGTGGTCAATAACGCCCAGCGCGAACACCAGGAATTTATGGGCAGCGTCGAGGCCACCGCCCACGAGAATGGTGCCTCGATCACCGCCCTCCCCCATAACGGAGTCGCGGTATTCCCAGCAGATGATTCCTGCGCCCCGATCTGGCGACAACTGGCGGGACAACGAACCATCATGGACTTTGGATTTCATCACCCAGCGGCCGTCAAGGCAGCGTTCAAACGAATGCCAGAAGGGCTAGAGCTTCGCCTCAAGACGCCAAAGGGACGCCTCACCTGCGAGGTCCATCTGGCCGGCGAACACAACGCCCACAATGCAGCCGCCGCTGCGACCGCGGCTATCGCCCTCGGGGTTCCCTTGGAGGCCATACAAAAAGGCCTTAGAAACTTCCAACCGGTATCAGGTCGGGGCGTTATGCGGACATCGATCCTAGGAGCAACCGT